>CAZCDO010000090.1:0-12250 GCA_964497135.1 uncultured Verrucomicrobiota bacterium
AGGAGAGATCCAATGAGCCCTAAAAAAACGACCCCGCGCCGCCCTGCCACCCCCCGCCCCGCCCCCGCCCCGCCGCCCCCACCCCTGCCCGCTTCCGCCCGCCTGGCGAGTCAGGCCCGCGCCGCATTGGAAGCGCGTAAGGGCGAGAATCTGATCGTTCTCGATGTGCGCGCGTTTTCCACGTTAGCCGACTATATGGTCCTGGTTTCAGGCAGTAGCGCCCCGCACTTGAAGGCCTTGGCCAATGAAGTCATCCGCGCCTTGAAGGACGAAGGGGTTTACTGCTATCGCAAGTCCGGTCTGCCCGACGATGGTTGGCTGGTGTTGGATTACGTCGATGTGGTCATCCATATTTTTCGGACGGATTTGCGTTCCTATTATGCCTTGGAAGAGCTGTGGGCGGATGCTGTGCCGATGGAATGATTCCCTCTTCCGAAGCGATTTCTTCGGATTCCGGCTCTTGCAGTCGCAACAGTTGTTGGGCCAACGCCCGTCGCGCCGCTTCGGGACTGGTGGGTCCATCCGCATCCATTCCCGCCGAATCATCCCCGTTCAATATCGCGGCCAGGAGGGTCCATTCCTGCAGACGCTCCATCCGGGCGATGGTTTGAAGATCAGTCTGCCGGACGGTCCACCGGGACCAACTCCACCAACCGGCGCCGGCCAGCAATAACGCCAGGGCCGCCGCCAAGGCCGGGAAAACGACGAACGGAACCGGAGACCGGTGCGGGAGTCGGGCTTGTGGAAACAGGGCCGGGTTAAACACCGGGGCCGAACGGAGGGGCCGTTCGAGGGCGGTCAGGCGGCCCAAATCGGCCTGCCATTGACGGCAGGCCGGGCAAACCGCCAGGTGACGGTGAAGCCGATGTCTGCGCCAGCGGCCGATTTCGCCACTCGCTTCCAATAACAGCGCCTGTTGAACCCGGTTACAGTTCATGATGGGTACTCCTCAAAAGGCGCTTCCGCCTTCAATCCTGCACGCAGTTTTTCGACCGCATATTGCATCCGGGCCAGGGCGGTGTTGATCGAGACCCCCTGAAGCCGGGCGATTTCGCGGAACGGCAGATCCCCCTCCGTCCGCAACAGAAACACCTCCCGTTGCGCCGCCGGCAAACCGGCCAACAACGCGTCAATCATCCGCCCGAGATCGTGCCCCGCAGCCAAAGCGGCGGGATCCGGGCCGGTCGCCGCCAATCGATCCTGAGCGGGTTCCCCTTCTGTCCCCGTACAGGGTTGATCCAGCGAGGTCCATCGGCTTTCATCCCGACCGCGATCAATCATCAGGTTATGGCAGATCCGGTACAGCCAGGCCCGGAAATGACCGTCCCGGAAGCGCGGCAGATGGCGGATCGCCCGAAACCAGGTTTCCTGGAATATTTCGTCGGCATCTCCACGCCCCTCCGTCATCCGGGCGATATAGGCATACAGGGCGTTCCGATACCGCTCGAACAAAACCGCCAAAGCCGACGAATCTCCCGCGCGATAAGCCTCAAGCAAATCGGCATCGTTCGGGTCGTCCGGTATGCGGTCCTGAGTCACTCACTCTCCCCTTGAAGGCGCCTATGAGTTAAACGGAGGCGGGGTCGATTTTATTGTAAATCCAGATCGCCGCGGCGGTGATTGTTTCGGCGCAAAACCGGGTGGTCGTTCCAATCTCACGGGCCAGGGTGGTGCCCAGATCGAGCAGGGAGACAGGACCCACCGCCACCAGCCAGAGCGCCAGCCCCAGTCCATTGAGCAGGAAAATGAAGGTGTAGGAAAAGAGACGTCCGACTTTCTGAATATCGGATTGATGGTCCAACAAGGCGCTTACAGTGAAGGTGACATGGAAGCCCCAGGTCAAGCCCACGGCGGCCAGCCAGACCGGGCGCCAAGGCGTCAGATCGGTGAACAGGGACCCGATTCCGTAGGCCACAACGACGAGGAGCGTGTAAAACGGAAAAAAATAGGGCGCCAAAACGATCAGCGTATTGGGTTTTTCGATCCGCACACTGCCCCCCTGACTGGAGACGCGAAGCCCGGAAACCCGCCGGCCCTGTAACAGGCCCCACAGCGCATGGGACAATTCATGGGCCAACACATAAGCCCGGACGGGACGGGGAAGGACCAGATAGAAAAACAGCCAGAGCAAAAAACCGCCGCCCATCAGGAGCCCGGCGGGTGAGATCAACCAGGATGAAGCGGGGTCCGCAGCCTGAACCAGAACCCCCAAGGTCCGTACGGTGGCATAACACCAGGGAATCAACAATATCCCCAGAAAAAATCGAAACCCGCGCATCGCTTTGCCTTTCCACCAAAAACCCGTTGACTTCAGCGCATTTGCCGCTATTATTACGTGTTTTCAGAGGTCTGCAAGTAGCATTTAGCAAGTGAGGACGATAATATGCCGAAAATTCTTAGCGCCGTGAAACGCGCACGCCAGGCGGATGAGAACCGGGTTCGCAATCGCAAGGAAAAAGCCGTTTTACTGACTCAACGCCGGGCGTTATTGTCTAATTTCGAATCCAAGGACAAGCCCAAGGCCTTCGAATCTTTCAAGGCGTATTGCTCCTTCCTCGATAAAGCGGCCAAGAAGGGGATTATCAAGAAAAACACAGCGGATCGGAAAAAGGCCCGGGCTTCCCGCTTGTTGACGAAAATCGGGTAAGGTCGAACGGGTTGACGGACGGCCGGTGTCGCGGAGAATTCCGCGGGCGCCGGCCGTTTTGTTTTACCAGGCTTCCACAACGGTTTCGACGATCCGATGGGCCATGTCCCGGGAGGCCTGGGGCAGGGCTTGTTGCCGGGCCGTGGCGATATCCCCGCTGAATTCAAAAGTGCTTTCGCCCCGGATTTTGATATCCGCCATCAGAACTTTGCCATCGCGTCCGCGCACCGTCATCACGGCATCCATCAAGATTCGGTATTCGGTCGCCGTGGTGGTGCGGTTCGGATTATAGCGCAGCGGCTGGAGCAGGTAGCGTTGAAGGGTGACTTCGATCACAAGATCGGACGTTTCGCGTTCGGCGACCCGCAGCGTGCCATCGCGTTGGAATTCCTCGATGGTCGCGGCGGTGGTCCGGGTCTCCAGTTGGGGATACCCCGCTTGATTGACGAAAACCGGGATAAAGACGGTTTTGAGCCGCGGGTTAAGGGTACTGCCCAGGCGGTAGGCCCGGCATCCGGTCAACAGGAGCGGAAGCGCGAGGGCCAGACCCAGCAAGGCGAAACCGAGGAATTTAAGGGGCGATTTTTTCATGGGTATTTGTTCCTGTGAGCTGTTCCAATTCGGCGATGCGGTTCCGTGCGACGGGCACCCGCTCGGCATCCGGAAAGCGGCGGACAAAATCGCGATAGGCGACCAGCGCGGAGGCGGGGCGGGGCGGACGGAGTTGGCGGTCGTAAAAAAACGCCTTTTGAAAGGCGAAGGCGGCCAGGCGACTTTCGATGGTCTTCTGCAGTTGCCGGGCCTCGGGGGCCTGAAGGGAATTGGGATACAGGCGCAAAAACCGGGCGACCGCGGTGCGGGCGCTTAGGAACCGAATTTCATCCTGGGGAGAGAGGTCCATGCACAAGGTGTAAAGATTGCGGGCTTCCCGATAGGCGGATTCCTCGACACGAACCGAGCCGGGATAACGATTTTGTAGGGACTGGAAATCCAAAATGGCGAGATCGTAATCCCTGGCTTTTTCGGCGATCAATCCGGACTGATACAGCGCTTCGGGTGCGATCGGAGCGGCGGGTCCGTTTTTAACGACCGTTTCAAGCATCTCGCGATCTTTTCGTTTCAAGCCGATCTGGTATTGCCGTTCCAGAACCTCGAGGTGCGGGTATTGGCCGACGTACCGGTCGATAAGATATTGATATTCAGCGAAGGCGGTGGAGAGTTTGTTCCGCTTTTCCATCAGGCGGGCAAGGGCCAGTTGGGCTTCGGGCGCTTCCGGAGAATCGGGCCAGGCATAGACCAGGGCCAAAAAGGCCCGACTGGCACGGATGGTGTGGTTCCCCGCTTCGAGGGTGCGGGCCCATTCGATCTGGGCGACCGGAGTTTTGCGGGCGGGCCGGTGGAATAGCGTAATGCCCCGCCGCGCCTTCGGTTTTTCAGGCGGTAGCGGCGCCGCGTTGGCGCCCATCGATTCCGGGGACGAGGCCGGCATATAGGCCGCCGCCGGAAAAACGGGCGTCAACAGGGCCAACCACAACAAGACCCGAAGAATTCGATAAACAGAGCGCATTCCCATACACTAGGCGGCAGAGAGGCGGGGGTCAACTTTTTTGTGAGGTACTTACAGCTCGATCAACAGCATATCCGCCACATCCAGGGGCAAGGTGACGACCAAATCGCCATTTTCGATCTTGTGCTCCACCTGAGTTTGCTCCACCGACCGGACTTTGGACACCTTTTTGACCCCGGCGATCGTCACGGTCAGTTGGGGAATTGCAACCCCGCTATAGTTGATCAGCGGCACGGCCAGGCGTTTCGCCGGCTTGATCGTGTCGATACAGGTACTCTCCACCAGGGTTTCACTGCACACCACGGGCCGCACAAAGTCCACCGGCAGAAAATCGGTCGTCAGGGCGCGCCGCATATGGGGATCCAGGTCCGTGGGCAGAAAATGCGTATAACTCGCATCCACCCCGCCGCGATCGACCGCCCGCAACGGCAGGGCTTTGCGCAAATAGTCCTGGCCGGGCAGGAAGCCGAACAAGACGGCTTTGCCTTTGCCATGGGCCTTCTCGATCACCGCCGGTTTCCCGTCATTGAATCGGCCGACCACTCGGCCGTCAGCGACCGTCAAATCCTGTTTCCACGCGATCACGCCCGCATTCGAGACCGCCTGTTCCCCTTCACCCCAGGCCACCGTGGCGAACGGTTTGTAACGGGGCAGATCCTGTTTGGGCAGGAACGGTTTGTTTTCCACCAGGAGGTAATCAAGAAACTTCGGATCCCGGTTCAATTGCTGGGTCTTGACCCCATACAAATCGCCCGCATCCGGGTTGTTCTGATTGAACTCATTCAAGAACCCGCCGCCAGCCAGGGCCACCACCGTACCACCCGCCTCGGCCCATTTTTTCAACGCGGAAACCGCCTTCGAATGAAGCCACTGTTGAGTGACATAGATGACCTTGTAATCCTTCGCCAGACCGTCGATCACATCGTCTTCGCTCAGGAAATCGACCGGTACCTGGGCCTGCCGCAGGGCCAGGTACAACGCCTTGCGCTCGTTATTGTGCAGGGCCAGGGTCGAATTATTGGCGCCGGTCAGGATGTCGTCCACGCTCGACAGCAGCAAGCCCACCTTCGCCGGGCGCACCTGCCCATCCATCACGTAATCCTCAAAAATCCCGGCCTCATGCGAGACATCGTTGATCGCCCGCCACATGGCCAAATCGCGGGTCGCCACGTAATTTTCAGTCCCGGCCACCACCAACGGCGAGGCGCAGAAATAGTTGATCATCGTCGCCCCATGCGCCACACAGGTGTAGAAGGAACGCCGGAAATCCGACGGCGTATTGCCCGGACTGTGGGGCATGACATACATGTGAATCGGCATCCGGTGGTATTTCGCTCCCGCCCGGAAGGCCGACGTCAGATACCCGATCACCTGCACGCTGAATTCGGGAACCTGCCAGACATAATCCTCGCTCCACGGCATCGTCATCGCTTTCAGTTTGAACGGCCGGATATAATGCATCTCGCTGACCAGGTAATTGGAATGCGGCGAGTAATTCGCTCCAGTGCGGATCCCTTTGGCTGCAAAGGCCGCAGACCCCGCGATATAGGGCTTGGCCCCGTTTTCGATGGCACACAGGGTTGAATAATAATAGAGGGGATTGGCCCGGTCGGTCGTGTAAACCGCCGTCGCCGCATCCTTCACGCCGCGCGCGGCCAGCCAGTCCCTGAAGACGCCTTCATCCGGCTTCCGCTCCGGCAAATGGGTTTCGTCACCGTAACTCACCACGTAGGTGTCATCGAATTTACCTTCGGCCAACGCCTTGGCGATCGACTCCGGCTTCATGTCGCGCCAATGGCAGAAAAGACCGCGCTTTTTGCCCTCTTGCCCGACCATGGTGTTGTCCCCCAGGGCCGGGGCCAATTCCCGGGCGATCGGATGATTCAAGCCCCCCCACCCCATGATGTTGTAAATCAGGAACCGTTTGGCCACGGACCCTTTCTTCGGGAATTTAGCCACTTCGTTTTTAAGCCAGGTCATCGATTCATCGACCGTCGCGATCTCGGGGAGCCAGTACCGCTCTTTCAGGATCCGGGCCAACTCGGGGTTCGGCGCCAGATTGCCGGGCATTTCAAACGTAACGGAACCGTTCACGTCCGTCTTTTTCACCGTCTTCAACCCGCCCTTGCCATCCGGCACCGCAAATTCCATTCCCAACTTTTGAGGACTTTTGATGCTCCAGGTGGAATCATGCAGGGAATCGATCATCGAACCCAGCGGAACCCAGCCGGATTGATCGCCCGGCTGAAGTTTTTGATCATCCGGAACGGTTTTCATCAGCTCGGAGCCCAACCGGGGTGCCCGGTTTTTCGCCGCCACCGCCAACGAACGGGGCCCGGTCAATTCATAAGGCCGGTCCGTCTGTGCATACCCTTTTTTAAGAATTTTGACGGATGGCCAGTCGCGCAAATGTACATAATAGGGCGAATGCTGACCAAACGCATTCGGCACCAGGTCGGGCGCAATGGGGGTGTCGCCCAAATTTTTTACTCGGAGAAATAGATCGCCATCCTGCACCAGCCAGCCGTCCATTTCCAGATAAGTCCGGGATCCCCCGTGCTTGCGCTGGGCCTCGCGCCCCGCTTTATCGTCGGTCAGACAAATCAAATCTACATTGCGTCGCGCCGCCTGGGAACGGGTCGTCGACCCCTCCATTTGCGGAGCCGCAATCAGGCGGATAACCGCCTCTCCGGCCGCCAGCGTAACGCTACCTTTTTCCTGCCAGACGATATTGTCGGTCGCCCCCCAGAAAAACCGCTGCATCGGCTGACGGCGGGCGGTTTCGTCGCCCGAACAGCCCCAGATCTTGGGATCCGTCAGCCGCCCAAAAGTATCCCGATAAACCGTTTTCCCCTTCTGCACGATTTCCACCCCGAACTCGGCCGAAAAATCGTACGGCTGTTCGTAGCGGGACAACACTTCGAAGGTTCCGGCGCGGGGCAGGGTCACCGTCTGCTCGGCGACCGCATCCTTGCCTTTTTCCACCTGTTCCGGCGCGCCGAGACAGGCCATCCGCGAAATAAAAGTCAGGGCGAAAGTGGAGGCAAAATAGTTTTCGCGATAGGGCACCACCGACCAGCCGGGATTCACAACCTTGAAATCCTCAGCCTCAGCGATCAGGCGGATCGGCTTCTCGACCGGCACCCCCGGTCCCTCTCCCAACGCCACCATTCCGCACATCACCAGACCCAACGCCAGCCACTGGACTCGTAACATGTCGCACCTCAATAATTAAACCATTGCTAATAGAGCGTCCTAAGATACGAAATTCGTACCTCTGCGGCAAACTTTTCCGGATAATTTTTGCTCAGTTATCAATCGCGGCTTGAAGCGTGGACCAATTCCCGGTACAAATCCCCCATGTCAGGATTCTTTGTCATCCCGCCGGCCCTCCATAAAATCAAAGACCGCCTCGGCCCCCTCGGCTGGGGCGGCATCCTGGTCTTTGGATCCTCGCGCCTGGGCGATCTCGTCAACCTGCTCTACAAGTTCATTCTCGGCCGCCGTTTGTCGGCAGATGAATTCGGCGCCTTCGACCCTATTTTTTCCTTCCTGGCCATCCTCGCCATTCCCGTCACCATTCTCTATCAGACGGGGATGAAATCACTTAGCCGGCTCGAAGCGCTCGGCGAGCCGGCAAAAATCAGATCCCTCATCGGGCTCCTGGGGCGCCTCGCCGGCATCGGCAGTCTGCTCTCCCTGGCCCTGGTCTTCGTGTTTCGGGATTTTTTATTAAGCCGCCTGCACCTCGAAGCGGGCTGGATCCTGGGATTGATCGCCGGACTCTCGTTCCTGGCCTGGTGGGAACCGCTCTATGGCACCATTCTTCAGGGCGTCCGCCATTACCGGCTCTTGATCGTCAATGCCCTGCTCAACCCGGCCATCCTGATCGGGGTCGGCTCGGCCCTCGTGATCGGGTGGGGCCTGGGGTTGCGCGGCGCGTTGCTCGCGCGGATCGCCGCCAGCCTGTTGGCGGGCGGCATCGTTTTTTACAGTTTGCGCCACTTCTGGGTGGGCGAACGCCGGGCGTTGGGGAACGACGAATGGATCGTGATGCGCAATCTGCTCCTGCCGATGGCGCTGTTCACGATCAGCAGCACTTTGTTGTTCCATTTCGATCGCCTGTTGGTGCGCAATTTTTTGACCGCGGAATCCGGCGGGTACGCGGTGATCGTGACGCTGGGTTCGATCCCGGGATACCTGGTCGGATCGGTGGTTTTTGTGCTCTTCCCCCTGGCCGCGGCGGAACACGCCCGCGGCCAGGCCGTCCGCATCCTCCACCGGCAGGCGCTGCTGGCGGGCGGCGTGATCGGCTTGGGCGCCGTGGCGGGTCTGGCGCTTTTCAGCCCGTTGATCGTGCGCCACTGGAATCCTCTCTACCTGCCCTATGCCGGGTACGTCTGGCTCTATGCCGCATCGATCGGCCTGCTGGGCCTGATCCAAATCACGGCAACGATCGAAATGGCCCGGAATCGCTTCTCCTTCCTGATCCCCCTGGCCCCTTTGACGCTTTTGATGTGCCTGGTCCTTTATCTCGGACGCTTCCGATGGACGCTGGCTGAAATTCTCGGCATCCTGATTCTGACCCGGGTATTGATCCTGGCCGGCATGGCGGCTTTCGCTTTGTATTTCCGGGCGTCTCCGGCAAAAACACCCGCTGCGTAAGTCGTCCCGCAGGACGGCTTTTTCACCGCAAGGTCCGATTCGATTTTTTTCAGGCGCGCAATCGCGCCACAGTTCGATCCCAAAAGCGGGCGGAATTAAAAAAACGACGCCAGATGCGCGGCGAGACCGGCATAGCCCGGAAGAACTTGCGCCAGGCTACTGGCCGTCGATGGGCCAGCGCCGCCAGAGCCACATTCATCTCACACGACCAGTGCGCCGCCCGGCGCACGTCCGACAGCTCCCTGCAGCCCGCCGCCTCGGCCCGGCGCAAAGTGCGCTCAATCGCCGCCTGATATTGGGCCCGGAAATCTTCCGAATTCCGCGACCCCTGCGCCGTTTGCGATAGGGAATGAATCCGAAAGGCGGTCTGGGGATCGTCATGGTAAACCGTGGTCCCCTGCTCCATAAGGCGCGCCCAATAATCCCAATCGGCCGTGAACCAGAGCGACTCATCCATCGGACCCGCGCTCTGCGCCGCGGCCCGGGCAAAGACCGGCGCGGGAATGGCAATGAAATTTTGCACCGCCAGATGGGGCAACACCTCCCGCGCGGTCAATTCCCGACCGACCGGGAGCGGACATCGCCACCGGCCACACGTCTGGCCCCGGGAATTAATAAATCGACTGGAACTTAAAAAAAGGGACGCCGCCGGGTGGCGGTCCACCGCCGCCCGGAGGGAAGCCAGTCGGCCGGGCAACCAGAGGTCGTCCTGGTGTAGAAAACAAACATAGCGCCCCCGGGCCTCGGCCAGGCCGACGTTGGTGCCAGCCACCCAGTTCCCCTGGCGCGACCTCAGAATCACTCGCATCGGCAATCGATTGGATTCAGCGCGAAGAATTTCAGGTGTTCCATCTTCAGATCCGTCATCGACGGCGATGAGCTCGACCGGCGTCTCCGGCGTCAGTTCGGCTGCCACGCTGGCAAGCGCCTGCGGGAGAAAAGCCGCCCCATTATAGGTTGGCAGGATGATCGACAGAAACGGTTGTTCGCTCATGAACGGACCTACCGTCGGCGCATGCCGAGAATAGTGATGAAAAAACCAGCCAGGATGGTCTGAAATCCGAGGACGGAGAGCATCATACCGGGAATCACCAAGCGCAAGGTCGTGCGATAATCCATCGCCCCAAACCCCCGGGCCCGCCAGATTTCGGCGGTCGACACCAGCATGAAAACCCCCACCCCGAAAACGATCGCCGCCAGCAGCAACGTGCGTTCGAGGTTGAAGATTTTGAATAGCCGGGCCAGTTTCGGATCGGGCGGCAACAGCCGTTCACTGACGGCAAAGAGCTTGGTGTAGACGCCGAAAAGCGCCGTCTGGTATCCGAGCATCACCGCCAGGCTGCCGAACAGCAACGTATGCGCATCGAAAACGATTCCCCGGTAATTCAACCCGCCATAGACCAGCCCATAACTGATCCCCCCGAGCAGCATCAGAATCGCACCCGGAATAAAAAAGAGCCAGCGCGGACTGGACATCAGGAAGAACCGGAGCGTGCGCCAGCCATCATGGAAGGTTTTCAGGTGCGGCCGACGATTTTTGCGGCCATCGCGATGGAGGGTAATCGGCACCTCGGCGATCCGGGCCTGGTACAGACTGGCTTTGATGATCATCTCAGTGGCGAATTCCATCCCCGTACATCGCTGATGCAAACGCAAAAACAGGGCTTTCTGAAATCCGCGCAAACCGCAATACACATCATGAATCGGCGCCCGGAACCACCAGCGCGCCAACAACGAAAAAAGGGGATTCCCCAGCCATAGATGCAAACCCGGCATCGCCCCCGGTTCGACGGTCCCGCCGCCGGACGGCAAACGACAGCCCTGAACCAGTTCGTAGCCCTCACGGAGTTTGGTGAGAAACTTCGGAATCTCGGAAAAATCATAGCTGGCGTCGGCATCGCCCATGATGATGTAACGACCCCGGGCCGCCTCGATACCGCCCATCAGGGCATTCCCATAGCCCCGGTCTTCCACCCGAACCACCCGCGCGCCCAGCCGCTCGGCAATCGCCACCGACTCGTCCGTACTCCCGTTATCAGCGACGATCACTTCGCCGACAATCCCCTGCCGGTTAAACGCATCGAACGCCTTGTCCAAACATTCAGCCAGAGTGTCCGCCTCGTTCAAACAGGGAATGACCACGCTCAATTCAAGGGTGTCGGCAACCAAACATCCTTTTTCATCCGGCATCGTCATAAAAGGGGCATCCTCAAAGACCTTAACAGTAACCGGATTCGCCGCAAAATCGAGTTTTATTTCTCTCAAGGGACAGGTTAATAGTTTGGTTTTTCATAAGACGCCATCTGCACATGCAGGATTAATTTGAAAATGCTGTTAAATCAAGTCCATCAAAAGGAATAGATCCATTCCAGTCAAGCCTCTGATCCAGTTCGTATGGAATTATACAGATCCGGGTCGTTGCCCCTGGTATATAGGTCATTCTTGCGTGATACGCGGACAGTATCCGATCGACGGTTGGCCATTCAGAAATGATGGGGAGCCGTTAAGAGCCTATCCGCTGACTGAAGGAGGTGCGGTAATCACATTCAACCGCAAATCGCGCAGAGTGCAAAGTCCCTCCCACGCCCCATGCCGCATCGGCCGCGCTCCGTCCTGACGCTTGGCCCCAAACGATACCCGGTATCTTTGAAAGATTTCTTCGACAAACGCCCGACTCCCCAACACCACCCCATCGCTAAAATATCTGACCCGACAGCGCAACAGCGTTGCCGTGGATAACACCCCATCCCGTTCCAGTTCCGTCCGGACCGTTTCAGAATCAAATCCCGCCCGAGATCCTGCGCCCTCGACTTCGCCCTGCACATACAGCACACACCGATACTTCGAGGCCGCCTGGTCCCAAGTCTGTTCCGATCCCATCAGGGCGCACAAGCCTTTGCGCGCGAGTTGATTCCCGGCCACCGCCTCACCATAGCCACTATGCCGATAATCCTTGGGATCCTTCACCAGTCCCGCCCGCACTGGATTCAAATCAATATACGTTGCCACTCGGATTAAGGCTCCCCCGGATCCCTCCACCAGCAGGCTCTTGAATCGGTCCTCCCACAAGGTCCCCAACCGGTTCTGATGCCGGTTATACCAGATCGAAAAGCGTTGTTTGACCAGTTTCATAAATGCTGACACATCATGCATCCGGCGAAGATAGGGCTGACGCAGACCATCCGCCTCGGCTCCTGATCGGGTTCGGGCTTCGGCTAACTGGATTGCAAACGTTTTGACAAATTCCCCGTTGTAAAACAGGCGCAGGCGGCGAAGCAGTTCTTTGTCCGTAATCTCCTGTGATTCAGGAACTTGCAATAAAACGTGAAAGTGGTTCGACAACACGGCGTACGTCAGGATTTGCACCCCGC
>CAZCDO010000090.1:12260-14990 GCA_964497135.1 uncultured Verrucomicrobiota bacterium
GGTGGCGGAGAAGCTAGTCAAATCTCAGAAACTCGCTTTTGTTGATATGGATAAGGTAGCAGCAGAATTCAAAACTGATTATCGAAATGCTTGTTATATTTTGGCTTTGCGCAGGATCGAGCAGAACACTTCCTTTTGTTCATCCTGGAAAATATACCGGCGTTCGATGATTCGCGAGATACAATGATAAAACCCCTGTCCCTCTGCCTTCACCCGTGGCATACGCATAAATACCCCTCCCTGTTGAACCCCATTCCCTAAACCCGCTCTACCCTTTACGCCCAACCCCGCCCCCCGTCAATTCCAATTCCGACTAACAACCTGTCCCTGTTTTTGGTTTTCAATTCGCGACGAGGTCAGCTATTTCCTGAACGCTCTTGCGTGTCACGTCCATCGTCTCTTGAAAACCATTCCGAAATTCAATGGCCATGTTTCGGTGGATTCCGAAGAATTCCTGAATTCTATCTTCAGACCAAGATAGGCGCGTGAGCCGTGGGCGCAACCGCTCCTCACGGACGGTGTCGTCACAATCCAGATTCAGATAGTGAATCGCGCCAACGGATGCGCGGGCAGGCATGGGGTCGAACTCATTGGGGTAGATCGTGCCGCATTGAACCAAGGAACGACCATTGAGACTGGTTGCCGCAGCGATACGGAGGAGCGTGTTCCTGTGGACATCCCAACCAAAGTTGACACCCAGGCCGTAGAGTTCGTCGCCATCAATCACTATGTGATGCGGAAGACGGGTAGTCAGTTCGGGTGTCAGCGTGCTCTTGCCAACACCACTGACGCCAGAGATGACAAAAAATGGGTGCACTGAGGGGCTGATGGCATTGTCGCAACGATCACACTGGCGCGCCATTGACGGCATGCTCATCTCACGGAAATCGTCACATTGCCTGCACAAGCCCATATTTTAGTTTCTCCAGCCCAACGTGCCGGTGCACCAGCGGCGCGAAGCGACGTATGGTGCCGCCGGTTGGTTCGGCATCGCTTCACGACGCTTCTATCCATTGCTCCCAGAGGGGACAGTGGCCACAGCACCATGCTTGCTGATCGCGCATCTTAAACGCCTTCCCGAATTCGGGGGCATCGGAAGCAGGAAATGCAATGACGTTCCCGCCCGTCAGCGCCCACTCCAATTCAGCTTGCTCAGGTTGTGACTGTTGACAAGAATGTCGCTATGACAGCCCAATACAAATCTGGTCTTGTCATCCGACAGGAAGCAGATGTTGGCATCAGCTACTGCGATGTGACGGCCATACCATGTAGACTGGGATTCAGTGACTACCTGCACATTGAGGTACCAAAGCCTTCCTTCAGTCTGCATCTCGCACTTGTACGCTTGGGAGTACATCCCCCGACTGTGAAGTGTCTCTATGACACAACGAGAGACTGAATCGAGAGTCCCGACAAGCAGGAGATTGTGATTGTAGATTGAAAACAGGCGTTGCGGGTACACCCGAAGGATCTCTGACAGCAAACATCCACCGAAAGTCGCGCTGCAATTCTCAAGGACCAAGCAGAGATGATGAGCATCACGTACTGTCCAAAAACCACGCTTCTTACCGCAAGTCTTGCACTCGAGTCCGGCCCAGTCGTGAGCATTGGAACGGGCTTTTCCGCAGTTCGAGCATCGTTCGCAGTCCTCGGACCAGTCGTGTCCTTCGTCACGGGTCTTTGAGCAGTTCTTGCACTTACACTTGTCCCAGTCGTGCGTATTGGGACGGGGTTTCCCGCACTTCGAGCATTGTTCGCAGTCCTTGGACCAGTCGTGCTCTCTGTCACGGGTCTTTCCGCACCGAGAGCATCTTTCGCAGTCATGGGACCATTCGTGGAAGTACCCGCCACACCTAGTACACTTGCATCCCTTCAGTCTGTGGAATGTCTCGCGACATACAGTACAAAGGCACGGCGCGCCCTTGAACGGCACGTGATACACCCCTTCGCCGCACCTTCTGCAAATGCAGCCGTTCCTCACGTGAGAGCCAACAAGGCATTTCCAGTTCATCGCCGAGTCCTTTGCCGAACGTTCCGGTTCACCCTTGAGGAGACCGCGCAGCGGGCTCCGAATAGGGTGGGACCGGTGGTTGGGGCTTGTCTGTTCGCTCCGATTCCATTCTCTCGTGAGCCTCCTTCGCGATCGCGCACATTCTGGCAAGGGGGATGAAACTGAACCATCCCAAATGCATAAGGATTCGGCACAACGTGACGGCGTTCTTTTCGCTGTCCGGTTGCATCCTGCCGAAGTGGGCCAAAGTTTCCGCAAGCACGATGCCAACAGCGAGCCAACACATTGCGATGATCACGCTGCGTCGGAAAAGGTTCGGAGGGAGGAAGGGCTGGTTGAAGAACGTCAAGGTAAACACCAGCAGGAGTGGAGGGAGTGCAAGACTCAGCCCGAACCACACAGGAACATGTGGCGTGATGAATGAACCATAGAATCCGGCTTGGCCCATTGCTCCCAGCATCAGTGTAATATAGGCGATTGCCGTCATCCTGTTTTCTCTTGTGTGCCCCAACATATAATGGACAAACCTTTGTAATCCCGGAAAAAGGGAGTTGTCCAAGCCCCTTTTTCAATGTGAATCATAAACAATACATTATGTCCGTCAATATGAATTCCTTAAAACTTTTCAAACTTAAACGTTTCATGAAATTCATCTTGTATATTTTTTGGGTTCTACCGGGTTTGGCGTGTGAAATTTCGTTGGTCATGGTAACTTCGGC
>CAZCDO010000091.1:0-14972 GCA_964497135.1 uncultured Verrucomicrobiota bacterium
ACAAGGGCGTCTGGATTTTTGCCGAACAACACGACGGGGTTCCCCAGTCGATCACCTTTGAACTGCTCGGTGAAGGTCGCAAATTGGCCGACCAGTTGGGTATGAAACTGAGCGCGGTTTTATTGGGAAGCGGGATCCAGGGACGGACCGATGAATTGATTGCGCGCGGGGCGGACTTGGTCATCGTGGCGGATCAGCCCGAACTGGCCAGTTTCCAGGACGAGGCGTATACCGCCGTTCTTTCGGAATTGATCCGGCGCCATAAACCGGCCATCTTCCTGTGCGGCGCGACCACCATTGGGCGTAGTGTGCTGTCCCGCGTGGCGGTGACGGTCCGGGCCGGTCTGACGGCCGATTGTACCGCACTGGCCATCGATCCCACCACACACGAGTTATTGCAGACCCGCCCGGCCTTCGGCGGAAATATCATGGCGACCATCATTACGCCCAATGCCCGGCCCCAAATGGCTACCGTGCGGCATAAGGTGATGAAGGAAGCCGAGATCGTTCCCGGGCGAAAGGGGCAGGTTTTGGTTGAGACGATATCCCAGACCTTGTTGAAATGCCGGGCGAAGCGGATCCGGTTTGAGGCGGAAAAGGAAAAAAGCGCCAATATCGCCGAAGCGAACATCATCGTTTCCGGTGGACGTGGCATGCAGAAACCGGAAAACTTCGCACTATTGCGGGATCTGGCCGATGTTTTAGGCGGCGCGGTG
The DNA here is from genome assembly GCA_964497135.1 of uncultured Verrucomicrobiota bacterium. Lineage (GTDB taxonomy): Bacteria > Verrucomicrobiota > Kiritimatiellia > CAIKKV01 > CAIJXV01 > CAIJXV01. The sequence continues at coordinate 717 of CAZCDO010000091.1, forward strand.
GGCGCTTCCCGCGCGGCGGTCGATTCCAACTGGATCGCCTACTCGCATCAGGTCGGGCAGACCGGCAAAACCGTTTGTCCGAAAATTTATATCGCTTGCGGGATCAGCGGGCAGATTCAGCATCTGGCCGGCATGTCTTCGTCGGATATCATCGTGGCGATCAATAAAGATCCCGATGCGCCGATTTTTAAAATGGCGACCTATGGAATTGTCGGCGACCTCTTCGAGGTGGTGCCGCGATTGACCGAGGAATTCCGGAAATTATTTTCAAAATGATGCTCCGCGACTTTCCCGCCCCGGGCACTTCCTTTGATTATGCTTGTGTGCCACGGGTTCGAGGGGTATAACAACGATTGTGATTTTAGGAGGAGTGACCATGACCATGCGGAAATTTATTTTTGGAGTCAGTTTTATTGTAATGATGGCGGGGACCCTTTGGAGTCGCGGGATTGAGGCGCCATCGACCCTTGTCGTATTGCCCGCCCGGCAGCGAGTGGTGGAGTTCGGATTTGATCTGATTTGCCAGCAGGGGATAACCCTGATCTCCTACCAGCAGGTCGGTCCGGATCTGTTGGTGCATCTCTGGAATGGCCGGGAGTGGGTGCCGATGACCTCCGCGGCTTATTTTTCCGGAACTTTTCTTCTCGGTGCGCCTGAACAGCTCGTTTTGGTGGGCGATGATACATTGTTGCCGGCGATGTTTCAGACGGTTCCCGATTGGAGCCGAAAAACCACCCGCATTCGGGCTCTCGATATTTCCTCCCTGGTTAATCAATTCGGTACTCTCCTGAAATTCAATGACCGGGAATGGAAATGGTTCGCTGAAAAGTATGGGCTGGCCCTGACCGATTCCAATGCCAGTCGCCGGCGCTGGGGAAAATATGGGCCGCCTGGGAATGAATGGTATCGGCAACAGCCGCCCCCGAAGGGTGAATTGCGCCCGGTGTCTCTCCCCTCGGCCGTGGTACCGGTGGTGGCCCCGTCCGAGCCCGTTCAATCCACGATTCCCCCGGTGAACGTGATTCCGGATAACGCGCCGGCGGTTGTCCCCGTTACGCTGATTGAAGCGACTCCTGTTGTCGCAACGCCTGCCGCCCCCGCGGTAACGCCTCCCGTTGTTCCCGCGACCGAAGCGGTGACTCCCGCCGAGGTTCCTGTCGCCGTGGCACCCGCGGTTGCTGTTCCGCCTGCATCTGCTCCGGCGATTCCGATTGCACCCGCTCTACCGACGCCCCCGGCGGCGATAGCTCCGGCTGTGCCTGCGGCGCCGGTCGCGCCTGTGGTGACAACTCCGGATGTTCTGCCGCCGGGAACGACCGTCGAATTGCCAGGGAAATAAGACTTTTATCCGTTTTTTTCACAGTAGGTCGGGCATTCCTGCCTGACCCTCTTTCGCGTGATTGTGGAGATCGCAGGGCCACCACGGCCCCGCACCCTAGCATGACCTCCGGTCGAGTCCCTTTTTTTGTATCTGGTCAAAACGAATCTCTTTGCGCTATGATGGAACCCATTTTGATGCCCGGAAAGGGCGTTGAAAACAAGCGATTGGGAGCCCCATGGACACACGCGATCGGTTGCGCAAGATTCATCTCGATTTCCACAATTCCCCCTTGATTCCCGATGTTGGCTCGGAATTCGATGGGGATCGGTTTGCCAACGACCTGGTTCAAGCGGCGGTGAATTATGTGGTTTGTTTTGCCAAATGCCATCATGGTATGTGTTATTACAATGCACGCCAGGGACGGCGCCATCCCTCGTTAACCTTTGATCTGCTCCGGGCCCAGATTGAAGCCTGTCACAAACGCGATATCGCCGTCAGTGCCTATCTGAGTGTCGTTTGGGAAGAGGAGGCCGCCCGGCTTCATCCCGAGTGGCAGCAGTTGGGTCCGGATGGCACGCCCCGCCATAAGATTCCGGGAGATCGGTGGGCGACGGTCTGCCTCAATAGCCCCTATATCGAAGAGATGCTGTTGCCCCAGGTTCGCGAAGTGACCGAAAATTACGAGGTCGACGGCCTCTGGTTCGACATGATTCATTTGGACGACAACGCCTGTTATTGCCGGTGGTGTCGCGAAAAAATCAAGGCGATGGGGCTCTCGTATGCCAGCGAAGAGGATCGCTTTAAATTCACCGCCGCCTCGGTTTACGGATTCTTGGATAAATGTTCATCCCTGATCCGATCCCTGAAGCCCGGGGTGGACATCGAATATAATTCACAGGTGCGGATGAATCCCCGGGGCGGCTTGCCCCACATTACCGGGTTCGAAATTGAGTGTACCCCCTCCGAGCGCGGATATCTCTATTTCCCGATGTTTGTCCGGCATGCCCGCACGTTTGGCCTTCCGGTCCGCGGGGTCACGCCCCGGTTTCATCGGATTTGGGCGGATTTCGGGAGCGTCAAAAATGAAGCCCAACTCCGGTGGGAGACTTCAACCATGCTGGCGAATGGGGCCGGGTGCTCGGTGGGCGACCAACTGCATCCCCGGGGCGCGCTGGATCCGCTGGTCTACCGGCGGATTGGGTCGGCCTTTGAGGCGGTGAAGGAGCGCGAAGAATGGTGCCTGGGCGCCGTGCCGGTAACCGAGGCCGCGATCCTGGTCGATGACGATTGGACCGATTATGGGATCGCCAAGGCGACGGATGCGGTGTGGGGCGCGACCCGGATGCTGGTCGAAAGCCAGGTGCAATTCGACCTGATCGATCGCGCCGCCGATTTTTCTCCCTATCGCTTATTGATTTTGGCGGACAACCGGCGGTTGGATGAGATGACGATCGGAAAGCTCAATGTGTTTGTCGCGGCTGGTGGCGCCGTGCTGGCTGTGGCAGGAGGCGGTTGGGCGGAGCGTGATGGTCGGTTCGCCCTGGAGGCCCTGCCGCTGATAGATCGCGGGTTGACCGAGACGACGGCGAATTACATCCGGCTGACCGAATCGTTCCGGGGCGCGGTGGAACCGTTCGATTACGTGGTTCGCTATGCGTTTCGACAGGTGGCTACCAGTGGCGATTGTGAAACGCTGGCGCAAACCATCCTGCCCTATTTTGAGCGGACACCCGAGCATTTCACTTCGCATCATCAGTCTCCTCCCGACCGCCCCGGGCTTTATCCGGCGCTGGTTCGCAAAGGCCGGATGATGTATTGTGCCGCGCCGTTGTTTGCGGCCTATCACCGGGATGGGGACACCCATTGCCGCCAGATTTTTGCCCGGTGTCTGGAAGCCTTGTTGCCCCACCGGTTGATTTCCTTGGGGCCGCGGCCGATGATCGAGGCGGGCTTGATGCGCCAGGGGGGGCGGCAGGTGGTCCATCTGGTCAATTATGCAACGACCAAGCGGGGGCTGGCCCCCGAGACGATCGAGACGATTCCGCCGATATTTGGGATTCCACTCCGAGTCCGGATGCCCGTGGCGCCGACAAAGGTGTACCTGGCCCCCGAACGGCGCGACCTGACCTTTGAATATCTCGGAGGCTCGGTTCGCTGTGAAGTTCCGCGCCTGGATGTTCAAGCCTTGGTCGTGCTTGAAACCGAGGTTCCATGAGCCGACCCTCCAAGACTGGCGGTGTCCATCCCCGTCTGTTTTTCGGGGCGGAGGACCTGCCCGCGATTCGCGATAAATTGCGCCATCCGGATTGTCAGCCGACGTGGAACCGCCTGTTGCGGGCCTGTGAGGCCATGGCGGGCGGGACGCCCAGTCCGGTTCATACGCGCCACATCCGGGCCGCGCATCTGGCGTTCGCCTACCAGGTCACCGGTCGGCGAGAATTTGCCGATGCCGCCCGGCGGATGGCGCGGGTGATCAGCGATCAACCGGATTGGTTGATGGGATCTGAGCGTAACCCCGCACGCGCGGTTCGGGCCGGTTTGGCCACCGGTGGGGCCTTGGCTGAGCTGGCGCTGGTTTACGATTGGGCCTATGACGCCTTGTCGCCTGAAGAGCGGAGGGCGATCGAGGACGCTTGTTTTAAGAAGGGAATCGAACCGGCGCTGGCGGATATTCGCGAGGGCGTGTATCCCCATCTGACGGACGAGGAACGCGATTCCTTAAAACAAGGGCCGGTGACGACCGGACTGATTTCTTCGCTGATCGATGTGCCCGACACAGTTCCAAATTCATCGCGATACACCACCAATGGGCTGGGGGTTTTGAACGGGCCGTTGGCGATGGCCGCGTTGGTGTTTGAGGACTGCCGCGACACCCGCGAGGTGCTGGCGGCGGCCGTGATGCAATTGCGCCGGACCCTCTCCTCCTTTTGTCCGGAGGGCGGATATCCTGAAAGCCCTCTCTATTGGAATTATTATTTACGCCATGTCCTGCTGGGACTGGTTCCCTTGAAGCGATTGAAGGGGTTGGATGCCTTGCAATTGCCGTTCATCCTCGGGACGGGCAATTACATTCTGCACCATATCCTGCCGGGTTTTCGCGAGTGTGCCAACACCGCGGACGGTTTTGCATCCACCCACTTATGGCCCGCCATCCCCTTCCTGGCGACCTATTGTCAGCGGACCGACTGGCAATGGCTGGCCCGGAGCCTGCTCCAGGTGGAGTGGGGGGAGGATGGCGAGAACCTGGAATATTCGCTCTTTTACCTGATTTTCTACGATCCCGCACTGCCGGCCACCCGGCCCTCCCGGAATGAAACGATCGGTTTATTTTCCGGCATCCAACATCTGGCGATGCGGAGCGACTGGGATCCTGAAGCGATTCACGCCTTATGGTTGAACGGCCCCGCGAACACCCATCACAATCACCAGCACCTCAACAGTTTTACCGTGTCGGCCTATGGGCGGCGCCTGTTGGTTGAACTGGGCAAGTACGATTACAGCGATTCCCAGGATCCCCGGCGTAAAGCCACCTGTCATAATACGTTGCTGGCGGGGAGCGACGAGCAGGCGTTCACGCTGGATACCAGCCAATGGTGCCGGCGTTTCCGGGCGGGACAATGGGGCACGGTTTACGGCCTCTTCGAGCGGTTACGCCAGGAAGCGGGCGCCGTGATCGCCACCGGGCGGGTGTTCCACGCTTATCCCGGCCGGGTCCGGACTTTTGATCGGACCCTGGTGTTCATCGAGCGACGTTTCTTTTTGCTGCATGATTTCATCGAACTGGAGGCCGAACCGCCCCAGCCCTTGGAATGGCACTTCCATTCCGGAGGTGGCATTGAACTGATTCCGTCGGGCGCTGTTTTTCGTAATGGACCCGCCCAGTTGCGATTGCAGACCCTCTCCGCTTTCCCCTTGGAATCCAGTGTTCGCATGGGGCCGACAGAATTACCGGAGGGCCCGGCCGTGCCGTGCCTGGATCTCAAAACGAGCGCCCGGACCCGAACCTTGGATTTCTATGCCATACTGGTGCCCCTTCGGGCGGATGAACCTCACGCGTTCACGCTGGAATTCGAGGGGGAGGGCGTTCGGGTGACCGGGCTGGGGCGGCGGTGGCAATACGATCCCACGATGCGAAAACTAGCGCGGGATGCATAAGGAGACGCAACATGGCCGAAGCTGAAATTATCGTGATGGGGTGTAATACCCTGGCAGACATTCATCCGTTCCTCTACGGGCAATTCATCGAAATGGCGGGAACTTGCATCAACGGCGGCCTGTACGATCCAACCCACCCCCAGGCCCGGCCCGATGGCTTGCGGGCGGATGTCGTCGAGGGATTGCGTGAACTGCGCCCGACGCATATCCGCTATCCCGGCGGGTGTGGCGCCACCTATTTCGACTGGCAGGAGTTGGTGGGGCCGCGCGAAGAACGGCCGCGAGCCAAACTGTTTCGGACCCAGAACACCGCGCAAAGTACGGCGTTCGGAATTCCCGAAGCCCATGCGCTCTGCCGTGAACTCGGCGCCGAACTTTACCTGACCGTCAACGCGCATACCCAGAGTCCCGAAGATGCGGCCCACCTGGTGGAATACCTCAACTCGACCCGGCCGACCCGCTGGGCCGATCTCCGGCGGAAACATGGCCGGGAGGAACCCTATGGGATCAAGCTGTTCGGATTAGGCAACGAGATTTATGGTAACTGGCAGGCGGGCCAGAAGAGCGCTTCTGAATATGCCCGGTGGTGCCGGGAAGCCATTTTACAAATGAAACGGGTGGACCCGACGATTAAGGTGGTGGTCTGTGGTCTGGGCCGCCCGAATCCGGAATGGGATCGCACCGTTTTGTTTGAAACCGTTGGGTTGGCGGACATGATCAGCGTTCACAATTATTTTGGCCGGCCTATTTTTAAGGATTCCATGGCCGCGGGGCGGATTTGCGAAGCGATGTTCAATGGACTGAATGCGTTGATTGATGAGGCGGCGGATACGGCGTTAGGGGTGCATCCGCGGACTCATCGCGAATTGGGTTCCCCGCCGGTGGTCCCCATTCGGCCGCAAATCGCGTTCGACGAATGGAATGTGTGGTATCGCAGCAAGCACGATCCGGAGCATGATTTGGAGGAATATTTTAATTTCGGGGATGCCCTGACCGTGGCTTCCCTGTTGCATGTGGTTTTGCGCAATGCCCGGACGGTGGGGATTTCCAATATCAGCCTGGCGTTGAACACGCTGGCTTTGATGATGGCTGATAAACGGGGTTTATTCAAGCAGACCACCTGGTATGCCCATAAGGCGATCCGGGATGCCCATGCGGCCGGACGCGTGGTGGAAACGCCGATCGCGGCCCCGGTGTTCAGCGCCAAGCACGAGCGATTCTTCTGCGGCATCGTGGATCCCGAAAAAGCGCGGGACGAAAAACTCCCTTCCCTGCTTCATTTCACGGATGTGCCGGCGCTGGATGTGCTGGCCAGTATCGACGACTCTCGGAAGCGGATGACCCTCTCGGTGCTTCAGAAACTGGAGGACCGCCCGTTGACCACCACGCTCACATTTCGTGGGGTTACGCCGCGGATGGACCGGGTGACGGTGACGCGACTGGTCGGGGCTTCGGTGACGGCCGGCAATACGATGGACCAACCGGAAGCGGTGCATTTGAGCACGGAAACGGTTCGGTTGGGCGAAACGTTCACGTTCCCGCCGGCGAGTTTGACGGTATTTGAATTCGATCTCTGAGAGGCGCGTGATGTCGTCGGATCGACCCAATATCCTGGTGGTGATGTGCGACCAACTGAAGGCGACGGCGATCGGGCCCTATGGGAGTTCGGCCTGTCCGACCCCCCATTTGGAGCGTCTCGCGGAGGCCGGGATCCGCTATGACTTGGCGATGACTCCGCATCCCTTGTGCGTCCCGGCCCGGGTATCGTTATGGACCGGCCAATATCCGCACACCCATGGCAGTCGACGCAACCAGATTTATCTGCAACCCGGACGACCCCATGCCTTCCGGATTTGGAAGCAGGCGGGTTACCGGTGCGGTTTGATCGGAAAAAATCACTGCTTCCAGGCGCCGGAGGATCTCGCCCTGTTTGACGATTGGTGCGAGTTGGATCATCTCGGCTTGCCCGAAGGAGCCCATCACGCCGGGCTGGACTGGTGTGTGGAACCCGCGGCGATTCAAGCCGCCCATGCGGTCCGGCGTAAAATGCCTCGACAAGGTTCGTCTTTCTCCTATGCGGCGACCGATTTCCCGGAAGCTCATTATGGAACTCCGGTCATCGCCGCCCAGACCATCCGCTATTTAGAGACCCATCGCGACGAGCCTTTTGCCTTGTGGGTTTCTTTTCCCGACCCGCATTCGCCGATCGAGGCCCCGCGCGCCTGGGTGAATCGTTTTCGCGAGGTGCCCCTGCCGTCTCCCGGTCAAGTTGAAGAGGCCGGAATGCCGGAGCGAACCCGGATTCTGCGCCGAATCCACGGTTGGGAACCGGGCGATGAGCCCCATGTGCAAGCGACGCTGGCGACCTATCTGGCCATGACGGCACTGATCGATACGGCGATGGGCCGAATTTTAGACGCGATGGAGCGGTTGGATCTTCGTCGGAGGACCGTGGTGGTGTTTTGTTCGGACCACGGGGATTTTACCGGCGAACATGGGCTCATGGATAAAGGGGGGGCTTTTTACGATTGTCTGATGCGGGTGCCCTTGATCGTGTCCTGTCCCGGCCTCGTGCCGGAAGATCGGGTTGAATCCGACCCGGTGAATCTGCTTGATATCGTGCCGACCTTGCTGACTCTCCAAGGCCGAGGTGTACCCCGGACGATGCAAGGGCAATGCCTGCCGGGGATCATGGGTAGCTCGGGACAGCGGGAAGCGGCATTCGCCGAATATGGAGCCGGCGGGCCTGCTTTTACCCAGGCGGATGCCGATCGCTTGGCGAATCCATTCATCGACTCGCTCCCCTGGCGGGAGGCGGAAGGGCGGCGGAAGATGATCCGGACCCGGCGTTGGAAATATGTACATGATCCGATGGGCGATCGGGACGAGTTGTACGACTTCGAAAGCGATCCTGGCGAACGGATCAATCGGGTGGACGAGTCCGGATGTCGGGAGGTGGTGACGGTTTTACGCCGGCAATTAGTGGCATGGAGTATGGGGACGGAGGATGCGGTACCGATTCCATTGCCGGGGATGCCGGTCGGCGGATGTGGATACGAATAACCGGCAATGAAGAGAGGGTAGACGATGAAAATGCGAGCGTTATTGGTGGGGTCGGGTCATTGGGCACAGAATCACATCCGGGCCTATCAGGCCTGCAAAGAGGTTGAACTGGTCGGGCTGGTCGATGTGTTTCCGGGCGCAGCGGTGGAGGCTGTCGCGAAACAGTTCGGGATCGGGTATGCCTCGCGGGATTTGCGCGAAGCCGTGCGTGCCCTCAAGCCGGACTTGGTGGATGTGGCCGCTAATCCGCATTACCGGCTGGAGGCACTTCGGGCCGCAGACGGGTTGGGGGTCAAGCTGTTCAATCTCGAGAAACCGCTGGCCCTTTCACCCGATGATGCCTACCAGATCGATTGGATGACCCGGGCGGGGAAGGCGCGGGTGGTCATTGGGCACCAGAAGAAATGGATGAAGACCTGGGCGCGCATGGCGAAAGTCATCCGGGATGGCGAGCTGGGGCCGATCCGTTTCTACCGGGCCACGTGCAGGGGCAACCTGCTGGAGCAGGGAACGCACTTGGTCGACATGGTTCTCTATTTTCACCAGTATCGGCCGCTTAAATGGGTGATGGGACAAGTGGACGATTTGCAGGGGTTCGACAAGGAAGGGTCCCCGGCGCCCGACGCGGCGACCGCGACCCTGTGCTTTGATGACGATACCCGCGCCTATCTGACACTCGGTTCCGCGGGCTATGCAATTCCCGGCGAAACCGAATTTTGGTTCCAAATGGCGGTGGAGGCGCATGGGGATCGGGGTCATATCAAGAATACCCTGAATCAGCAGTTGGAAATCGCCCGCTACGATCAGGGAACTCTGGAACGGGAGACGTCTTCCTGGGAGGCCGACTGGCTGGCGGGGTTGAGCGCCCATTTGGATGCGGCGGCCCGTTACGCCGCAGACCCGGCCGTGGGGCATATCTCATCGATGGAGAACTCCATGAAATCCTACCAGGCGATCATGGCGATCTATGCCTCGGCGGCGGGTGCCGGGCGGGTGACTCTGCCGCAAAACTTCGGGAATAATGTACTGGAAAAACTCCAGGCCCGCCGGGGCTGAGGAGGGAGGAACGATCATGAAAAGGGTTCAAGTAACCGGAGTGCGGCAGGCGGGGGTGATCGATTCGGCCGATCCGCGTCCGCGCGAAAACTGGGCGTTGGTCAAGGTGATGATTGCGCCGATGTGTACGGAGTTCAAGGGTTTTGTGGATGGAACAGGCGGGAATGGCTATGGCCATGAAGCGGTGGGCGAAGTGGTGGCAGTGGCCCAACCCTGCCGGGTTAAGCCCGGCGACCGGGTGGTGGTTCAACCCGGGACCGCCTGTGGGCGATGCGAGTTATGCCACGCCGGTGACTACATTCATTGCGAGCAGTGGATCGACTTCAAAACTTTCACCGGCTCTGACGAGGGGAATTTTACCCTGGGGCAATACGTGTTGAAACCCGATTGGCTCCTGTCTCCGATCCCGGATGGGGTCAGCTATGAACAGGCGGCCCTGACTTTGTGCGCCTTGGGGCCGAGTTTTGGCGCTTGTGAATTGCTGGGAATCAACGGACTGGACACGGTTTTAATTCCGGGATTGGGTCCGGTGGGGTTGGGCGCGGTGGTAAACGCCCGCTTCCGGGGTGCGCGGGTGATCGGGTTGGAGAGCAACCCGTACCGGAGCGAACTGGCCCGGGCGTTGGGGGCTGAGCGGATCTTGAATCCCGCGGATCCGGATGTGGTCGCACAGGTTCAGAATCTGACGGGAGGCAAAGGGGTGGACAAGGCGATCGATTGCGCCGGGATTCCGGCGGCCCACATGACCTGCCTGGAGGCCTTGCGTCGTAAAGGCCAGATGGCTTATGTCGGGTGGTGCACGGTGCCGAGTCCGATCGTACCCAACCGGCACATGATCATGAAAGGCCTTCATCTGATGGGGGCCTGGCATTACAATCTGGCCGATTTTCATCGGGTCTTACAGGTGGCGACCCAGTCGCCGGCGTTGAAAATGGTGACCCATCAATTCGGGTTAAACCAAATCCAGCAGGCCTGGGAAACCCAAGTGTCCGGCCAGTGCGGCAAGGTGTATTACTGCCCGTGGCAATGAGACGGTCGGGGGAGGCCACCGGACCGTTTCCTTACTCGCCGGGGATGAACGTGGACGTGGGCTTGAGCGCGCAGATGACCTCGGCGAGCAGGCGGGATGCATTGTCCACATCCTCGAGTGAAATCACTTCCACGGGGGTATGCATGTAGCGGTTGGGGACGCTGAGCAAGGCGGTTGCGACGCCTGAGCGGTTGACTTGCATCACGTTGGCATCGGTTCCGGTCACGCGCGGTTCGGGTGTGATTTGGAACGGGATCTTGCGTTTGCGGGCGATCTCCTCCATCAGGCGGCCCAGAACCGGATTGATGTTGGGGCCACGATGCAGGGTGGGGCCCTTGCCGAGCGCGGATTGACCGACGATTTTGGGGTCGACCGAAGGGCAATCGGTGGCGAACCCGACATCGATGGCGATGCCGACGTGGGGGTCGATCCCATAGGCGCTGGTTTTAGCTCCGCGCAAACCGACTTCTTCCTGGACCGAACTGACCCCATAGACACCGACCCGGCACTCTTTTTCTTTGAGACGACGCAGGGTTTCCACGACGACAAATGCGCCCGCGCGGTCATCGAAGCCGCGGCCGGAAACGAGATTGTTGCGGAGTTCCTGAACATCCGCGACGATAGTGGCGTAATCACCGATTTCGATCGCCTTAAGAGCTTCCTTGCGATTTTTGGCGCCGATATCGATCCATAACTCGTGGAGCTTGGCCGGTTTATTGCGCTCCTCGGCTTCCAGCAGGTGGATCGGTTTGCGGCCGAAGACGCCGGGAACCGGCCCCTTGGCCCCGTGGATGATCACGCGCTGTCCGCCCACCACGGCCGTATCGATCCCGCCGACGGCGGCGACATAAATGAAGCCCTTGTCATCCACATGCATGACCATGAAGCCGATTTCATCGCAATGACCGGAGAGCATGACCCGGAAAGGCGCTTCCGGGTTGATCACGCCGATGGTGTTACCGTGGACATCGGAGCGGACCTGGTCGCAATAGGTTTGCATTTTTTTGCGGACGATGCGTTGGATGCCTATTTCGAAGCCCGAGGGGCTGGGGGTGGCGATTAATTCTTTAAAAAACTGTAGAGAGTCCTTGTTCATAGGTCATCCTTTTTATCCGCCAGATTGGCGGAATGGTCAAACCATATCAGGGCCGAGCTGACCGTCAATGCTTTTGTTTTTCGCGCTGAGACCGCTCGGCCGGAAAAACCAACGGCGTAATCTCGCCGGACTGTATTTTTTGGCGGGTGGTCCGGGTCCAGAAGTCGTCGCCCGGCCCGTACACTTCGGTCAGCAGTACATTGATGCTGGCGACAGGCACACTGCCGACCATGCGGGTGCAGAGGTGGCGGGGATCGTCGGAAACCCAGGCGGTGAGTTTGCCCTTGCGGACAAAAATGCCCTCGAAGGCGGCTTCGGGGTCGAACCGGAGGCTTTGGACAGAACCGAAAGTGTTGAGCCGGACCGGTTCGGGGCCGGCGATTTGGACCCAGAGATCGTAGGTCTTATCATCGGCCATGACCCGGTATTGGTGAGCGCTGACCGGGGTGAAGGGGATGGAGCGCAGGAGGTACATGAAACTGATGAGGTCGCGGGTATCGGACTCGATGGGAATGTCTTTGGTGCGGTTCTTGAGGAGCGATTTCCAATGGGCGACCCGATTGGAGTGATCGAAGGTGGTGATTTCATGATAGCGGTGACGGCCCTCGCTGAGCTGTTTGACAAAGCGGACCGGCAGGAACGTGACGGGGTCAACCACCGTTTCAATAGTGTCGTCGACGGGGTAGAGGGTGTCGATGATTTTATTGGACAGGGTGCGATAGCGGATGACGATCAACTTGCGCTGTTCTTCCAGGGTCCATTGGGTGGTGATCCGGGTGGTGCCCACGGGGACATTGCCCCAATAGATGCGATAGACGAGTTCCTCCCCGACATGAAACCAGAGGTTGGTGGGCACGGTCAATTGCTCGGGGGTTCCGGTAAGGGCGGTTTCGTCAGCCTTCAGGGGATTACCGGCGAGGAGGATTGCGGCCAACACGAAGCCGGCCATGGCGGAGCGTCCACCAGCGTTGCGTTTGGGTGTGGGGGAACCGTTCATGGAGAAATATGGATTATTCCGGCCACTGAGCCGGCAGATTGAGAAAACGGGCGGTTTCACTAACCCGGCCCATTTTTAAGAGGGTTTCCGCTTGTTTGGCCGCCTCCCGGCTATCGACTTGCGCAATCAATTCCTGGACTTTGGGGAGTGAGGTCGGTTGCAGGCTGAAGGTTCGCAAGCCCACCCCGATGAGGAATGGGATCAACGCCGGTTCCGCGGCCATGTCTCCGCAGATCGAGATCGGTTTTTTATGTTTTTGCGCGGCGGCGGCGATTTGTCCGATGGCTCTGAGAACGGCGGGATTATGCGGTTGATACCAGCCGGAAATCTGTTTGTTCGTGCGGTCCACGGCCAGAAGGTATTGGATCAGGTCGTTGGTGCCGATGGAGAGGAAATCGGCTTCGACGGCCAACTCGTCGGCGACGGCGACGGCGGACGGCATTTCCATCATGATGCCGAGATGGGGCCGGGCGTTATGCGGGATGGATTCAGCGGATAACTCATGGATGCACTGGGCGACGATGGACCGGGCCAGGAGCAGGTCATCCACGGAGGAGATCAGCGGGAACATGATTTTCAGGGGGCGATCCACTCCGGCACGGAGGAGGGCGCGCAATTGTTGGACGAAAATCTGGCGGTTACGGAGAGAAAAACGAATGGCGCGCAACCCGAGGAAGGGATTCGCCTCGTCGAGGTGCGGGAAATAGGAGAGCATTTTATCGCCCCCGATGTCGAGGGTCCGGAAGACGACCTCCTGGTCGCCCATCTCCCGGTTAATTTTGTAATAGATCTGGTATTGGTCTTCCTCGGACGGGAAGTCGTTCCGGATCAGGAATGGAAATTCGGTGCGATAGAGGCCGATGCCTTCCGCTTTCAAGCGATGCGCGGTTTTCAAGTCGCTGAGCAGATTGATGTTGGCCAGCAGTTTGATGCGGATGCCATCCCGGGTATGGGTGGTGGGTTGAATCGTTTCCGCGGCCCGGGCGATCCAGTCGGGATTCTCGATCAGGTGCCGGTAGTGGTCGAGAATGGTGGGGTCCGGTTCCAGGAAGAGGTTGCCCTGATGGGCATCCATCAGGACGCGGAGGCCGGAGCGCAGCCGGGGTAAAACGGAGGAGTCGGTGAGGACCATGGGAATCGAGAGGGACCGGGCCAGGATGGAAATATGCGCGGTAACCCCGGCGTTGACCAGGATGATGCCCGCAACCCGGGCGGCGACCAATTTCAGCATGTCGGACGGCAACAGTTCGTGGGCGACGATGATCGCGCCGGTGAAATCGGTGGATTCTTCGCTGCGCAGGGCCAGATTATGGGCGATACGGCGACAGAGATCCTTTAAATCCTGGCCTTTTTCACGGATGCGTGGATTTGAACTGCGACTGAAAATTTCGAGAAAATTATCCATCACACTGTGGAGTGCGGCGAGGACTGGAGTGCCGGCCTCGATTTTCTTCAGGATGTCGCCGGAAAATTGGCCATCCTTGAGAATCAGCAGGTGCGCGTTGAAAATCATCGAAACGGTATCGGTCAACTTTTCC
>CAZCDO010000092.1:0-14860 GCA_964497135.1 uncultured Verrucomicrobiota bacterium
ACACTGACCAAGGGGTTATATCAGTCTCCGTCTGAATCGACAAGACCCAGCTTCCGTGCGCGCCCGGCCGCGGGATCGCCTTGCGCCCCGCCACGCACGCCTCCACCGGCCGTTGCCCCGCTCCATCCAAAACCAGGTTTCCGGTTTCGCCCGGCGGACGTTTCAGCCATCCGGTCAATTCACGGGTGGTTTCCCGCCAGGTTACCCCACTCAATTCCGCCCCGCAACTCTGGTGAAATCCCGTCCCGATGACCCAGGGATGCGGCCGGCGGCGGCGCAGACAAATCAATTTGCACCCGAGCCCGCAATAGCTGATTTCGAGACGCCCCGGTTCATTTCCCACCAGCAGATCCTGGAAATCGCCGGGATGCCGGTAGTCTTTCACATTGCGCCGTCCACCCGGCAAATCGCCCAACGCCTGGCCATCCCAGAATTCATACGCCATCCAAGGATCCCGGGGATCGAGGCCCAACCGGGAGAGGGGCAACCCAAAGCGAACCAGCTTGGGATGCTCGTTCGGCGGGGTGGTTGCAAAGGCAAAAAAGGCCACCAACTCCCATTCATCCCAATCGCTTTTCACCGGCAGGTGCCAGACCGAACCGGGCATCGTCTCCTGGGCCTTATTCCCGGATCCCGCCGCCCCCTGGCACGTTCCGGCATAATCGTATCGATCCGAATACTCCACCGGATCAAAAAGATCGACCGGCTTTGCGCTAATCCCCAGAACGGGCAAGGTGGCCTGAAGCACCCGCCACCGTTCCTCAGGAAGCGTGGTCAGGGTGTCCGAAATATCCACCTGGCCTCCCGATAGAAATGCCACGGTCGCCCGCAACCGGGCCTCGTCCAAAGTCCCCGGTAACCCGACACACAGGCAGGAGGGCTGAATCCAGCCCCAACGCCGGTTCTTAAACAAATGACAGGCGAGCGCCTGGTGATTGGCGCTCTGAAATTCAGGTTTGATCACTCCCGTGTTGCCGGTGTCCTGGCAGACATACAAGAGCGGCCAGTGGCCCGTGCCGGGCATTTCCGGCCCGCCACAGTTCAAAATCCAAGCATCTCCCACCGCCTCCCGGATCAAGGCCGCCGCCTTCCGCGCCGCCTCCGTCCCTCCCCCCGTCACCATCCGCGGATCATGCCGACGCAAGGCCTCAGATCCGGAAACGCACCCGATAAAATCGAACTTGAAATAACGAACCCCTTTATCTCGGAGTTTCCGGATCTGTGCCGCCACCCATTCGCGGGCCTGCGGATGCGATAAATCCAGAATAAACACCCGGCCATGCGGTTCCCAGTACCAGGTCCAGATCGAACGCGGCTGACCATCTTCCCCCGGAATCAGCCAGTCCGGATGCTCCCGGTAAAGGGCCGAAAATTCAGAGATCATGAACGGGGCCTTCCATACTCCCAACTCCAGGCCCAAGCCCCGCAACCGGGTGGCCAAGGCACCCAGCCCCTCGGCGAATTGCGCGTTTTCCTCAAATTCGTTGGGCAACCAATCCTTCTCCCAACCCAAATCTGCCTCGATAATCGAAAGGCCCAACGGTTTCAGGCGCGCGGCGGCAATCTGCGCCGTTTCCATCAGCCGGTCCGCCGTCACGCCCAGACGGTAGGGATACCAACTGCACCAGGAGACCGGCGGCCCCCCCGCCGGCACATCGATCGGATGCCGGGCGGCGACCCGATCGCCATACGCTTCCAACAACAGCCAGGGATCGTCGCCGATTTTCAACCACAGGGGTTCCATCGCCCAACTTTCACCGGGCTCGATTCGCACCTCACCGGTATCGTATTCCACAAACCAGCCCACAGGCTGACCCGACGCACCCTGTTCGAATCGAAACGTTCCCGTCCAGCGTTCGGCCGATTCAAACCCCGCCAACAACGCCTTGCGCGCCCGCCGATCATAGATCACGGTAAGCACCTGGGAAACTTGCTGACGGGGGGCCGCTTCAGAACCGGGCTCCCCTGCAGCCGTTGCGGACGGAGGAACGGCCGGCAACAACAACGCCCGCACCTGCCCGCCATAATTCGATTGCTCCATCACACGAATCGCTTCGGCTTGTGTCCCAAACTGCAACGCATCGGCCGTGGCAGTGGGCTGAGTACCGCCATACCGAATGGCTTTCACGATTCGTGGCATCTGCCCCCGGTACCGCAAGACGGGCGCCAGACAATATCCTCCATCCACCGGATGCAAAACGCAATCGAGACTGAAATCCGCATTGAAACGAACGACCCAGCCCCCATCGACCGGCTCGATTTGTTTGGCATCGAGGATCTCGGCATCCACCCTCAGTTGGGGCCGCATCGATCCGATATTGAAACCCGGCCAATCCGGACATCGAACGGTCCAAGTCCGATCAGAATCCAATTCTATGCGCATGTGCTACCTCACGCCGGCGATTTCCAAAGCAGACAGAGATACTTATCTTATTTTCAGATGTCAGCAACACGAAAAATTAAACCCGCGCGAACACGGAGGTCCAGCGCCATTCTCTGCCCCCTCTCCAAACAGCCGGGGACGGCCGTCTCCAACTGTATAAGGTGGTCCACCGCCGTTCACGTCCCTCCTGTCAGTCTTCCGCGCCCAAACGGGATATTTTTTAAGTCCCCAAAATAAAATTCCGTGATAGGATGATAACTCCATGACGGGTTGTCTATGGGATCGTGGCGGGAATCGAAAACTTAAACAGGATCGCTGATGAAAAAAATATTTGTGGTCGATACCAATGTCCTGCTTCATGACCGCGCCGCCCTCGATGCCTTCGCGGACAATACCGTGATCCTGCCCATGGCGGTCATCGAGGAATTGGACCGGTTCAAAAAAGAATCCAACGAACTGGGCCGCAATGCCCGCAGTGTCGTCCGCCAACTGGACCTCCTGCGCGCCCGCGGCAAACTCGGTGACGGCGTTGCACTCGATAATGGCGGCACCCTGAAAATCGTCACCAGCCTCACCCCGCTTAGCGACGAGATTCTCGATGTCGACATCGCCGACAACCGGATCATCCGGGTCGCCTACCAGCTCCACCGCCAAGGCGAACGGGTGATCTTTGTCACCAAGGACATCAATGCCCGGATCAAGGCCGATGCGCTCGGCATCGAAGCCATGGATTTTGAAAACAAGAAAGTCAACTTCGACGAACTGTTCACCGGTTATCGCGCCTTGAAAGTCACCGGCGGCGCCGTCGATGAATTCGTCGCCAACCGCTCCCTGCCCCTGTCCGAAGCCAACCTGATGCCCAATGAATTCGTCACCCTGATCGACGAGGCCGATCCGAAACATACCGCCTTCGGCCGATTCATGGCCGATGGCCAGCTCCTCACTCTCAATTCCGCCAATGATACCGCCTGGCACATCAAACCCCGCAGTCGCGAACAGCGGATGACCCTCGAACTCCTGCTCGACGATTCCGTTCAGGTCGTCACCCTGGTCGGCCAGGCGGGCACCGGCAAAACCCTCCTCGCCCTCGCCGCCGGTCTTGAGAAAATTATCGTCCAAAAACGCTACGACAAACTTCTCGTCACCCGTCCCATCATGCCCTTCGGCCGCGATATTGGCTACCTGCCCGGGGATAAGGAGGAGAAATTGTCCAATTGGATGCTCCCGATTTTCGACAACCTGACCTATCTCATGGCCCGACCCTCCTCCGGTGACCATAAAACCACCGTCCGCGATAAAATCGAAAAGCTGCAACGGGATGAAGTTCTCGAAATGGAAGCCCTCACCTACATCCGCGGCCGGTCGATCCCCCGCCAGTTCATCATTGTCGATGAGGCCCAAAATCTCACCCCCCATGAGGTCAAGACCATCATCAGCCGGTCCGGGGAAGGTACCAAAATGGTCCTGACCGGTGACCCCTACCAAATTGACAACCCCTATCTGGATGCCAGCAGTAACGGGCTCTCCTATGCCGTGGAACGCCTCAAGAGTCAGCCCATCCATGGCCATGTGACCCTTGTCAAAAGCGAACGAAGCGCCCTGGCGGCGATCGCCGCCGAGGTTCTGTAATGAAACTCTCCGACCTGGACCAATGGCTGACCCAAAACCGTCAGGCGTGTGTCGACACCTGGATGGATTTTCTGCGCTTCCCCTCCGTCAGTGCCGATCCCGGCCAGGATGTCGCCTGTTGTGACTGCGCCGCCTGGCTCCGGGATCGCCTCGCGCACCTCGGCTTCAAAGCCCGGCTCCTGCCCACCGCCGCACATCCGCTCGTCATGGCCGAACGTCCCGGCGTTCCGGATCAACCTTCCGTGTTGATCTATGGGCATTACGATGTCCAACCGGCCGATCCCCTCGATCAATGGGTTTCTCCCCCGTTCGAACCTCAATGGCGGGGTGACCGCCTCTATGCGCGCGGAGCCCAGGACAACAAGGGCCAGATCGCCTACGTCCTCGCCGCCCTCGAAGCCTTGGTCCAAAACAAAACAGACTTACCCCCCATCCGCATCCTTTTCGAAGGCGATGAGGAATGCGGCCGCACCGCCGCGATCGACGCTCTCTCCGCGCAAAATCCGGCCTCCCTCCGCGCGGATATTCTCTACAATTGCGATGCCTTGACGGTTGCTCCCGGTCGCCCGACGATCACCATGGGGCTACGAGGTCTGGCAGGATTCACGGTCGAAGTCCAGGGGGCCACCCGGGATCTCCATTCCGGTGTCCACGGAGGTAAGGCGCCCAATGCCGCCACCGTTCTCGCCCGCCTGATCGCCAGCCTTCACGACGAAACGGGACGCATTGCCGTCGCCGGTTATTATGACGGGGTAACCGATCCCACTCCCGAAGAACGCACTCTGGCCAAAGCCACCGCCCTATCCGATGCCGAATACGAAGCCATCATCGGGATCGCCCCCCTCGGCGGCGAAAAACAATTCTCGTCGGCGGAGCGGGCCGGGTTCCGACCCACGATCGAAATCAACGGCTTTCATTCCGGTTATGGCGGGCCGGGCAGCAAGACCGTCATTCCCGCCGTGGCCCTGGCCAAAATCACCCTGCGCCTGGCCGCCGGACAGGATCCCGAAGCGTGCTACCAGAAGGTCACCCGGCACCTGACCCAACAGCTACCGGCCGGCTTGAAAATCGCATTTTCCGAAAAATCGGTCGCCGGTATCGCCTTGAAATGCGATTTGAATTCCCCCTTGATCCAGAAGGTCCGGGATCTGTTGAGTGAACTCAGCACCCAACCCCCGGCTTTTCTCTGGGAAGGCGGCTCGATCCCCATCATGGCGCGCCTGCCCGCGCTCGCCGGGGCTCAACCCCTGATCGTCGGCTTCGGTGCCGTCGACGACAATATCCATGCCCCCAACGAATCCTTCTCCTGGAATCAATACCGGATGGGATTTCTTTTCGCCGGCCGATTCTTAGCGACTCTTTCGATGTAGGTCCGCCCTCTGTGGCGGGCATCTGGGGGAGGGTTGCTGGATCAGCCGGACGCCGGGCACAGAGGCGCGGCCGAACGGAAATAATGACTTGCACGTCAAAAACCCCTTCCCTATAGTCTTGGAATGAGCCGGGTATTGATCATCATTCCTACGTATGACGAAAAGGACAATGTGCGCCCCATCGCACAAGCCCTCTTTGCTGTGGATCCCACTCTCAACATCCTTTTTGTCGATGGTAATTCTCCCGATGGAACCGGCTCCCTCATCGACGCGCTCGCCCAGGAAGACCCCCGCATTAAACCCCTCCATCAATCCCAGAAAAAAGGACTCGGACGGGCTTATGTCGAAGGCTTCCAATGGGCGCTGTCCAACGGGTATGAGCGGATTTTTGAGATGGATTGCGATTTCTCCCATAGCCCCGCCGAAATCCCGAATTTCCTCAAAGCCGTTGAATCCGCCCATCTGATCCTCGGCTCCCGTTATATTAACGGAATCCGCGTCACCAATTGGCCGTTGCGCCGCCTTCTGCTCAGCATGGGCGGAGCGAAATATGTTAACTTCATCACCGGCATGCCCTTCACCGACCCCACCGGCGGCTTCAAATGCTACCGCCGGGAAGTGCTTGCCGCCATCGATCTCGATCGGATCAAATCCAACGGCTATTCCTTCCAGATCGAAATGACCCATACCGCCTGGCGCAAGGGCTTCCTCATCAAGGAAATCCCCATCACGTTTGAAGACCGCCGCGCCGGATACTCCAAGATGAGTTCGGCCATTTTTCGCGAAGCGCTGACCATGGTTTGGAAGCTGTTGTTCCGCAATGGTCTGCGCCGTCATCCCGGCAAGCCCCAACCTTTGTGAGCCCGCCCTTCCCGCTCATGATCAAAGCCCTTCTGCAAAGCCTGCGACCCGCGCAATGGACCAAAAATCTGGTCGTCATGGCCGCCTTTTTCTTCGCCCTCGGCGACCGGAATCAGAACCTGCGCTTGGGCTGGAACGAGGGCGGTATTGCCCTCCTCGCCACCCTGTTGTTCTGCCTGGTATCCAGCGGCATCTATATCTTCAACGATATCGTCGATCGGGACCGGGATCGCCATCATCCGGAAAAAAAGAATCGTCCCATCGCCGCCGGGCGGATTCCGCTGTCCCTGGCCTATTTTCTCGTGCTGGGCCTGCTGTCCATCGGGCTGGCTGGCGCCCTGCTCCTCCAACCGGGTTTCGGCGGGATCATTGCCGCCTACATCGGCCTGCAAATCCTCTATTCGCTCGCTCTGAAAAAAATCGCCCTTGTGGATACCCTGGTGATTGCCGCCGGTTTTGTCCTGCGGGCGATGGGCGGGGCCATCGCCTTGGCGGTCACCATTTCCCCCTGGCTCCTGCTGTGTGCTTTCCTGCTCGCCCTCTTCCTGGGTCTCTGCAAGCGACGCTCCGAACTGATTCTTCTCGATGAACATGCCGACGCGCATCGACCCAGCCTCAGCCAGTATGACCGACCGCTACTGGATCAACTCATCGCCATTGTCAGTGCCAGCGTGATCGTCACCTATTCCGTCTACACCCTCTGGCCGGAAACCGTCGCGAAATTTGGAACGCATGGTTTGGCCCTGACCATTCCTTTCACCCTCTTCGGAATTTTCCGCTACCTGGATCTGGTCTATCGCCATCAAAAAGGCGGCAAACCCGAATGGGTTCTCCTCGGCGACATCCCCCTGATTTGCGATATCGTGCTGTATACCGCCACGCTTATGGCGATCTTCAAGTTCGGCCGATAACGATTGCCTCCATTACTTTGCGCTTCCCTCTTTGCATCCTTTGCGTTAAAAGCTTCCCGTCTGGCCAGCTTAGCTCAGTTGGTAGAGCAGCTGATTTGTAATCAGCAGGTCGTCGGTTCGAACCCGACAGCTGGCTCCAGTTTCAGAGAACCCAACCCCAAGCCTTTTCGATGGACTCACTGTTTTTCATCTCGGACGGGCGGATCGGATCGATCCGGCCTGACGGCACGGAGGAGTGCTATCCGAAGTTCGATGCCCCCAACCAAGCCACCTGGCAAATGGAGTATGTCTTTCCGGATGGCAGGCAGGCCGTGCTCTTGAGCCAGGAGCCGCCCAAAAATCCGAACGCCTCCTTTTACGATCAGGACGGTATGGCCGGCGCCAAAACGCATCTCTGGCGCCATGACTTCCGAACCCAGTCCTTGTACGAAATCGACTTGCCGCCTTTCCTGCGGATCGCCGGTGTGATTCCCGAAAATAACCGGTTCCTCGTCAGTGGCAATAACAACCACATCGCCCGTATTCTCACCTCCGATCTCGATGGCGGTAACCGCGAAGAGATCTGGTCCGGCCCGGGCTATGCCTACGGAACTTCGCTCAGTCCCGATGGCCGCAAGGCGGCTCATCATGTCACCGGCGCACCAGGCCGGCCGGGCTACGAGATCTATGTGATCGACCTGGCCAGCAAGGAATGCACGTTGATTGCCAGCGATCCGGATTTCCTTCAATTCGGACCGTTGTGGTCGCCGGACGGGCAATGGCTGCTCTATCAGCGCTGTTTGTATCGTCAGGATCCCGGCCATGATCGGTCCGATGTCTGCATCAACCGCGCCGATGGATCCGAGCACCGCCTATTGACCACCGGACAGGCCCACTGGTTTGCAACTTCCTATGGCACACCGGCCCGTCACGGGAGTGGATCAAACATGCCGGTCTGGTCGCCAGCGGGACTGGTAACCTGCGCCCTGCTGTTGCCCGGCTCACGGTCCGCGTGGCCGTATGCGGTGGACCGACCCGACACCGACCATTTCAATCGGGACTACCGGCCCGAACAGGCACAAGGCGGCACCCAGATCTGCCTGATCGATCCCAACACCGGAATAATGACCCCCCTCTCTCAGGATGATCCACCCACTTGGAACTTCCGCCTGGCCTGGGCCCCGGACGGCTCCCAACTGGCCTTCATTCGGGCCGATGTCGGGGGTCTGTCGGAATTGTGGGTGATGGACGCTCAGGGCGGCAACCGGCGCCGGTTGACCCGAGGTCTGAATGGAACCGGAGTCGATCATCCGCGCTGGGTTCGGGGTTGTCTTCCGGGAACCCAAGGCTATAATGGGGCCACTTAACTTCCCGCCGGTCACTGAATCCACTGGCCCCGAAGTCGGGCAGGAATGCCCAACCTACGACCTTCATTCTTTTCCTTGGCCCCTCATTGGCACCGTCCGAAGTACAGCCGGGCGAGAGAGACCTCGCCGCCACCTTGCAATAATGTGGGAGGCGCGCTCCGTCGCGCCGAGGATTCTGCGCCCCCCCCCGTTTTTACTTAGATTATGTCGCTAATCAAAAAATCTTAAAAATAGACCCCTGAGCCGGTCCTTTGATAAAAACGAGGGAACCGGGGGTTGCCGGATCCTGAATCGGCCCGGTTCCCTGGATAACTGATGTCTTTTTCAGGAACGGATTCAAGGACCCGGCCTTCTTCCATCGGGTTTTTCGAGCCACCGTCGGGTCAACCCCCTCGGCTTACCGCCTGTCATGCTCGAACAGCAAGCTGGAAGCTTGCGCTACTGCTGACCGTAGAACAGGCTTCCAGCCTGTCATGCTCGAGCAGTAAGCTGGAAGCTTGCACTACTTCCGCCTGTTAGAGCCGATCCCAAACGAGTTGCCAATCGTCAATATAACCGGCCGCAAACCCCGCCTCGCAGTAGGCCAGGTAATAATTCCATTTTCGCTGAAACACATCGTCAAACCCCAGGCGGCGCACCTCGTCGGCCCGCGCGTTGAACCGCTCGCGC
Organism: uncultured Verrucomicrobiota bacterium; assembly: GCA_964497135.1. Classification (GTDB taxonomy): domain Bacteria; phylum Verrucomicrobiota; class Kiritimatiellia; order CAIKKV01; family CAIJXV01; genus CAIJXV01. Next base: position 9,170 of record CAZCDO010000092.1, read on the forward strand.
CAGATCCGCAGGGTCGGCGCATACTGCGGACCGATGCTCTTCGCCCGAGCGATGCGCAACGGCACAACGCCCGCCAGGGCCGCATCGAGAATCGCCCGCGAGGGCAAATGCCCGCCGGGAAAGATGTGCTTTTGAATCCAGTCCGGACTGTTCCGATAAGCCTCGTAGCGCGCGTCGGGAATCGTGATGACCTGCACCACGAGCCGGCCTCCGGGCTTGAGGACCTCCGCGCACTTTTGAAAATAGAGCCCGAAATAGTCATGGCCCACCGCTTCCAGCATTTCAATGGAAACGATCCGGTCATACTGCCCCGTCAGATCCCGGTAATCCATTTTTTTGAGCTCGATGCGATCCGACAACCCCGCGGCCGCCACCCGCTCACGGCCCAGTTGGAGTTGCGCATCGGATATCGTGATGCCCGTGACCCGGCATCCGGTCTGGCGCACAGCCTCGATCGCGAACCCGCCCCAGCCGCAGCCGATTTCCAGCACGTGATCGCCGGGTCCGATTCCGGCCAGGTCGATGATCCGCCGGCATTTGACCCGTTGCGCATCCGCCAGCGTCTGGTCGGGCCGCTCAAACACGGCGCAGGAATACAGCAGGGTTTCAGGATCCAGCCACAATTTATAAAAATCGTTGCCCAGATCATAGTGCGCGCGAATGTTACGCCGGCTACCCGTGACCGTGTTGCGACGGTACATCTGCAGGAGGCGATTGATCAAGCGGTGCAGCACCCCGGGGTTTACAGCCGCGGCATCCAACTGGTCGAGATTTTGAATAAAAAGCGTGATCAGGGCCGTCAGATCGTCAGTCGTCCACTCCCCGTCCACATACGATTCGCCAAATCCGACATCCCCTCCCAGCGCCAGTCGCGTGAAAACCCGATAGTTCCAAACCCGCAGGGTTTGGGCGGTCGCGAGCGGATCCCCGAAGACCCATTCCGCTCCGTCCGGCAATTGCACAATTAACCGGCCTTTTTTCAACCCGCCGAGCAAACTCCGGACCGCCCGCATATAACCGCGTTGAAGGGCGGTCGGCGGCGGAATGGCAATCGTCAGGGGATGCGAAGGATTGGGCTTGGAATAGATCGGCAGTTTGCGGCGGAACTTCAGCAGGGCGGCCTGCCAGACGATCCGCGGCAGATTGGCAATAATACGGAAAGGATGCCGCCCAACGTGGGTCAACAGGGACCGGGAACTCAAGGGTACGGCCCGACCCCAGAGAACCGCGGTCAATACTTTCCCCCCATCCCGAATCAAGTCGATCGTCGCCCGCATCTCCGGCCCGAGTTCCGACAGGGTGAAGTCATAGTGTCCGCGCCGGTCGTTGAACGGAGAAACATGAAATTGCTTTTCATGGCGAAATTTCATCGGAAAGACGGTCGGTCGGCCCTCGGGATCGCGCAATAGGTAAATGTGCCGTTCACCGAAGGTATTGTTGACCTCCGCCACGACACACCGCACGGACCCGTCCGCCCGGTACGCATAGTAAAAACTCACGGGATTGAAGACATGGCCGAACATCCGGGGCATGGTGAGCAGTTCCACCCGCTCAATGCCATCGGCGCACCCCGCTTCCTGCAAAAGCCGCATCAACCGCTCGCGAATCGTTCCCGCGCCGCGCAGGTAGTCCCGATCGTGGAGGGACAGGAGCGCCCGGCGGTTGTATCCGAATCCGCGCACGGTCCGGTCTAATTCCAAAAGTTCATCGAGATCGAAGGCGAACGTAAAAACCGGATAACGAAAACGATGCTCCACCGGCGTGTACCGGGCATGCATCGCGTGGGCGAGGTAGAGGCGCGAGTTCATAGATCCAACCCGAACCCGCGGACCAGCTCGATGGCCGATCGCACGGCATCCTCATGGAAGCCGTATCCGAAGTAACTGCCGCAAAACCAGGTCCGGCGCCGGCCGTTGAGCGTGGGCAATTCCCGCTGGGCCGCGAGCGTTTCGCGCGAATAGGTCGGATGGTGGTACACCATCCGCCGGATCACGCGGTCGGCCGCCAGGGGGGCGCGGCGATTGAGCGACACAAACAGGGGAGCCTGCGTCCGCAAGCCTTGTAACCGATTCATATCGTACGTCAAGGAGGCCGGACCGGATGGATCATCGCCCCGTTCCCGAGTATAGTTCCAGGAGGACCAAACCCGGCGGAGCGGCGGCATCACCGCGGTGTCGGTGTGTAGAACCGTGTCATTGGCCTGATACGTCCACGCGCCCAGCAGGCGATGTTCCTCCTCGCTGGGATCCGACAACAAGCCCAAGGCTTCGTCGGCATGCGCGGCGACAACAACCCCGTCGAATTCCCCGGCCGGTTCAGTGGCCGTGGCCAGGGTAACTCGCTCGCCCGCCCGGCGCACCGATACAATGGGCACGGATAAACGGACTTCGCCGGTGAAGTCCGCGAGCATCCGCTTGACATAGCTGTGACTGCCCCCCACAACGGTCCGCCATTGAGGCCGGTCGTTGACCGTCAACAGTCCGTGATTATGAAAAAATTGCACGAACGATTCCGCCGGAAATTCCATCATGCGGTTGTCGGGGGTGGACCAGATGGCTGCGGCCATGGGAACGAGATGGTGCCGGATAAACATCTCCGAATAGCCGCCTCGTTGCAGATAATCGCCGAGCGACTGATCCCGCAACCGGCCGGCGCTCATGTCCCGCTCAGCCTCGCTGAAGAACCGGAAGATTTCGCGCACCATGCGGATGAAAGCGGGAGACACCAGGTTTCGCCGCTGGGCGAAAAGCCCATTCAAGCCGCCGCCCGAATATTGGAGTCCGGTCCGCTCATCCCAATAGCCGAACGACATCTCGCTGTCGCGCAAAGGCACGCCGAGTTTTTCGAGCAATCGCGTAAAGAGCGGGTAGTTGCGGTGGTTCATGACGATGAACCCCGTGTCCACGGGCGTCCCCTGGTCGGGGCCATGGGGGACCGTAACCGTATGGGTATGCCCCCCCAGATAGTCGTTCTTCTCGAACAGAGTGACGTGATGCCGACGTTGGAGAATATAGGCGGCGGTGAGCCCCGCCACACCGGCGCCGATCACGGCGATTCTGGATGAAGATGAAGGGGTGGACATGGTTGGACGAGTCTAGCACGAGTGCGATCAAATGCAAGAAACACAGCCCGAAAAATCAGTCCCTGGGCGGTTCTCTTTTCAAGGGTTGTCTTTGCGCGTTTTGCGAAACCCCAGCGTCACCTCACCCAGCCGGATCCCCCATTTGCTCATGACCGCCCGGTTCAACATGACCTCATCATCCATCAGGAACATCCAGTCGTCGAATTTAACGTTATAGATCTTCTTCCCAACCGGCAGCGCCAGTACATAACGCCAATTCAAGGCATTGCCAAAAGCTTCGCCCTGCGCAACACCCACCACGTCGTCCGCCGTCCCGGTGTAATGATGCGCATCCTGCCGGGTGATGGTCCAGACCCGGCGTTGGGTGGTTCCATCCGAATAGGTGAAATCCTCCTCCAACCGGCCCACCTCATTGCTCCAGGTTCCCATCAACTTCACCTGAAACCGCTTCACCACCTCACCCTTCCGGTTCTGGAACATCCCCCAGGCTTCCAACGGACCCTCCAGATAACTGCGCAGGTCGAGGACCGGCTGTTCCGCTTGATACTGCCGCGGCGAAACCGCCGTGCAGCCGCCACACAGCAACCCCGCACTGAGCAGGCAAAGAAATCGTTTCATGGTGTCATCGTCCTCGTTTTTCGGGAATCGTCCGCCCCAATAGTCCATCCTTGATTTTAGGATAGCGGCAGGCCGCATCCAGCCAGATGGCAAAGAAAGCCGGACCAAAGGCCGGGTCCGACACCTCACCGAGCAGGCGATCATTCAAATAAAATTGAGTGGCCCCTTCGTTTTTTTTGAAGGCCGTCAACCGATCTCCGGGTTTGACATGGGGCCAGAGGGCCTCGAGTTGCCGGGCCCAACGGTCATGCTGAACCGCCTCCCCCAGTTTCATCCGCCGCCATTCCTTGAGCGTGGTCTCGACCAACCGGTGAGACTTGATCGAAATATGATACCGGATACTGAGCGCCGCCATACTATTGGATGCGTAGGCGGGATCCCGGGCATAGAGGGCAATGTCATACACATGCAACCCAAACCAATGCAGCGTCTCCTCACCGATCGATCTGAGTTCCGGCTGTGTCTCGAACACCGGAGTCGGCAGAGATGCGGCCGGGAGCCCCAGACACGCCAGAAGCAACCCGGATACCAGTAAACTCAGCATGCCCCGGCGGCTCATTTCGCCCCCCCGGCCCGCGGCCGCCCGTGCGCCAACCAGACCAATACCGGCATCACCATCGCCCAGCCCCCCGCCAGGGCAACCAGGGAAAATATCCGGTTCGGATGAAGAGTAACCGCTCCCAGTTTGGCCCCGGCCAGATAACTCAAGGGCCCGGACACCGCCCCCAATAGCGCCGCCAACCCGTAACGCCCCGCCAGCCAACTCAAAGATCCGCGCAAGGTCGTTCCAAACGCCGCCCAGAGGGCCACCAACCAGAGCGGGCATAAATAGGGAAATCGAGGCGTTCCGATCAAGGCAAAAACCCCGAAATAAAGGTGCACGGAATCCACACCCCATCCGATCAACGCAACGACCAGCAACAATTTCAGGTCGCGCAGCCAGTCGGCACCCAAGGGCCACAAACTCACCCCGACGACCACCCCCGCCGCGGCCACCGCGACCGGGGTCAGGTCGTGCGCGCCGCCCCACACACATGCAAACCAACCGGCTTGAAACAAAATAAAGTTAAGAATCCGGGCCTGCATGCCTAGGACTTCCTCGGAAACCACGGGAAAAACATACTCGTGGTTTTCTGATACTCCTGGTATTCCGGCCTGTCCTTGTATTTGGCCTCTAACATGGGGATGCCCGAAACGTACAAGAGAAGGAAATCGATCAAAACCGGGCTGATCAGCGCCCAGCCGCCGCCGGGCACATTGAGGGCGATCAAGAAACAACCCCACCAGAGTGTCGCTTCGCCGAAATAATTGGGATGCCGGGTATAGCGCCAGACGCCGGTGCGCATCACCCGCCCTTTGTTGGCTGGATTCTTCATGAACTTTAGCAACTGGTAATCACCCACCGCTTCGAACAGAAAACCCACCAGCCAAACCCCGACCCCCAGCGCATCCAACCCATTCAGCGGGCCGCCCCGCCGGGCGTTGACCAGCCAGATCGGCGCGCAAACCAGGAACATGACCGTCCCCTGCAACATATAAATCTGGAAATAACTGCGCACATAAAACCAGCGGCCCCAAGTCTCGCGCCAGTTCCGGTACCGAAAATCCTCGCCCGTCCGACCGGCATTGCGGATCAGAATGTGCAGAGAGAGACGCCCCCCCCACACCAGCACCAGTCCCGCCAACAGGGCCCGCCGGGCATCCAGACCCTCCCCCCACCCAAGCGTAAAAAGCATGACCAGAATGAACCCCATTCCCCAGGCGCCATCCATGATTCCGTTATCCTTCTTCCAAAGCGCCAGAAGATGGATGAGATTCACGTATACAAAAATAGTCGCCGATGCGATGAGCAGTATTTTGTTCATATTTGAGAATTTTACCCTTCCGCCTCCCGTAAGTCAATGCGGGCTCAAGGTCCCTAATCCTCGCGTAAGATCGCATCGGCGAAAGGCGCCCGCAGGGGTCACCCCTGGGCGGAGCGGGGTTTCGCC
>CAZCDO010000093.1:0-14804 GCA_964497135.1 uncultured Verrucomicrobiota bacterium
TGGCAGGGATAGACCTTGTTCAGGATCAGGGGCAGATCCGGATCGTTGGGATATTGCCCGGTGGGATTGTAAACCGTGGGCCCGTTTCGATAGGCCTCATCGAGACATTCCTTGAGGGGGATGGTATTGCGCAGGGCGGGGATGCCGCCGCAGATGGCGCATTCGCCGACCGAAATGAGGATGTCGCAGTGTTTGCGGAACTCGATCAAGTTCCGGACATTTTCCTCGTTGCAGCAGCCGCCTTCGATCAGGCCCACCGCGCAACGCCCGGTGAATTCCTTGAGGTCATCGATGGGTGACTTGTCGAAATCGATCAGGTCGATCAAGTCGAGAATCCGTTCGTCAATATCGAGGATCGACATGTGACAACCGAAACAACCGGCCAGGGAAGCCGTGGCGACTTTGGGTTTGGCGGCCATAAGGTCCTTTCGGGTTAACCGTTGACGGGGGGGGCGGGGCGACCGGCTTCGATGTCGGAGCCGATCGGCAGTTGATCGTACTTGCGTTGACCGATGGGGGTCCGGTAGGCGCGTCGTTTGCGCAGGAGACAGCCGACCGGGCAGAGATCGACGGCGCGGTCGGTTCCGCTCACATCGGTATCGGCGAGGCGGGCATCCGCATTGACGGCGATGGCTTTGTGGGCCCCGCGCCCGGTGAATTCAAAGACCGTCTTATGGTCGAGTTCGCGGGAGGCGCGTACACAGCGGGCGCATTGCACACACCGGTTGCGTTCGATGAGCACATCGGGGTGGGAGGCATCCATTTCCCGTTTGGGGAATTGATAGGGATATCGGGGCGCCAGGAGCCCGAACCGGTAGCCCAGGGCCTGAAGTTCGCAGAGTCCGCTCTTTTCGCAGAACATACAGTAATGGTTGCCTTCGACGAAGAGCATCTCCACCAGGCTTTTGCGGACATTGCGCAGGGTTTCGGTGTCGTTTTCGACCACGATGCCGGGGGCGGCGGGTTGAGTGCAGGCGGATTGGGGCCGGCCGTTGACCAGGACCGTGCAGATCCGGCAGGCGCCAAAGGGATGCAGGTCTTTATGGGCGCAGAGCCGGGGAATGTAGATTCCGGCCCGATCGGCGGCCTGCATAATCGTTTCGCCCGCTTTCGCGGTGATGGTTACGCCGTCGAGGGTGAGATCGAATGTTTCGCTCATGATGGGCTCCCGGTTGCGGGGGTGAATACGGCAGAGGGTCGTCCCGCCAGGGCGGCCCCCTCGGCGAGCGCCGCCTGGATATCGAAGCCGGCCAGGAAGGGCTCGTCGGATTTGTGGCCGCGTCCCTTTTTCAGCAGGGCTTCATAGGCTGGCCGGAAATTTTCGAGCGTGGACAGCACGGGGTTGGGGGAGGTTTGACCCAGTCCGCACCGGCTGGCCAACTTGGTGGTCCGGCCCAATTCCTCGAGATAGGGCAGATCTTCCGGCGCTCCGTGTCCCGCGAGGAGGTCGACGAGTTTGTTGCGCAGGAGGACGTTGCCGACCCGGCAGGGGGTGCAATACCCGCAACTTTCCTCGACGAAGAACTCCATGAACTGGCGGGCGATATCGACCACATTCCGTTCCTTATTGAAGATGATGAACGACCCCCCCGTGGATAGGTCGTCAAAGCAGATCATGCGATTGAATTCCTTGGGGCCGATCATCCGGCCGGAGGGGCCGCCGACCTGGATGGCGGCCGCATGGTCCGCCCCCACTTTTTTCAGCAGGTCGGAAACCCTGACTCCGAAGGGGACTTCGTAAACGCCGGGCCGGGCGCAATCGCCGCTGATGCTGAGCAGCTTGGTTCCGGCACTGCCTTTGGTGCCCATCGCCGCGAACCACCCCGGCCCGCATTCGAGGATCCGGGCGACGCAACAGAGGGTTTCGGCATTGTTAACGGAAGTGGGGTATCCTTTGTAGCCCTTTTGTGCGGGGAAGGGCGGGCGGTTTTTGGGGTCGCCCCGGTGTCCTTCACAGGAACTGATCAGGGCGGTTTCCTCGCCGCAGACATAGGCGCCGGCGCCCATTTGCAGGCGGATGTCGAAATGGAAACCGGTCTTGCCGCAGATGTTTTGACCGAGTTGGCCGGCCTTGCGGCGTTGAGCGAGGACGGCCTTCAGGAATTCCTCCAGGTAGGCGTATTCGGCGCGCAAATAGAAGATGCCCTCGGCGGCGCCGACCGCGTATCCGGCGATGGTCATGCCTTCGAAGATCAGGTCCGGACATTCGGTCATCAGGACCCGGTCCTTAAAAGTGCCGGGCTCGCCTTCGTCGGCGTTGCAGATCACGAACCGCTGATCGCCTCCGGCCTGGCGGGTGAAATCCCACTTCATTCCGGTGGGAAAGCCGGCTCCACCGCGCCCGCGCAGGCGCGAGGTTTTGATGTCGCGAATGACTTCCGCGGGGGAGAGTGCCAGGGCCTTTTTTAAACCCGATCCCGAAGTGTAGGGGGCCAGGATGACCGGTCCGGGTTCGCGGATATTGTTCACCACCATGGACCGGATCAGGTCGTGGGCGTTGTTTCCGTCGCCGAAGGTTTTAACCAGGCGGGCCTGGGTGCCTTCGCGCTTGAGTTGTTGGGCCAGATGGCGGGCTTTGCCGGAATCCAGATGCGTGACCGGGACATCGTTGATCAGGGCCGCGGGGGATTGGTCGGACAAGCCGATGCAGGGGGCGTATTCCAGGCTGATGGCCCCGTCCGTCGTGGTTTGTCCGAAGCGGATTCCCAGTTCGGTTTCCAGCGCGGCGGCAACCTCGGCAACGCCGTTCATCTGGTCCACCACGTCATTGCAGAGGCGGATGATGACCTTGCCTTTGGGGGTCTTGCTGAAAAAGGCATAGAACGTGACCAGGCTATCGACATCCACGCGGGGAATTTCGAGATTCTTTGCGATCAGGTCGATGGCCGTGTCCGAAACGGCGCCGAGCTGTTTCTGAACGGCGATGGCGATATCCATCAGGCGGGCCGGATCATTTCCGGCTGCTTTGCAGATGGTTTTGATAGGGGCAGCCAATTGAGCGCTCATGCGATCCCTTGCCGGCGGTTTGACGAGTCCCGGTCCTCGCCACTCGAATTGAACGGCATCCGTTCGGCACACGCCTCTCCGGAAATATGATTTGAATTTAAACAACCCCGGTCCGGTTTGTACAGAACCAATAACGTTAATGATTTAACGTTAATCTTTTATTTTCAGGTTTTAGGAACCTGAAGATAAGTGGAATCGGAATTGACTTGCGGGAAGAAGAATACTACATTTCCAGATCAATTGGACCCAGTAGGAGACATTAGCATGAGTCAGCATTCGAGTTTGAAATCCGCGACCCGGATCACGGCCCGTCGGAATGTTTTAAAGCGCTTTGAGCGCGTTGACCTCCTCAAGAAGCGTGGAAAATGGAAAGAGGGGGATCGTGGACTTGGCCTCCCCAAAACCAAGGCCGACCAATAAGGTTCGCCTCCAGAAATATCTGGCGCAGTGCGGCGTGGGATCCCGGCGGGCTTGTGAACAGTATATCGCCGAGGGTCGGGTTCAGGTGAATGGCCACCCGCACACCACCCAGGGACTTTGCATCGATCCCGATCATGACCGGGTTCTTTTTGACGGGCATTCGGTCCAGACGGAAGCCCTTGAGTATTTGCTTTTCAACAAACCCCGGGATGTTTTGTGCACCTGTCGGGATCCCGGCGAGCGCCGGACCTTTCGGGATTTCGTGCCCGATCCGGAGCAACGCCTGTTCCCCGTGGGGCGGTTGGATCGCAACAGCGAAGGGTTGTTGATCCTGACGAATGATGGCGAGTTCGCCCATGCCTTGATCCATCCCCGGCACCAGGTCCCTAAATATTACGAGGTCTGGATCGATGCGCGACTGCCGGAACCCGAATGCCGCCGGATGATCGACGGGATTTGGGATGAAGGGGAGTTGTTACAGGCGGCCGAGGTGGCGCTCATCGGGCGGGGCGAGCATCGGTACGGGTATGAAATCACCCTATTCTCGGGACGGAACCGCCAGATTCGCCGCATGATGGCTGCCTTGGGGCGGGAAGTGATCTCCCTCAAACGGGTGGCGATCGGTCCTTTGACCTCGGAGGGATTGCGGGTCGGGCAATGGCGGCGGTTGTCCGATTCGGAAGTGACCTTATTAAAGGCTCCCGTCAACTCAACCATCAATCGATCAACAACGTCAGGGCGGAGTGGGCCGGATAGTCGGCCGTCCACCGGGCGGAAAGAGGAGGTGCCGAATGAAGCAAAGAGGAATTCGATGGGGACTCGCGTTCGGGATGATGTGCGTCGGGATCGCAGGGGCGGACGAAGGCGCGCTGAAGGTGAAGACCGACCGCGTTAATTTGCGGGCCCGTCCCACGTATGAGAGTGAAGTGGTCACCCAGGCGCAAACCGGCGATCTGCTGACTCCGGTGGGGGAGCAGGGGGATTGGCGCGGAGTCCGGCCTCCCGCCACGGCGCCTGTCTGGGTTCACACCGCGTTTGTGACCAATGAACAGGTCAAATCCCGTTTGAATGTCCGGGGTGGTCCGGGTATTAATTTCAGCAGTATCGCCGTGCTCCAGAAAGGAGATGCGATCAAGGTGCGGTCGACGTTCGGGGATTGGCTTCAAATCGAAGCGCCCCCTTCCAGTGTTCTGTGGATCCATAAGGATTTTGTGACCCTGGCGGACAATGCCACTTCTGCCCCTCCGGTTTCCGTGGTTGCCGTCGAGTCGAACGCCCTGCCGGTTGCGGTGGTTCCGCCACAGGTCGTGCCCCCGGTCCGGACGCCCGCGCCGCCGGAACTGGCCGCCAAGGGGTTGAAACCCGAAATCCAGCAAGGAGTTCGGAAGGTTTGGGAGGGTCAGGTTCAGCCGATCGATTTCATTTTCAATCGTCCCGGCAATTACCGGCTGGTTCGGGCGAGCGGTGAAGGTCCCTCGATCACGGTGTGCTATCTGAAAGGCAATGACGCCCAACTCTCCTCGTTTGTCGGACGGCGGGTGCAGGTGACGGGGTGGGAATATTGGTTGGATCAGACCGATTTGCCGGTGATCGTGCCGGAAACCATCGCTCCAACACCTTGAGGGCCAGGCCTTGCGGCGTTTGACATTAATGTGCGATTCGCTTACCTTTTGAACCATGGCTTATTTTTCAGGACGAAAACGCCGTCGGCATCGCTGGGATTCAACCCGCCCCCGGATGATTTTGTCCCTCTGGTTTTTCCTGGCGGCGGGCACGGGCATCGCACTAACCCTGTGGGGCGGGGTCTCGCGGATGGACCGGTTGTTCCAAGTGGGGATCTGTTTTTTGGGCACAGCCCTATTCGCTGGTCTGCTATACGGGGGGATTGTTCTGGTGGAATGGATCAGGGTCCGCTCCCGGGACCGGCGCGAATCGGCCGGTTTTGCCTTGTTGATGGTGCTGGCTCTGTTAGCCCTGTTGACGGGGCCCGTGGTTCATGGGTTGACGTTGGTTCAAGTTCGGTTGAAACAATCTGAACGGCAGCGGGATCGACTGGCCTTACGGGCGGCGGCGGCCGATGCGTTTTGCGCGCAGGTCCGGGGATTGGTCTCTTCGGCGGGGGCACAACCCCGGTTGATGGAAACCCCGGGCGGGGTGGAGGTTCAATGTGAGGCCCGAGCCATTGCCCCTTCGCAGTTACCCCTGGCCCTGCGCGGAATTTCCGGAGAGGTCTGGCAGGTGACGAGCCGGGCTGGAGTTCCACAGGGCGAGTTTGGGATTGATGGGTATGCGCTTCGATCCGGTAAAGGATCGGCCCGGATTTTAATTTGGCTGGAGCAAGGGCTAAATGAACCCTGATTTATTGCGGGCTTGGGCGGTCAGTCGGGTCTGCCTGGGGGTGGATGCGGGCGGCCGCACAACCCGGGTGGTGCGCGCCGTCCGCCGGGGTCCCTGGCGGGCATGGGCGCCGATGGACCTTCCGGCCGCTGTCCAGGCGGCCACTGCGCGGCGGGGGGCCCCGGCGGTGGCGTCCGGTTTGTCGCCCCGGGAGTGCCTGGCGCGATGGGTTGAGGTTCCGTTGGCCGATCGGGGCAAAGCCCGTCGGGTCCTTCCCTCCCTGCTCGATGTCGATCTTCCTTTTCCCCTTGAAACGTGTGAATGGGGCATCGCCGCCCTGGAACGCAGGACCCCCACCGCCTGTCGGGGATTGGCGGTTGCCGCCCGTCGGGAGGATCTCGTCCGGCGGATTGACGAGTTGAAGACGGCGGGTTTCGATCCCGACCTGTTGGATTCCGAGGCGCTGGCCCTCTGGACGCAAGCCCGACAGGAATGCGGCACGGCATCAGGGCTCCGGATTGTCGCCCAAGTCGGGGAGGAGCGTCTGACCTGCGTGGCGGGGCGTAAAGCGGAGTGGCTCTCGGCCTATGCGACCTTGCAACCCCGGGGCGGCGCCCTGGTGAACTGGGTGAAGTCGCTCCTTTCGGGTCCGGCCGAATCGGTCGAATGGGTTTGGTGCGGGTCGGGCCTGCGGAGCCAGGGAGAAATGGGCGCGTGCCGGTCCGACTTGGAAGCACAGTTTCCGGGACCCTCCCGCGAAGTGGAACACCCTGAATATTTTTTGGCCCGCGCGTATGCGTTTCGCGCCCTCGCGCCGGACGCTTTGCCCTGCAATCTTCGTTCCGGTGTCTTGACGGCCGGGCGGCACCTGCGGCGACAGACGCGGCGACGGCTCCGACTTTGGGCGGCATCGGGAGGACTGGCGCTGTTACTAATGGCGCTGAATCTGGCTTGGCGGAGCGAGATGAAGGGGGCCAACGATGCCCTTCAACGCCGGATTACGGCCGAAGCCGCCTCTCTGGCGGGACGTCCCTTGACGCGGGAAAAAGGGGTTGAAGTCCGTGTTGCGGAACGGGCGATTCAAGCCCGTGGCCCGGCCTATCTTCCCTTTGAACGAGCTCTGTCGCCATCGATTCTGAAATCGGTGGAGTTGCTGCTCGATCTGGCCGCCGCACAATCCATCCAGATTGAAGAGGCGAATTTAGAGGGGAACAAGCCGACGGTGCTCGGGCTGGGGCCGGACTGGGAAACTTGCGAGCAGTTTGCCCGGCGGTTGACGGCGGCGGGCTTCCCGGGTCGCCTCGAACGCCGGGATGGCGCCCCGTCGGGCCGGGTTGGATTTCAAATCAAGCCGGAGGGCGGAGGATGACCTATTCCCCTCCACAAAAACTGATGGTCGGCGGGGTGATCCTGCTTCTGGCGGCCGGGATGCTGTTGACGGCGCTATTGCCAGCCGCCCTGGCGGATGGCCGCCGCCGGTTGGAACGGAAACAGCAGGATCTCGACCGGTTGATGGAGATCCGGCGAATCGCGGAGGGACAGCGGACGATGCGAGCGTCGTTCGATCGGTTGGAGGCGTCCCAGTCGGCGCCGCTGGATTCGATCCTGCGCGCCGCGGCGCCTGGACGTCGGATCGATCAGAGCGACTTGGGGCAGGGACCGGCGGCGGACGGCTGGCGCTGGATGCGGGTGGGCCTGTCCCTCAAAGAAATTTCCGATCGGGATCTGATCCGACTGGTCAGTGCCCTCGAGGTGCAACGGCCCCCCTGGAAAGTCGTTGCCTTGAATATTCGGGGGGGACCCCAAACCGGGCAGGTCAGCCAGGTGAGCCTGACGCTTGAAACCCTGAGCCGAACGACGCCATGAACGGTCTTGCCATCATCCTGACCCAGCGCTGGTTCAGCCTGGGCAGTCAGACCTGGCTGATTCAGTTGTATGCGTTGCATCTGGCGGTTGTTTTTTTGATTTTTTGTCATCTTTTACGCCAGCGGCGCGAAGCGACTTCGTCCTGGTTTTGGTTATTGCTGACCTGGTTGGTGCCAATTCTGGGAGCTGTCCTCTATCTGATGTTCGGCATTACGCGGATTCCGGCGAAGATTTGGAGGAGAGCTCCGGCGCGGGCGCCCCGGAAGGGGGTGCCCTGTCCGGATGCGGATGAAACGCCACAACCGCTGGCCTATTGGCGGGCCCTGGACCAGGCGGGGGTCGCCGAACCGGTCCATCCTTGGGCTGGGGATCTGAATCGCGCCCTGAACGGTATTCTGCCGGATCTGCCCCTGCTGGGAGGGAATCGAGTCGACCCCCTGGTGACCGGAGATGAGGCGTTTCCGCGGATGCTGGCATCGATCCGGTCAGCCCGGCATCACATCCATTTTCAAAGCTTCATTGTCGGGGATGATGCGGTGGGCAGGATGTTTTTGGAGGCACTGGTTGAAAAGGCCCGGGCGGGGGTTCAGGTTCGGTTTTTGTATGACCGGTTTGGCTCGACTCCGGCGGTCCTGCGTCGGTTTTTCGCGGGCTACCGGAAGATCCCCAATCTCCAGATCGCGGATTGGTCGATGGCCAATCCCTTGAAGCGGCAGGTCCAGTTTAATTTAAGAAATCATCGCAAGACCTTGGTGGTCGACGGGGAGACGGCTTTCATGGGGGGGATCAACCTGCATGCGGATCACGCCACCCGGCCCAACCGGCCGCCGATTCGCGATTATCACTTTGAAATGCAGGGTCCGGTGGTTTTGGAACTGCAATATACCTTTCTCCAGGATTGGTATTGCATGACCGATGAGGATCCCGAGGTCCTGATGCAGACCGCCCATTTCCCGAAGGCGCGGGAGGCGGGGCCGACCCAGGCCCGGGTGATCAATAGCGGGCCGACGCATCCGTCCGAGACGGGCATCGATGCCGTTTTTGCCCTGATTACGGCGGCCCGTCGCCAATTATTGATCGTCACGCCCTATTTTGTGCCGACGTCGGATATCTTCCGGGCGATCCGCCTGGCGGCGCTGCGGGGGGTGGATACCCGGGTGATCGTGCCGGCGGTCAGCAATCATTTTTTTGCCGGGTGGGCCGGTCGCGCGTTGTACGAGGAATTGATGCTGGCCGGGGTGCGCATCTATGAACGCCGTCCTCCGTTTATCCATGCCAAGGCGCTGGTGGTGGATGATACGGCGGCCTTGGTGGGCACGACCAACATGGATGTGCGCAGTCTGCGCGTGAACTACGAAACCAATCTGGTGGTTTTTGGCGAGAGCTTTATCAATTCCCTCAAGCGGATCGTTCTGGAAGACGTGGCGGCTAGCGACGAGATCCATCTGGACGTCTGGCGGAAACGATCGCGACGCCGGCGGGTGATCGAGAATTTCTGGAATCTGTTCGCTCCGCAATTGTGAAAAGGCGTGACGCGGGCTGGGGGCCGATATACACTGCGCTCGATTTGGATGGAAGGGAGCTCTGAACAATCATGAACAAAAAACGAACCGCAACCGTCGCCCGCAAAACCCGGGAAACCGACATTGTCGCCGCTGTGAATCTGGATGGCACCGGTCGGACGGAAATCGATACCGGCCTGCCGTTTTTGGATCACATGTTGGAATTGCTGGGCAAGCATGCCCTCATCGATCTGCGCCTGAAGGCACGGGGCGATTTGCAGGTCGATTATCACCACACAGTGGAGGATATCGGTCTGGTTTTGGGCACCGCCTTGGATCAGGCGTTGGGTGAACGCAAGGGGATCGGACGGTATGGGTCGAGTTGCATCCCGATGGATGACGCCCTGGCGCGGGCCGTGATCGACTTGGGCGGCCGGCCGTACCTGGTCTTCGAAATGGCTCACCGTCAGAAAAAGATCATCGACTTCGATCTCGGCCTGATCCGGGAATTTTTCCAGGCGTTTTCGGTTCAAGCGCGGATGAATCTGCATATTCAGCAATTTTATGGGAAAGACGCGCATCATGCCTACGAGGCCGTCTTCAAAGCCCTGGCCCGCGCCTTGCGCATGGCCTGTACCCGCGATCCGCGGGTCAAAGGAGTCCCGTCGAGCAAAGGGCGAATTTAAAGATAGAGTGTGGATATGGCCGCATTTCAAATCATACCGGCAATCGATTTACGCAATGGCCGATGTGTCCGGCTGACCCAGGGGCGGGCCGACGCGGAGACGGTGTATTCCGACGATCCGGTCGGCATGGCCCGGCAATGGGAGCAGGGCGGAGCGCCCTATCTGCACCTGGTCGATCTCGACGGAGCGTTTGCCGGACACCCGGTCCACCTGCCCCAGATTCGGGCGATTGCCCAGGCATTGAAGATCCCTGTCGATCTCGGCGGCGGCTTACGGACCGATGCCGATATTCAAGCGGCGTTGGAGGCGGGGGTTGACCGGGTTATTTTGGGGACCCGGGCTTGCGAACACCCGGAAGATTTGGCGCGATTGTCGGCCCGATTTGGGGCGCGATTGGCCGTGGGTGTGGATGCGCGGGGCGGTTGGGTTCAGACCCGGGGCTGGGTTGAAACCTCGGCGTTGAAGGCCGAGGATCTGGTGCGGCGCATTGCTGCCGCCGGCATCCGGACTTTGATTTACACCGATACAGCCACGGATGGGATGCTGGGCGGTCCGAATATCGAGGCGGTGCGCGCAGTCTGCCGGGCGGCCGGACCGGAGGTCCGGGTAATCGCCTCGGGTGGCGTGGTTACCACGGAACATATCCGTCAATTGATGGCTTTGAAATGTAATAATTTGATAGGCGCCATCGTGGGCAAAGGCCTCTATGACGGCCGCGTGACCCTGACCGAACTCCTCGCGGTTGTGGCGGAGGCAGGCGAAGGGGCATAGTGCGGAGCGCCTGGTGCTACAATTAATCCAGGGGGCTGGTCACCGGATGGCGTAAATCCTTGACCCCATGGGTAGAAATCATCGTGGTTTCCACATTCTGATGCCCGAGATATTGATTTATGAACGGGGTCGGGGTCGCTATCGGAATCGGGATCGATCACCCGCACGGTATTCACCCTGAACCTAAAGAAACCTGATTTGTTTTTTATCGCAGATACCGTCACAAAGCAAATGAATATCTGAATGATTTGAAAGGATTTACGCATTTTATCACATTGACGGCAGGCTCTGCTCAAATTATGATCCCACCCGTAATGACAATTGTTTCCGGCAGGGGCGGGCTCAGAGTCTAAGCAAAACCTCTCTTTTCCGGGTAATGTAACAAGTGGTACATAATACGTTCGGTCAGGAAGATGAGAATGATCAGAATCATATTGGGTTGTCTCCTGTGCGGCGTTCTCCTGTCTGGCTGTTCAGAGTCTGACAGAAGGAATGCGGCTGATGTACCCCGTGCCTCAACACCTGGCAAGGCAGTCACGAAGTCAGGCATGTTTACCACGTCTGATGTGGTCAGGGTGGCCAACAAGTTCCTACTTGAAAAGGGACTCACGTGGAGTAATCCCATAGAAGTCAGGTGGCAGAGTGAACACGACCGATATCTGGCCATCTACCCCACACCGGAGAATGAACGGTCCATGAGCGGTGATCGTGGAGTGTTTGTCTGGACGAATGGAGTTGCGGCCGTGATGCCACAATTATGAGGACCGAACAACGGCGTGCATGGTAGGCTCGCAAGCTCGCCGCCATGACGCCGGACGTTCGGTGAGGAAAATAATGAAGGAATTGCATCTCCGTTGTTTTGTCTGGACGCTTCTGCTTAGCGGCATTGCGTTCGGCGCCGGATACCATGTGGGGCACCGACGTGCGGCAATCCTCTGCCTGCGACAACACGCTCAGGACATGTTTGGGCTTCACCACCTCATGACGGCGACGAACGTTGTTCCGAGGATTGCTGCAGCACGAAACCATTCTCCAGGGTACGTGTTGCGCCAGGGCATCAACTACGTTTCTGAAGAGCAATCCTTGTGGGAGCACCCTCTTGCCCGTTACATGGAAAGACGCGGATCGTACGAACGTCCGAACAAGACTGGTCGGGAGAGGGTTGCCGAGCTAGACAGCATTAAGAAGGAGTTGGAGCAGAATGCTGTCATGAAGTGGAAAGAAGGAACGACCGAACCAGAGGCCGGTGGGTATCGTCGCTAGCGCGCCGAAACCACAGCCTCGACGTTCGATGCAGAGACGATAATGAATGAGATCAGAGAAAAACTGAAACAGCTTCTTGGTCTCCTGCGTTCTGGAAACGAGAACTACCAAGCCGAACAGATTGAAGTCGCACTCGCCGGTTCGAATGACGATTTGAAATCGTATATCACGTCAAATGAACTCTGGGGCGGTGCTGGTTCGATTGCCGACCAAGCACTCATTGAAAATCAAGAATCCAGAAAACGAGTAGAAGACCTTTTGGCCGAACTTGGAGAACTCCAGATCAAAGCAGGAGTCGTCAACGTTCGGACAGAAATGTGGACTTCTGCATTTCAACAATGGCGGAAACAGGGAATATGACATCGAACCACGCCTCCCACTTTACGGCTCGTTCCTCGCCGAAAGTGAAGGCGAACGTTAGGGCCAGAAAATAACGATGACATTGTGTTGACAAACGGCACACGCTGAGTTATGCTTTTTTGATGAAGTTATTCAGATGGGATGAAAGCAAGAATGAATGGTTAAAGCTCAATCGCGACGTGTGTTTTGAGCAAATTGTCGTCTTGATGGAGCAATCCGATTTGCTGGATGTCATCGACCACCCCAATCAAAACAAATACCCAGGACAGAAGATTGGTGTGGCACGAATTAATGATTATGCGTATCTCGTGCCTTATGAGCAGAACGGCGAGGAAATCGAACTGAAGACCATTATTCCTAGTCGCAAGGCGACAAGGAAATATTTAGGAGGTAGTTATGAAAAAGATAATTCTTGATCAAGAAGAGAAGGACATCCTTGATTCATTTGATAAAGGCGAATTCAAGTCTGTCAAAAACAAGAATGCGGAGATTGCTAAGTTGAGGCAGTATGCTGCTAACACCCTGCAAAAGAACAAGAGGATTAACATCCGCTTGTCAGAAAGGGATTTGTTTGGCATTCAAACCAAGGCCGTAGAAGAAGGCCTTCCATACCAGACGCTAATTTCAAGCATTCTGCACAAGTACCTTAGCGGATCATTGAGAGAAGCAAAAAAGGCCTAACCATGCCTCGCACGCGACGGCGAGTACGCCGCGCATGAAGGCCCCCGTTGAACTGGTTTTCTCTCCTCGACGGCGTTACGACGGCGGACTTACTCGACCTTGGAGGGCTGAGCATCCTGACAAATAAACAGGGCTCGGGATAATCCAGGGAATGGCGAGCACACGTCTATACCCTGCGGAACTCTGCGAGAAACAGGGCTTGCGTCAAACACGTCTTTTGACTAGAACGTAGAAATCGATTTCTTGATTAACCGGGTCATTCACTCTTCATGAAGCAACATATGATCGGCAGACTTCCAGACCACTGGTATTTCGGGCGGCGTCCGCCGGTAACGGTGAACGGGATTGAAATTCAATCTGGCGAAAAAGAAGGTATCCGCATCGACGCCCGGGCCCGGGCTCGGCTGGCACCGGGTTGCACCACGGGCGTGTGGACCAGCCGGGTCACTCCGGTCGCTGCAGGTCCGGCCACGGTGGGCTGGATATCCCAATGGACCACGCCGGTCATCTTCACCAAGCACACCGGTAATCCCATCTACGGCCCCCAACACTCCTCCGGCTGGGATGACTGGACCAATGGCGTCTCTATCATTCCCTGTGAAAACAATACCCGGTACCGGATGTATTTTTGCTCAAAAAACAATGGGATCGGATTCGCCGAGGCATCGGTGGATGACCCCGTCACGTGGAAAGAGCATCCAGCCAGTCCCGTTCTCAAGCCCCGCACCGATAATTGGGAGGGCGGTCACATCAACCAGCCGCGGGTCGTCAAAGTCACCGAAACCCACTGGCGCCTGTATTACACCGGCTGGGGCTTTCCGGGAAAAGGCAGTAACTGGACCTTTGGGCTGGCGGAATCCTTCGACTCCGGCATCACCTGGAAGCGAGCTCAAGACGATCCCCTCCTGGAGCGGGGCCCCGAACCCAGTTGTGATGACGGGGGGGTCTTTGTTCCGAGTTTCCTGCGCTTCGGGGATACCTGGCTCATGTACTATTGCGCAGCCATGGTTGCCATCAACGGTCGGCTTCAGGTCACCATGTGCCTGGCGCAATCCAAGGACGGGGTGCATTGGGAGAAATATCCCGGGAACCCGGTGCTGGGCGATGTGTTTCTGGATGGCAGCGCCCGCAGTGTCACGTCGCGCGTCTACGTGCGCTATGACCGGGGGGTGTTCCAGATCTGGTACTCTTTCGGCAAGCCCGGCTACCGGATCTGCTACGCCGAAAGCCTTGACGGGATTCACTGGGAACATTACGAACCCGCCCCCGTTCTGGAAGTGTCGCCGGTTCCGGCCTGGGACGACGACATAGTCGAATATCCGGAGATCCAGGTCGTCAAGGGGACCTGGCGCCTCTGGTTTTGCGGGAATGGATATGGATCCGTCGGATATGCCTCGGCTAAACCGACGGCGTCCATCGCCATGGAATACCGGACCGGCGTGTCAAACCCGCCGGATTCCGAATGGACCGCGTGGCAGGCCGTCCAGGATCAGCAGCCGGTCGAATCCAAAGGCTTCACTCAATTGCGCGCCCGGCTTACCCAGACCGATCCGGACCAACCCAGTCCGGCGCTGACCAGTGCCATCGTTATTCCCAAAGAGTAGAAGCGATTATCGGTTCTGCGCCTGAGCCCTGACGAAAGCGACCAGTTCTTCGCACTGGAACCAGCCGGGCCACATATTGTGTCCCTGGCCTTCGACGATTTTCAGGGTGATTTTTCCCCCTAACGCCTGGTATCGCGCGGCCAGTTCACCTGAATTGTTGGCCAAGGGAACCACGGCGTCGCAGTCTCCATGGATATGGAAAATGGGAACCTGGGCGTCAGCCAAGGGGGTCAGGCGGTCGATAGGATTGTGTTCAGCCAGTCTGGAACTGAGTTCCGCCTCGGTCAGGCCATACGCAGCGCACGCCT
>CAZCDO010000094.1:0-14703 GCA_964497135.1 uncultured Verrucomicrobiota bacterium
CGGGCAGGAGGACGCCGCCATGTTTATAATTGTGCTCTCCATCGCCATATTCCAATCGGTAATCATAGCCCGCAAACTGCAGGGCAGCGGCCATTTCCAGATTTGCCAAACCCCAATGGCCCCAGGCGCAATCCAGATCGGCTGCGCCAGCCTGTAGGAATACGCGGATCGGTTTAGGCGGTGTCTTGCGCACCCGGTTGGGGTAAACATGGCCGCCCCGGATGTCGGCGAAACTGCCGACATGACTCAATACTTTGTGGAAAACATCCGGTCGTTCCCATGCGGCATTGAAGGCACAGATCCCTCCGGAACTCGCGCCGCAGATCGCCCGCCCGCCCGATTCTGAGGTCAGCCGATACGTTTCTCCGAGCATCGGAAACATTTCTTCCAGCAGAAACCGGACGTATTGATCACTCAGCGTGTCGTACTCGAAACTGCGATTACTGATGGGATCCTTGCCGGGTGCCACCGGAGGGAAGGTTCCGGGATTGATGAAAAGGCCGATCATGACCGGGATCCGGCACTGATGAATCAGATTGTCCATTACAATGGGAGCCCGCACATCTCCGGTCACGTCGACATACGAGCCGCCATCTTGAAAAACCATGACGGCGGCCGGTGTGTCGGGCCGATATTGAGCCGGAACATACACAAAATAGTCTCTGACCGTGCCGGGAAAAATCGCACTGCGCCATTCCGCTTTTGTGACCGTGCCCCGCGGCACGCCGGTTTGATAATTCGAATCCGGACCTAAAACATACGGACCGGGTTTGGGTTGGGGGATGATAAATCGTTCGGCCATCTGCAACTCCTTTATAACGAAGTCTCTTCCCGCACGATTCGCACCCAGCGGGCCAGGCGGGAGACATCGCCCTGTACCGTTTCAACGTCCTTTAAATGAATGTGCAGGGCCAGCCCTTTGCAGGCTTTCACTCCATCCCGGATGATCCTCCGGATCCGGGCCTCGTCCCAGCCGGCGCACACCATATCGGTCGGGTTGGGCCGCCAGGAAATGACATAGTCTTTGCCGATCTGATCGGCACAGCGATGAATGTCGGCCGTCGGGGTCACCGCGATGCTTCGTAAATTCGGAATTTTCCGGAGCATATCGATTTTGGCGGTCAGATCTTCGCAACAGCCGTAGTGGGTCATTCCGAATTTCGAAATGATGGGTAGTTGATATTGCAGTAGAAATTCGTCATGGAATTGGGGCGAAATCAGCGTGTATTCCTGGGCGGCGCAGAAGCCCCACAGGTGCGCCCGTTTGCGCGGTCCTGAATTGGGGCGGGGCCATTCGAGTTCATCACAATACGTGGTCGCCTGGTTGGCGTGGGAGGTCAAGGAGTAATCGCCCGCTTTTTCCGCCGCTTCGTTGTTGGCCAGGATGCCGTCCCGCATCAAGGCCAGCAGCCGATGCAATTCCGCCGGATATTCGTACAGGTCCATCATCAGGGTTTGCAGGCCCCGCAAACGGGCAAGGCTGGTGGAAATATCGGCTGAAAAGCCGTGATAGGCGGGGGCCCGGTTCACATCGACCGGCAGAATATCCCCCACGGCCTCCTGGATTTTGGAAACCAGCTCACGGGTTTGGGATTCGTCGATTTCATGCGGAGTCGGCTGAATCTTGTCCAGATCCGACCATTCCCGAATGGCCGGGTTGAATTTCCAGGCTCCGCCCGTATCCTCCGAATAGATAAACTCCTCCTTAAGTCCCCAGAGTTGGCCCCAGGTGCCCTTGACGGCCGCCCGTTGGGAAATCCACGGTTCCAGAATGGAATCATCCCCGACGCTGTCTTGAAAGATCAGCATCCGCAAGGCGCGTTCATGATCTCGGAAAAACGGATCCTGGCATTTCATCGCCGCATCGCCAAAAAACTCGCGGCACCAGACATTCCACATTCCATAGGTTGCCAACACCGGGACCGGGGAAGGCTTGAAACTGTGATGGGCCGACCATAAGCGGCGGCGCTGTTCCTGGATCGGCTGGGCCGCCAATTCGGCATACTGTTTTGCCAATTCCCGAAGAATTTTGACGTCAGGGGAGGGGGGCATGACTTTATATCCTTCTCATAATTCGTGACCCAAGCACTCTGTATCTTATTTTTTCGGCCGGTACACGTAAAATATGCATATTTCAGGCTCGAGTTGGTCGATCAGAATAAGGTAGGGCGAGCTCTCCGAGCGAGCCGGGGATGGGGCGAGCGGAAGAAACCCGGGGAGGCGGCTCGCTCGGAGAGCTCGCCCTACCTTCCATGCACCCCATTGAAACCCGTCCTTGGCCCGGTTTACGACTTATACAACTCCTGGAGCAGGGCTACGGACTGATCGGTGATCATTTGGAGCGCTTCCGGTGCCAGCTTGGAGGCGCTGGACGGACGGGTCTCGTAGCCGCCGCGCCGGATCGCCTCGGGCGTGGGGATATAGCCGACATAGCGGTTGGACATGTGCGCCACGAAAGTGCGTTTGGCGGGGCTACGTTGCTTGATTTCGAGTTGAGCCTCGACAAACGGTTCGCCGGGGAGCACCAGGAGTGCCAGATCGCCCAGGCGCACCGCCTGGATCTCATATTCGAACGCCTGGTGTGTTGCCAATACGTTTTCCAAATCAACCAGGGAGGCGGCGAAATGCCAGTCCCACTCGTATCGGGTGTGGGTGGCATCGGTCCATTTCGGATCGGGGTTCGCCTCCAGAAATTTGTGCGCATCCTCGAAAATCTTTTTTGGAAATGCGCGAAAGGGAATATCAAATCGGATGGTCTTATAGGCGAGAACGGGGTCGTCCTGGCTGAAACAAGGATTGGTCAGCGCGGTTTGAACCGCTTCAGTGAGCAGTTTGGCCATGCTTTCGGGGGTGTCTTCCCGATGCGGATTCAATGAATCCTGATGAATCACATTGCCGCAACAACCGTTCAGGACCAGCGGAATCCCTCCCGGGAACATCGTCTGCCGGACCGCCCGGGCCCAAGCTCCCGGCCAATCTCCGTGAATAGCCGTATGGGGGTGCCAATGAACGGGATGCGAGGTGTGATGCAATAACAGCGCCAGGGTTTTCAACTCGGGTGTGGTAAACAACGCCACGCCGACTTCAGGATCGCTGGGGCCTTCCCGATAAAGCCCGTCATAAGGTCTTGCCCAGAGGCCCATTTCCGCGGTGCCGTCGCGCATCACGACGCGGCGGTTGAACGAAACCCGCGCTTCCAGGGAACTCCCAAACAGCAATCGGACCGGTTGAAGATGGGCCACGGCTTCGCGGATCATGGGCTTGAGTTTTTCCAGCGCGAGGGGGCCATACGCCGGATCGGAACCCCGGATCCACGGGTATTTTTTGGCCGCCTCAAACCGGTCGGAAAGCATGATCTGTCCCAGCGAGGGCGAGGAGTGATTTTGGGCCACATGAACAGCCACGGCGTCCCGCTCAAATCCCAATTCGGTGGCCGCAAAATCCCGGATCGCGTCCGACCACTCCCGGGTGACGGCCAATAAATCGAGCGTCAAGAGAAGGAACCGCTTTTTGCCCTTTTGGAAAACCATGGCGCGGCCATACAAATCGTTGAGAATGCATTCGGCAGGACGATAGGCGCCGATATTGCCATCGATCTGCATGCCCAGCCGCGGGTTGATCGTCGTTTCCGCCACTCCGATTTGAAAAGCAGGGTTCATCATGTTTTCTCCCGGCCGGTTATCTCTCGATGGGTTAAAATACGGTTGAAATCTAACATAATGACCCCTCCCGCGCATCTCTTTTCGGTTTCGTGCCCAATATCAGTTTTGTGCTAATCATGTCATTTTTTGATCCTATTCACGGCCCGTCCGAAATGGTAGAATCACAGCAAATTTTTGAGGAATGAAATTATGCGAAAATACATCGGGTTGATGTCGGCTATTCTGGTGATCGGAATGGTTTCTCTATCAGTTAAAGCGGGTGCTTTATTTTGGGACACCTCGACTGCCGCTGGATATCAGGGAGGGGATGGGCGCTGGACTGTGCATCCGGCCGATACCAATTGGTCCTCGGATGGTCTGGTTCGGAAGCCTTTTGTCAACAACGAAGACGCCATATTTCTCGATAACGATGGTCCGTCGGGCATAACCATGGACGGGGGTGTTTTTTCGAATAACAGTTCTTCCGTGCGCGGGGCGAATTATACGATCATCATGACCAATGGCGCGCAGTTGACCTGCACTTACGCCGGCGGAGCCGATTTCTTTCTCGGGTACGGCACCAATTGGGGGCGTTCCGCCAGTAACACCTGGATTGTGGCCGCGGGAACCCCGACGGCGCCAACGATGCTGAAGACCTCCCGAACCGGCGGCTATACGATGTACATCGGAGGCGGGAACGGCAATGGATCCTACAGCAACGTGCTGATCGTGGATGGGGGCGGCGTATTGGGCAGTGCGATGGTGACCAATTCCGGGGCAACGATGGTCGGTGCCATCGGCGCGGTTGCCTGTGGTATCGATGTCCGGCGGGAAGGCCTTTTCTACAGCCTGCTCGGCGGCATTCAGGTGGGGGTTGTTGGATCCACCAACTGCTTCATCCGTTCGGACGGCGCCGAAATTCGAACCACCGCGTTGTCACTCTATGGCGATTTTGCCTCGGCGAATTTCTTGAATGGGAGCCGGTACTATGACAGTGGCGCCGCAGGTCTGATCGTGGGGGGCGGAGGTTGGGCGACCAATTGTTCCCTGGTGATCGATAATTCCCAGGTGACGCATGGCGGCTACGGCGATTTCAAAATCTCCGGGAACAACAGTTGGGGGGTCATCACCAACGGCGGGTATTTGAACCTGGCCGGGGGTAACTACCGCTATATCGGTGAAACGGCATCCAACTGTTCCTTGCGGGTGGTTGGCGGCGGCCCGAATTCGTCCGTGCTCACTCTCGGTGCGAACGTGTTAACGGTAGGTCTCCTTGGCGGAAAATCCAATGAAGTGTGGGTGGATGGACAGGGTGTGGCCGGAAGCGCCGTCATGACCAACGGCTTTGTGACCGTGGGATCTGGGGCGGCGGCGAGCGGCAATCGGTTGGTGATCACCAACAGCGGCCGTTATTTCATGAGTGCCGGGGCCGGCACGATCGGCAGCAGCGCCAGCGCCAATCGGGCGGACGTCGTCGGCGGGCCAGGGGTGGAGTCAGTGTGGAATGGTGGCAACCAGGCGATGACGATCGGGAATCTCAGTAGTTCATTCAATTTATTGGTTATTGACGGAAAGGGTGGACTGGGGAGCGCGGTGATGACGAATATTGGAAGTCTGGCGATTGGCTTTAACGGGTCACAAGCCTCGCCATCGACGATGAATGCCGTCATCGTGACCAATGGCGGGGCGTTGTATCTGGGGGCTGGCGCGAACTTTGGGCATGGAGCATTGGCTCATGGCATCGGTGTGATCGGCGGCAACGTCTATGCCGCCACCTCGAACCGTCTGGAGATCGTACAGGGCGGCCGCGTCTATTCGTCCGCCGCACTTTTCATCGGCTTCAACTATTACAATGGGCCCCTCATCGGGAATCGTTTAATCGTCCGGGATTCGGATTCGCTCCTCGATATGCGGGGTTACGGGATCGAAGCGCCCCACAGCTATCCCCAAAATGCCATCTGTATCAGCGGGGTGGAATTGCTCATCGACGCCGGCGTGGTGACCAATGTGGCCGGGTTGATCCTGCCCAACCGTCTCGCGGGAAATTTGCTGCACGATAACCGACTGATCGTGACCAATGGCGGAAAATTTTATATGACCGCCGCCGGTTCGATTGGAACCACCGGCGGGTCGAATAATGTGGCCGTGATCTCCGGGTCCAATTCGCTCTGGACTTTGGGCGGTGCGGCTCTGACCGTCGGAGCTGCCGGCTATTCCAACAATGTCCTGATCATCGACCAGGGCGGGACCGTGGACAATGTCGGAACGCTCACCCTGGCCGGTGGTTTTAACTTCCTGAATCTGCGGGGCGGCACATTGGGGGCGGCGACCACAACCTATACCAATGGGTTGTTCACTGCGGGCGACGGCGTTCAGTCGGCGACTCTAAAATCCCTCGCCGGTGGCACCCTGTCCTTCACCGCCGGATTGCTGATCACCAACACCGCCACCCTGGCGGGGGTTGGCACGGTGGGCGGCGGGAGCGTGGGTGTGATCCTGACCAATGGTGCGACCCTCAGTCCCGGGATCAATGGGCCCGGCTCCCTGACGATTGGCGGCAGTAATTTGAATTGGGCCGGGGGCGGCGTGTACCAGTGCGAGGTCACTGACCTGAACCTCGGGTTCGGCGTGGGCTGGGATGTTTTGAATGTGAGCAGTCAATTGGTGTTTGCCGGCACCAGTCCGAAGTTCGTGCTCAAGATCGATTCCAAGGGCGCGGCCGCCGCCGGTTTCAATCCGGCGTTGAATTACACGTTGAAGATTTTGACCTACGGCAGCCTGGTCGGTTATGACACCAACCTGATCACCCTCGATACCAGTGCCTTCTCGACCGTGCCGGCCAGCACTTGGTACCTGACGAATTTCAACAACAGCGTCTATTTGGCCTACGACGGCACGAGCCCGCTTGGCGATGCCAATCTGGTGTGGAAAGTGCCCTCCAATGGCAACTGGAACGTGGCCGGTAACTGGGCGGGCGGCGTGGCGCCGGACGCCGGCGGCAACCCCGCCAACGTGTTGAATTTCGGGGACAATGGCACGCGCTATTTTTCGACCAACAATCTCACGGGAACGTTCCAGCTCAATAAGCTGGTCCTCGCGAGTATCTCCACCGTGACCAACCTCATTACCGGCAGCAACCTGGCCTTCACCGTCAACGGAGCGACGGCGCCTCGTCTGGAATTTCAGACCGGCGGCGGCACGTATATCATCAGTAACGCCCTTTCGCTGGATACCGGTATGGTATTCGGAGGGGACGGCGGTGGCACGCTCGTGCTGGCCAGCAACGTCGTGGGTGGACAGCCCCTGGTCAAGCAGGGTCCGTGGACGCTGGCGCTGGCGGGATCCAACGTGTTCGCCGATCCCGTGGTGGTCACCAACCTCAGCATGATCCGGCTGGACAGCATTAACGCCATCGGTTCCAGCTCCCTCATCGTGAGCAACGGCGGCAAATTGGTCAACACGGCGGGATACACTTTTGGAAACAGCAGTTACCGTTCCGCTTTGGTGACGGGCAATGACTCGTACTGGACCAACGGTTCGTTGACCGTCGGCACCAATGCGCAGGTCACCATCGATGGCGGGCGCCTGGCGATCAATGGCGCCCTGACCGTGGCGGACCGGGGAACGGTGGCCAATAGTTTGACGGTTACCAATGGCGGGCGGATCGCCATTACCGGCGAATTCGTTATGGGTACCGGGAATATCGACAACAACGCCCTGATTGCAGCCGGTGGCCAGGTTTATGCCCTCGGCAATACGCGCGTGGGGAATAATGCGGGTGGCCATCGAAACTCATTGGTCGTACGCGGGACCGATGCCCTGCTGGATGGCGGTGCGCGAAATCTCTATGTGGGATATCACGCCAGCGCGTCCTTATACAGCAACTCGATGACCATTGCCGACAATGCCGTTGTTGCCAATTGCATGCTGAGTGTTGGCGGCGGCGCATATAATAACTATAATAGCCTGACCCTCACCAACGGCGGCAAACTCTTCACGAAGTCCGCAGTCACCTATATCGGCAGCACGGGTTCAAGCAATTCCGTAGCAGTGATCGGCGGCGGCTCGGCATCCCTCTGGGATAACGGCGGACAACAACTGACCATTGGCCTCGCTAATAATTCCAGCAACAACTCCTTGATGATCGATGGCACCGGAGCCGGGGCCGTCGTGACCAATGTGGGCTTATTCCAAGTTGGCGGCACGGGTGCGGGAATGGGCAACCGCCTCATTGTGACGAATGGCGGGGTATTGGTGTATGGCTCGCCAGGGCTGGACAACAACGGGGTGGGGTACGCCAGTTCAAACAACACGTTCGCCATTGCCATGGGCGGCAAGGTCTATGCACGGGGGGCAATCACGTATGTCGGCGAATACGCGCCCGCCTCCAGCAATTCGATGAGCGTTCGCGATCCCGGCTCGTTGTTTGACGCCGGGGGCGGAAAAATCACCCTCGGCGCCTATAACAATTCGGCGATGGGGAATCTTTTATTGATCGACAACTCGGGGGTGGTGTCGAATTGCGCGGTGAATGTGGGGTCGGATTTCGGCAGCACCGCCTATTATTCAACGTGGAATAGCATGGTGATCACAAATGGCGGCAAACTCTCGGGCGTCTCCGGAGCAAACAATACAATCGGTGGCGCCGTAGGGGGCTCGTTCAATTCAGTGACGCTCTACAGTAATTCGACTTGGAACGTTGCGGGCGGTTCTTTGATCGTCGGCCAGGGCACGAATAATAGCCTCAACCTCCAGGACGGGGGCTTGGTTACGAATGCCGCATCGGTCTATGTCGGCTATAATAGTCCCGGTGCGCGGTTCAATAGTCTGATCATTACCAATGGCGGCAAGTTGTACAGCACCGCCGTTTCCGGCATTGGGCACGCTTACTTAACCGCCCCTGCCTTTGGGCAGAGTAGCAACTCGGTGGTGGTCTCGGGTCCCAATTCCCTCTGGAGCCTTGGCGGAGCGAATCTCACCATCGGTTATACCGCCCCGGTTCCGCCACCGGGAATGTGTTGACGATCGATCGGGGCGGGACGGTGGACAATATCGGCACGCTGACGGTCAACATCAACAGCAACGCGGTGAACCTCTATGGGGGAACCCTGGGGCTGACGTCCGCGATTTATAGCAACGGCCTGCTCTTCACGGCCGGCGATGGAGCACAGTTGGCCACATTGAAGAGTTTGGCGGGCGGGACGGCGTCCTTCCTCAGCGGCCTGCTGATCAACACCAATGCCACGATCAAGGGTATCGGGACCGTCAATGGCGGCGATGCGGGGGTAACGCTCACGAACGGCGCGACGATCAATCCGGGGCTGGCTGGCTCGGGCACGTTGACCATTGGCGGCAGTAATCTGACCTGGAACGCGGGCGCCAAGGTTCTCGTCGAAATCGTTAATATGGCGGGGGGGCCGGGATCGGGCTACGGCACGCTGAACGTGAGCAGCCAGTTGGCGCTGGTCGCCGATGTCGGAAGCAGTAGTCTGGTGATTCGCCTGTCAACCCGGGGGGTTGAGGCGGCCAACTTTTCCACCAATGCCTCCTACAACCTGTTGATCGCTTCGGTCACGTCACTCACTGACTTCGATGCCTCGAAGTTCACCGTGAACACGGATGACTTTCTGAATCCCGTTGCGGGCACTTGGAGCGTGATGCGGCTGGATAACAATCTGTACGTCACCTATCGCCCGACCGTGGAGGCCGGTACGGACTACACGTGGACCGCGCCGTCGAACGGGAATTGGACGGTTGACGGGAATTGGGTGGGCGGGTTCGCGCCCCCGGCGAGCAGTCCGGGGATGCGGTTGACCTTTGGCGGCGGTGCGAGCGACCCCCTTTACATTGCGAATAACAACAATGTCGGTGCCTTCCAACTGAACCGGCTGGTCTTGACGAACGCCAATGCGGCGATGACGAATATCCTGACGGGCAATCCTCTGCAGTTTTGGAACGCGGATGCGGCGATCGAGCAAGGGGGCAGCGGCTCGTTCAATATTAGTGGGATAATGTTGAGTTCGTCGACCAACCTGGTTTTGCGCGGGATGGGGTCCGGCATGGTTATTCTCACCAATACCACCGTTGCGGGCTCCCTGACCAAACAGGGGGCGTCGACTGCCGTGCTGAACGGAACGAACAGCTTTATTGGCCCCCTGGTGGTGAACGGCGCAGGCGGCACCTTGAGAATCGACAACCTGAATGCGCTTTCCACCAATGCATTTGTCGTGTTCAATGGAACGTTGAGCATTCCCAGTGTCATGACCACCTTCGGCAACCTCGCCACCTATCGCTCCGCAGTGGTTTCGGGGAGCGCCGCGACCTGGACCAACGGCGTGGGTTTGACCATCGGGAGTAATGCGCAAGTGACGGTTGATGCCGGCGGACGGCTGGCGATCAATGGCGCCCTGACCGTGGCGGACCGGGGCACGGTGGCCAACAGCCTGACCGTCACCAATGGGGGACAGATCTATTGCACCGCCGCGTCCATTGTCGGGAATGTGACCTCCAATAACAGCGCCTCGGTGGGGGGGGGTGGGGCTCTGTGGCACGCGGGCAACACGGCCGTGACGATCGGGTCTGGCGCGGGGGCCACGAACAACACGATTCTCATCGATGGGTTGGGAGTGGAGTGCGGCGCCCGGTTGACGAACGTGGCGACGATGACCGTGGGCAATGGGGCCGGGAGCGGCTGGAATTCCCTGCTCTTGACCCAGGGGGGGCAGTTGTTCTGCACGACCCCCACGATCGGCAATGCGTCCTCGAACAATACCGTCGTAATATCCGGCGGCGGGTCGCTGTGGAACGGTGGCGCAGGGGCGTTGTCGATCGGGTTGGCCGCTGGCGGAGTGAGCAACCTCCTGCGCATTGACGGGCTGGGTGCCCGGATGACGAACATGGGGAACGTGACCTTGGGCAGTGCCGTCGGGAGCGGATGGAACACTCTGATCGTGACCAATGGCGGGCAGTTGTCCAGTTTGGGCGCG
Source organism: uncultured Verrucomicrobiota bacterium (assembly GCA_964497135.1). Classification (GTDB taxonomy): domain Bacteria; phylum Verrucomicrobiota; class Kiritimatiellia; order CAIKKV01; family CAIJXV01; genus CAIJXV01. The sequence continues at coordinate 10,628 of CAZCDO010000094.1, forward strand.
ATCGCGATTGGCAGTACGTCCTCGAACAATGCCGTCGTGATTTCCGGCGGCGGTGCGCTCTGGAACAACCCCGGCGCCTTGACGATTGGCTCCGGAGCGGGGATGACGAACAATACGCTCCTCATCGACGGTCAGAACATGGACGGCGGTGCGATGATGACGAACGTGAACAACATCGTCATTGGGTCCATCGGTGATTACAACACCATGCGAGTGAATAATATGGGCCGGATTTATCTGGCCGGTTCTTTCTCGATCGGCAATGGCAATGGCTCGCGCTCCAATCAACTGATTGTGGAGCAAGGCGGAAAAATGAAAGGGACCGCGCTGGCCAACTCGTATGTCGGCCTGGCCGGTGGCTATGCGAATTTGCTGGTCATCCGGGATGCCGGCTCGGTTTTCGACCTGGGGACCGGAGCCTCCTACGTCTTTATCGGCGGCAGTACCACCCTCTCCACCGGAACCGGGAACGTCATGCGGGTGGAGAATGGCGGCGTATTCACGAACGGAGCAATCCGAATCGGCGCGTCCGATGCAACCCACTATGATGTGGGCAATTTGTTGGTGGTGACGAATGGGCTGGTCTACGCCTCGGGGCTCGCGTCGGTCGTGGGCTACGGCTTCAACTCCTGCTATGCCACGGCCCTGGTGGTTGGAGCGAGCTCGCTCTGGAACGGCGGAGCGCAGGCCATCAACGTCGGCTGGGGCGCGTTGGCCATGAGTAACACGTTGTGGATCGACGCCGCCCTGGTCACCAATGTGGCTGGATTCAACCTGGGGCAGGCGCTCGCGCAGACGAATAGTTGGAACCAGATGGTCATCACCAATGGCGCGCAGGTTTATGCCAACGGCGCCACCGTGATCGGGGCCAGTACCTACGGGACGAATAATACGGCGCTCGTGACGGGGCCGGGGACCCTCTGGAACCAGGGCGGCGCCAATCTGACGCTCGGCGGCGGCGCCCGTACAGCGAGCAATAATACGGTGCGAATCGACCAGGGTGCCCTGTTGGACGCCATCGGGACGCTGACGATAAACAGTAACAACGTTCTGCATTTGCGCGGCGGCACACTGGGGGTGACGGCAACGACCTTTACCAATGGCACGCTGTTTACGATCGGCGATGGCGTGCAGGACGCGACGCTGAAGGCTTTGGGCGGAACGCTGGCGTTCAACAGCGGCTTATTGCTCACCAACAAGAACACCCTGACGGGCCTCGGCACAATCAGCGGAGGGGCGGTGGGTGTGGTGTTGACGAATGGCGCGACGCTGGATCCGGGAATTTCCGGCGCGGGCTCGCTGGTAATTGGCGGCAGCAACCTGACGTGGAAGGGGGGCGCGGTTTACAACGTCGACATCACCAATCTCAATCTGGGCGCCGGAAACGGGTGGGATTTGGTGACCGTGAACACGCAATTACTCTTTACGGCCGGCACACCGAATTATGTGATCCGAATGGATTCCAAAGGAAGCCAACCGGTGGGATTTGAGCCAAATAGGGATTATAACATCCGGATCATGACCGTGGCCGGAACCGTGACGGGGTTTGATCCCTCGATCATCACCGTGAAAACCAATGACTTTGTGGGTGGAACGGCTCCGTGGGTGGTCAGCAACGTCGCCAATACCTTGTATCTGGTCTACCGCGGCGCGACGCCGGGGTCCGCGGCGAGCGACATCTGGTCCGTTCCCAATAATGGCAATTGGGACGTGAATGAAAATTGGGTGGGGGGGACGGCTCCCGGGGCCGGAGGGGATTCCACGACGATTCTGGGCTTCGGCGACAACGGGACACGCTACAACTCGACCAATAATCTGGGGGCCTTCCGACTGAATCAGATGCAAGTGTCGAGCGCTTCCCTCGTGACGAACCTTATCACGGGCAACCCGCTGATCTTCACCAACAACGGCGCCACCCTGCCGCGAATGGACTTCCTGACCGGCGCGGGCGCTTTCACGATCAGCAATGCTCTGATCCTGTCCACCGACACGGTATTTGGCGGCAACGCCTTTGTCGGGGGAACGGTGACGTTGGGCGGGGCGATTACCAACCAGGGAACGATGACCAAGCAAGGGACCTGGACACTGGTGCTTTCCAATGCCAACAACAATCTCAGTGGTCCGGTGATGGTGGATAGCCCGGATGGGGTTTTGAGGGTGGATCAGGTCAACGCGCTCAACGGGTCCGGCCCGGTCACCGTGAGCAATGGCTTGCTTTGGGTGAAATGGCCGTCCGCCGGCTTCTATTTTGCCAATGCCAAAGATAACCGGCGCGGCTGGGTCACCAGCGGAGCGGTTTGGAGTAATGTGTGTGCGGGGGAAAACAACCAGAGCGGATTCGCTCTGGGATCGTCCAATGTCCAGATTACCATTGACGGCGGAAAAATGTACTGGACCGTGCGGTTCGGTGCGTTTGCCTCGGGATCGAGTTACGGCACGGTGCTGGTTACGAATGGCGGGCAGTTGAATCTCAGCGCCCCCACCTATGGGGCCTATGTTGGTAGTGGGTCAACCAACTGTACGATGACCATCACCGGTCCCAATACGCTATTCAATCAGGGAGGGGGGTCGGGTGGATTGACGGTGAGCGAAGGCAGCGGGTCAGGAAACATCCTCCGGGTCGATAATGGCGCCCTGGCTACCAATATTACAACCATCACGGTGGGGGGCATTAATGGCAACAACGACAATAGTTTAATTGTGACCAATGGCGGGAAGTTATTCAATTCCGGCTTCACGGTCGCTAAGACAGCGAGCGCCAATAATCGGTTTATCGTCACGGGCAGTAATTCATTCTGGCAACAGTTGGTGGCGGCCAATCAAATGGCCATCGGGACCGCGAGCGGAACGAACAACCTGTTTCTGCTCGACCAGGGGGCCATTGCAACCAATATCCGGTTCTCCGCCTTCGCCAATACCGGTTCGAATCTCATAACGGTTGCGAATGGAGGCAAACTCTTTCTGACGACGGGTTATCCGGACGCCGGAACTTTAGCCGTAGGGCCCTTCGCGAACGGTAACCTCACGACCGTTACGGGGAGCGGTTCGGTCTGGAACGGGATGGGGATGATTCTGACCCTCGCGGGTGGAAATACGTGTTCCTGGAATCGACTCTCCGTCGAGTCTGGCGGGTTGATCACGAACTTTGCCACGGTGAATGTGGCGAGTGGTTTGAATTCGTTGAACAACAGCCTGGTGGTCGATGGCGGCATCCTGCAGGCGACGACGCTGGCCTTCAATAATCTGTTGCCGAACGATTTCACCCTGACGGGCGGGGGCCGGGTGACGTTGAGCAGTTTCGCCCTGAGCAACAGCAATCAGCGCTTGAACTTGAATGGCGGGGAATTCCGGGTCCAGTCGGCGTTGGTGACCAATTGGGGGTCTTTCACCGTGGGGGATGGGAGCCAGACCGCGATGTTAAGCCTGTTGCCGGGCATAACCACCAACCGGTTTTATGACGGCTTGGTGATCACCAATCAGGCCACCCTGACGGGGCAGGGGACGATCCAGGCTACCACGACAGTCTTTGGAGTGCTTAGTCCCGGGATGACGCTCGGCTCGCTGACGAACATCGGCGGGCTCACGCTGAAAACCAGCTCCGAATCGCGATTCGAGATCATGACCAATTCAACACCGGGAGTCGGTTGGGATTATCTGGTGGTGACCAATGGAACTTTGACCCTGGGCGGCACCTTGAAGCCGGTTTTGACGGGTGGGTTTGTGCCGACCAATACCCAAAGTTATGTCATTATGACCAATGCCGGGCCGCTGGGGGTGAGCGGTGAATTCTTCAATGGTGGAAATAACGCGACGATTGCCGCCTACAGCAATGATCTGAGTAAAGTCATGGGGGTCTTCCGATTGGTCATCTCCAATCAGTGTGTTATTTTGAATTCTTTCCTTCCCAATAGTTCTTTGCAAAGGGGTTCGGTTTTCAGGGTGTATTGATGTGGGGCGAAAGAAGGGGGGGACGGCATGGAATGGGCACATCTGCGATTCGGTGCACTTCGCAACCGGCTCCCAAGTAGGTCAGGCATTCTTGCCTGACACGTCCCCGCCCCCCCGGAGTCGGGCAG
>CAZCDO010000095.1:0-14433 GCA_964497135.1 uncultured Verrucomicrobiota bacterium
GGCCTTTTCATTCTCGAAAGCCTGGCCGCCGGGCGGCCGGTCCTCCTTCCCCGCCGCGGCGCGTTTCCCGAAGTATTATCCGCCACTGGCGGCGGCTGGTTGTTCGACGAACTCACACCCTCTGCCATCGCCGCCGCGCTCGCCGATGCCCTGCAGCGACCGGACGAGGGGGCGGCTCTCGGCGCGGCCGGGCAATCGACCCTGGCCCGCGATTTCACCGTCGACCGCATGGCCCGTCAACTGATCACCCTCACCCGAGAATGCCGCTCATGAACACTGAAACCCATCCCCCCGACGAACCCCTCATCGAACTGCGCGATGTGGTAAAAACCTATTCCACCGGCGATTTGGAAGGCGCGGGCGGAACCGTGCTCGCCGGAATCAATCTGCGCATCCAGGCCGGCGATTCGATCGCCATCACCGGCCCCTCCGGTTCCGGAAAAAGCACGCTCCTCAATCTCATGGGCGGTCTGGACGAACCGTCGCTGGGGACCGTTACCATTCGCGGCCACCTGCTCAACCATCTGACGGAGAACCAGCGCGCTCTCGTTCGTGCGCGCGAAATCGGGTTCGTCTTCCAAGCCCATCATCTATTGCCCCAGTGCACCGCGCTCGAAAATATCCTCTTGCCCGCCGCCATCAACCACGAGACTGCCCCGGCCACCCTGACCGACCGCGCCCATGACCTGCTGGCCCGCACCGGGCTGACCCCGCTCGCCCACCGATTTCCCGCCGAACTCTCCGGCGGCGAGCGCCAGCGGGTCGCCGTGCTTCGCGCCCTGATCAATTCCCCCGCCATCCTTCTGGCCGATGAACCCACCGGCGCCCTGGATGCCGATACCGCCCAAGCCCTCGTGGATCTGCTCCGCGATCTTCAACAATCCGAGAACCTCGCTCTGGTGCTCGTCACCCACTCGCCCGCCGTCGCCCGCTCCATGACCCGGCAATGGGAATTGAATCACGGCCGGCTGGAAATCCGCTCATGAAGATTCCTCTCCTGCGCTGGAATTTACGGCGCTTTCACCGCGTTTCCGGGCCCCTCCTGGCCGGGGCCGCACTCACCGCCCTGGTTCTGACCGTCGCCCTGCTCCTGGGCGATACCCTGCGCGACTGGCACCTGCAATTGCAAGCTCTCCGCCTGGGCGGCATCCACAGCGTTCTCGGCGGCGGTGACCGTTTTTTTCGGGCCGCACTCGCCGACCATTTCGCCCCCGCCGCCGTTGCACCGGTCCTCCAGGTGAACGGCTCGATGGAGGCCCCCGATCATGCGGCCTATGCCGTGGACACCCGAATTCTGGGCGTGGACAGCCGGTTCTGGCCGCTCAGTCCGGCGGGGCGCCCCCCGGCGGGCTTCGATCGCCAGGGGGTCTATCTGAATGCCACCCTGGCCGATCAGCTCAATGTCGATATCGGCGACGAAATCCTGATCCGCGCCTCAGCCGATGCGTTCGGTACGGCTGAATTACAACTCCGTTTTGCCGCACCCGTCCCCCGAACCTTGCGCAGGAAGGTTTCCGGCCTGCTCAAACCCGAGCAGTTCAGCCGTTTTAATCTTCACCAGGAAGACCGCCCCCAACCCCTGCTCATCCTCGGACTCGACGACCTTCAATCCCTGCTCCAACAAACCGGTAAAGCCAATCTGTTGCTCTCCGATGCCCAAACCCCTGAACCCCTCAACACCGCCTTCCGCGCGGCCTTTACCCTGGAAGATGCCGGAGCACAAATCACCCCGGTACTCGAGTCGGATGAATGGGAGGTCAGCACCCCCCGCATTTTTCTCGATGCCCCCATCGGCCGGTCCGCCGCCCGGTCCGGTCTTAATGCCGAAGGCCTTCTCACCTACTTCGTCACCGGTCTCGCCGCCGGATCCAACGACACACCCTACTCAATGGTCGCCGCCCTCCCCCCCTCCCGCCTGCCGGTCGATCTGGCGGACAACCAGATCCTGATCCACCCCTGGCTCGCCGACGACCTCGGCCTGGCCCCGGGCGATGCCCTGACGCTTCATTATTTTGTGCCGGCTCCGGATCGGAGCCTCCTTGAAACCCAGGCGGTTTTTCAGGTTCACTCCATCCTGGCGGATTCCAGCCCCCTGCTCGATCCCACGCTCGTTCCCGATTTTCCGGGCCTTCAAGAGGTGGCTCAGTGTTCCGAATGGAAACCCGATTTCCCCATCGATTTGAAACGGATCCGAACCCAGGATGAAGCCTATTGGAACCGGTTTCGCGCCACGCCCAAGGCCTTCATCACGCTCACCGCCGGGCAAACCCTATGGACCAATCCCTTTGGCGACCTGACCGCCATCCGCTTCCACCTGTCGGCCGCCAATACCCCGGAAGAGCTGGACTCCGCCATCGCCCGGAATATCGACCCGCGCGAACTTGGACTGGTTTGGACTCCCGCCCAGCCGGGCAGACCCCAGACCACCCAGGACTTTGGATCCTTGTTCCTCGGGTTAAGTTTTTTTCTGGCCGCCGCCGCCCTCGCCCTGACCACCCTTGCCTGGAATCTTGAGCTGACGCGGCGAATCCCGGAAATCGGGCTTTTGCGGGCTGTCGGCTTTTCGCCGGGCCGGATCGTCCGGCTCTTCCAACTCGAAATTCTCATCGGCGTCGCGGCGGGCGCATTCGTCGGACTGGTTGGGGGCATAGGACTGGTCGCCGTTTTTTTCCAACACCTCAATGGCCTCTTTGAACAGGGATCCGATTGGCCCCTCCCCACGCTCGTTAGCTCCTGGTCTCTGCCGTTCAAGGTCATGGGCGGCACCCTGCTCGGCACTCTCGGTTGCACCTTTTTCAGAATCCATTCGCTCTCTCGGCAACCGATTCACCGCCTGCTCCAGGGATGTTCGTCCCGTCCGCGGACCCCGACCCGCTCCCGTCAGCGAGTCGGGCTCCTCGGGATTCTCGCACTACTCGTCCTGATGGCGGCCGGAGCAACCGCCGTTGCGGCGTTTTCGGCGCGTCCCGAGCAACTCCCCCTTCTGGCGCTCGGGGCCGGAGCCGCCACCCTCTGCGGAGGTCTCCTGGCAGCGGCGGCATTTCTGGCCCGGCCCGCCCATTCCACCCGTTGTAGCCGGCCGGGGATCCTGCATCTCGGCTTGCGCGATGCCGGCCGCAACCCCGGGCGGAGCCTGACCGTCATCGGCATCGCCGCCGCCGGGGTTTTTCTGGTCATCGCCGTCAACGTCTTTCACCGCAACCCCTTTCATCAGGCCGACCGGCGCGCCTCGGGAACCGGTGGATTCACGCTCTACGCCGAATCCAGCTCGGCCCAACACCGTTTCCTGCGGGATATTCGCGACCATCGCTGGACCCTGTTCGGCCCCGCCTTAAACCCCGCGCGGGTCATTTCCCTGCGCCTGAAACCAGGCGACGATGCCTCGTGTCGTTCCGCGCTCCAATCGCTCCGCCCCCCCCTGCTCGGCGTTCCCTCCGAATCCTTCCAGTCGCTCGGGGCCTTCCGCATTCTCAGGGTCCTGCCCGGCCTGGATCCCGCCCAAGGTTGGCGCCTTCTGCAAAGTCCGCTTCCCGATGGTGCCCGGCCCGTTTTCGGCGATGCCACCACCCTCGCCTGGGGCCTGCATCGATCCATCGGAGATACCGTGGAACAGACCGACGATCGGGGCAACATCATCCGCCTGCGAATCATCGGCGAACTGGGAGATTCCATCCTGCAGGGCAACCTGATCATGGATGAAATCCTTCTGCTCCGGGATTTTCCATCCGATCCAGGTCCCCGCCGATTCCTGATCGATTCGCCGCCGGCCACCGCAACGGAAGCGGCCTCCGTGCTCAACCGGGAATATGGTGCACAGGGATTGCGCGTTGAAAAAACCGTTGACCGGCTCCAGTCCCTCTACGCGGTGGAAGCCCGCTATCTGGCGATCTTTCAATTTCTCGGGGCGGTCGGTTTGTTTTTCGGCGCCGGCGCGCTGGGCCTGATTCTATTGCGCCATGCCCGCGAACGCCGGCAGGAAATCGGCATTCTGCGGGCCGTGGGCTGGCGTCCCGCCCAGGTCGCCCGCCTGCTGGCCGCCGAACAGTTCTGGTTGTTGTCAGCCGGCGTCGGACTCGGGGCCCTGGCCGGCAGTATGACCGCGCTGCCCTGGCTCCTGCGCCAGGGTGGCCACCTGCCCTGGCCGACCCTGGCCTTCGGCCTGATCGGCCTGATCGCCGTCGGACTGGCGGGCCTCGGCCTGACCGCCCGCCGGGCCGTCCGCCAATCGGTGTGCGAATTGATCCGGGAGGAGTAACCCCGCCGAGGGGCAATAAGTCAGGAGTCGGAAGTCGGAGCTTTCCTCACGTCTTCGGCAAGGTCAGACAAACACGGGTTCCCTTCCCCACCGCGCTTTGGATATCCAGGCGCCCGCCCAGCAGTCCCACTCGTTCTCGAATGGAGAAAAGGCCGAACCCCCGCGGCTGGATCTTTGAATCGGGAAAGCCCGCCCCCGCATCGCAAACCTCGACCTGAATCCGGTCGTGGTCATCGAGGCCCATCCGGACGTGAACCAGGGATACGCCGGCGTGTTTGACCACATTAAAAAGCAATTCGCGAACGGCCTGGAAGATGAAGATTCGCCCATCGAGCGACGCCGGCTCGGCCGCGACGGCAACCTGCAAATCGACGGTTAATCCGTGCTTCTGTTTCATTTGTTCGGCCAGCCAGAAAAAGGCCGCTCCCACCCCGAGTTCATAGAGGGCCGGGGGACGCAGCGCGGTGGTGACAAAGCGCGAGGTTTCAACGGCCTTGGTCAGCATGTCCATCAGCCGGCGACTCGTTTGTATCTGTTCATCCCGGGGCAACGCGTGCAGTCCACTCAGCGTATATTGGGCGGCCACCAGAATCTGTTGCAGATCTTCATGGAGGATATCCGCAATCCGGGCACGTTCCTTTTCCTCGGCCCGAACCAGCTCGGCGGTGAGTTCCCGGAGTTTCTGCTGGGCGAGAACCCGTTCTGTGGTGTCGATCGAGAGCACCCCGACTTTGTGGTCGCCCAGGGAAAACGCGGACACTTGAAAAAAACGATTTTGCGGCGGATAACTGGCTTCAAAATACGCCGGCGTCCCTGTGCGGTCCACCTGAACGTACAGGTCGAGGTACAACTGCAAATCCGGCGTATCCCGCATGAACTCACTCACCGACCGGTCGATGAACTGGTCCCGGGACAGTCCGGAAGCCTGCTCGAACGCGGGATTCGCCTCGCGCAATACACAGTCCACCCACTGGCCCTGTTCGTCATAGAACACCTCAACGACGCCGAACGTCTCCGACATATTGAGGAAGAGCGCCTGGTGTAAATTAATTAATTTATTTTCGGGATGATGCACAGGCTTCCCCTTCGCCTTCAATGGTGGGCCCAGCAGGGGTCGAACCTGCGACCAGAGGATTATGAGTCCCCTGCTCTGACCAACTGAGCTATGGGCCCGATTCAAGCGCGGGTCAGTTTGGCAAGCCCCTAACCTCATGTCAAGCATCTCGACAGCATCCCGTTGACATCGTCTTTATTCGTTCACGGGTAAAGACGGGGTAATCATAAGGTCTTCAAATACCCGCGCAGCAGGGGAAATAGGGATCGATATTTTTCGATCTGTTCCAGGTAAATGGCATGGCGGCCCGGATCGGGTTCGAACACCCGTTCCCGCGCCACAAAACGCTGAACCCCGTCCTTCACCCCGGAGAACACGCCGGTGGACACTCCCGCCAGGATCGCCGCGCCCAGCAGGGAACCTTCCGTAAACCGGAGGCGCACAAACGGCATGCCAAAAATATCAGCCTTGATCTGCAACCACCGGTCCGACCTCGCACCACCCCCCGTCGCCACGAATTCGGTGGTGCTGATCCCCAGTTCACGCAAGGCTTCCATACCGGCCGCAAAGTAAAAGGTCTCCCCTTCCAGAATGGCCTTCAAAATCTCACCCCGCGTCGTCCCCATCTTTAACCCGGCGATGACCCCGGATGCGTCGCCGACAAATTCCGGCGGTCCCGTCACATCGAAATACGGCAATACCATCAGGCGGGTCGGATCCACCGGCATTTCGGCATCCAACCGGGCATAGAGCCCCTCGGTCGCCGCTTCCGCGGCAAACGTATTGCGGAACCATTTGACCAACAACCCGCCCTGGTTGTAGATGAACGACACATACAACCCGGGCAGGATGTGATGCTCCACATTCAACCCGTGCTTCATCATCGGTTCGGCCGGCGGAATCCGGTCATACACGGGCGTCAGGCATTCGAACGAACCGATCCCGCACACCGCCCGGCCCGCCGACCCGATCCCCGCCCCCAGCGCGTTGCAACATTGGTCATGCCCCCCGACCACGATCCGCACACCCCGCGGCAAGCCCAACCGTTTGGCCATCGCCGGGGACACTTCGCCGATCACGGTTCCCGAAGGCCGGGGCGATGCCAATTTTTGCGCATCGATCCCGCTCAGTTTCAAGAGTTCCGAAGACCACGTGCCGGCCTGAACATCGAATAACAGCGTACGGCTGGCCAGCGAATAGCTGGTCACCGCTTCGCCGCCCAGCGCATAGGCAATCCAATCCGACCATAAAAGAAAGCGATCGGTGCGGGCATATAACTCGGGCTGGTGCTTTTTCAACCACAGCATTTTGGGGAGCGAATAACTGGAGCCCGGAAAATTCCGGTTGATGCGATAGAAGGTTTCCCGGTCCATCCCGGCCAGAACCGAGTTGACCAGGTCCCCCCCCCGCTGATCGGTCATCAGAATACTGTTGCCCAGAATCTGGCGGTTAGCGTCAACCGGGGTCATCGCTTCCCCCAGGGAACTGACACACAGGGCCGTAACCGGATCGGCGGCGGCTTGCGAAACCGCCTCGGCAATCGTCTCGAAAACAAGTTCCGTCACCGCCCGGCTGTCCAACTCGAACCAGCCGGGACGGGGACTGACCGCCGAATATTCGCGGGTTACGAGCGAACGGCAGGCCCCGTCCGGATCGAACACGGCCGCCTTACACCCGCTGGTTCCGACATCGATGCCCAGGAGGCTCATACGCGAACGACGTTGTAACCGAGATATTTTTGGAAGGCTTCAAACACCGGAGCTGCAAAATGCCCGGTCGTCAGACTGACATGATGCCGATGGCCCAAATAGCCGATGGTCTGAAGCGCCTTCTGTAACTCGGGGATCTCCACCACCCCGGCACAACCGAAGAAATCGGCCGCGATGGGATCGTCGGTAAAATCGCCTTCCCCGAGGTAAAACTCCAACTTACCCTCGCTGGTCAGCAAACTTCCGAAGGTCACCGGTTGGGGCGCGATCCGTCCGGTATTGCATCCGTACCCACAGCCTTCGCCCACGGCATTGGCAAGGATGGCATGATCGGTGATTTGTCCCGGCCCGGTCATCATGCTCTGCGGCACCGGCCCGCAATGGAAGAGGATGCACTTGTTCTCTTCGTCCCCGAAGTTGTTGTTCCAATCCAGGCAGGTGGCGGGCCGGCCCGAAGCAACCCGCAGGGCATGCATGGTGATGGCATTGCCCACATCCACCTCGCAGGCGGCGGCCACGCCCCGATCATTCATCTCGCTCAACAGCACGCAGGGAGAAATGCCGAGCTGTTGCTGAAGTTCCACCCAGCAACGCAGGGCCAGGCAATCGAGGCCCAATTCATCGACCACGCGGTCCAAAATCACGCCCAGCCGGCTGATCTCACTCAAAGCCCGTCCCGGAACCCCTTTCCAACAGGTATAGCCTTCGAGCAGGCGCGCCTTGGATTTGAGGGCCGGATCGGAATCCTTGAGTTTGCGCATCCGGGCAAAGACATCGGAGAGATCCATCGTCTCCATGGTGATCCCGTGCGCCTGCAGGGCACCTTCGTCGATCCGGACGGTCTTAAACGCCGAGGTCCGGGCGCCGATCGCCCCGACGGTCATCCGCCGCAAGCCCCGCACCACACGGCAGAGCCGGTCAAAATAATCGACCTGGGCGACAAATTGATCTGTTTCGGGATGCACGGTGTGAGGCGGAAGCACGGTGAATTTCAGCCGGTTCTGGACAAAGACGTCCATAATCGAAAACTTGCCGCAAAAGGCATCACGGCGGGTAGCAGGAGCCATCCGATCCATTTCGTCCGGATAGGCCTGAACCATGATCGGCACCCCGGCGTCCTGCAAGGCGGCAATGGCGCCGGTTTCATCCCCGAAGTTGGGCAGGCAAAGAATGACACCGTCGAATTTCCCGGCGTTTTTTCGCAGAAACTCGGCATAAATGCGCCCTTCGGCCGGGGTCTCAATCGCGCCATAGCGGGTGGCTTTCTCGTCGAGCGTCAAAATCTTGTGCCCGAGCCCGCGCAACACCCGACCCATCTCTTCGCGGGCACCCTTCTGCAGGGAAGCCGGGAAAAAACCGCGATTACCGAAATACAGGGCGAATGTGGATTTCCTATCTTTCATGAGTTGACTCCTTTGTTAATTGTCCAATTACGCTGTCACCGAGACGGAAGGACTTAAGCCCTTTCCGATAAAGACTCACAATTTTGTGGGTATCTTTGGTAGGGCGAGATCTCCGAGCGAGCCGGGGACCGGACCCAACGGCTCCCCCGGAGGTGTCGCCCTACCTTGGATTTCGGACTCAGCCCGCCTTAAACTGTAGGCGATTCCTCCCATTCAGCCTGATCATCCGGCTCATCCCAATGGCGGATTCAACCGCCGCGCCGAACCGGCCACTTCCAATTCCTCGACGATCACCTGCTTCACGGCCTGAAACACCGCTTCCTCGGCCGCCCCGGCGTTGCTCCGCGCCGCCTCGTAAGCCTGGCGAATCGCCGTGCCCACGTTGATCTTGGCGATCCCATTGCGGATCCCCTCCAGCACGAAACTTTTCTGAATGCCGGAGCCGCCATGCAGGACCAGTGGCACGGAGACCGTCCGGCGCAACTGCTGCAGGTGGGGAATACTCAACCGGGCCTGAACTTTTTGAGCGCTCTTGGCGGCGCCGGAAATGGCGCCGTGGATATTGCCGACGGATACCGAGAGCCAATCGACTCCCGTCTCCTTCACGAACCGGCGCGCCTCTTCCGGGTCGGTGAACCCCTTGCCCGACCGGAATAACTCGTCATAAGGCGGCAGAGGGCCCGCCTCGTGTCCCAACACGGCGCCCAGTTCGGCCTCAACGGGCAATCCCGCGCCGTGTCCCAGTTCAACCGCTTCCCGGGTGGCGGCGATATTCGCGTCCAGCGGCAGACGAGATCCATCCACCATCAACGAATCGTAGCCCGCGCGAATGGCCGCTTGCAAAACAGCCCGGTAATCCACCGTGAGTTGATCCTCATCGATAACCGGCACATGATCGAGATGCAGGCGGGTATAACGGGGATCCATCTGGCGCCCGTACTCCTCCGCCACGGCCTCCAGACTCTTCGATTCGAATTTCATCCACTCCAGGCGGGCCACGGCGATCAGGCCAAAGGTCTCGGTTTCGCGCAAGGCGCGAACCACCCCGGCCATCATGGGCAAGTGCGGAATATTGAAGGCGGGAATGGCAAGGCCGGCCGCATGGGCGGCACGCATAATGTCGGCAATCGGACGACCGGGCGTGGACATGAAGGTTCTCCTGAATGGGTTAACAAATGACCATATCCCCGGCCATTGGGTCAAGCTCTTTTCGCGACTTCAAGGCATAATCCCGCCGGGCGACGACCCTGCCCGATTTGTCGCGGGATCCGAATTAACGAGGTCTAACAACCTGACCCTATTTTCTCTGCAGGGTCAACCGGCCCGACCATTTCAATGGGCCTTATATTGAAATGGTTGGGCCGTCGGTCTGGGATGGACATCGTCTTAGCTAGCTTTGCGGCCTTGGTGTTAAAATTCCCGATTGCGATTTAGCCCCCGAGTCACCCACGAAGTCACCTTGCGCCCAGGCACAAGGACGCGTCTCGGTTTATTGAATTGAGCGAAACGGCAACGTGGGTTACAGTTCCCCCCTCAACGGCAGATCCGGAGGTCTCTCATGCACGATTGGCTGATTATCGATCCTTTTAAAAACACCCGGGTCCCCGCCCCGGTTCATGAATTCCGCGGCCGTGACCGCTATTGCCTGTCCGACAAGCGCCGGTGCCTGCGTCTGGCCGGAGGCGACCATCAAACCTGGCACTTCCCGGTCATCACGCCGCCCGATCCCCGCCGCCCGCTCGAATTGTTCATCGAAGCCTCGTCGGAAATTCATGATTCGCATGCCTACACCCGAAAATTTCTCAATTCCCTCATCGCGCTCCGCCTCAACGATACAGAAATTTTCAACGGTATGATCCATTGGCGCAGTCACGAGGAAACCGCCTCCTTCTGGCCCACCTTCCGGTTCCCTTTTGACCCCACCCTCCTCCGACCCGGCGAAAACCGGATCGAATTATTCAATCGGTCCTCCCGGGACGCCCTGGGCGAATTCTTCGATCCCCAACTCTTGAATGAATTTCCCACCGAAGTCGCCGAACGCAAGCTGTGCACCATTTATCTTTCGCACCTCCGCATCGTTCAAGGCAATGAACTCACCACCTTGCCGCGCCTGGCTGGCATCCCCCCCTCCGCCATCGCCGGCGTGCCCTTCCTGGTTGAATTAAATTCCGGAGACGTCCGGATCGAGGCCCGGGTGACGACCACCGAAAACGCCCAAGTCATTCCCCTCGGCGCCGAATTCGAATTCGATGCCTGGCGCGCCCTCTACGAAATCACGCCCCTCGAGTCGGGACGCCCGGTCCGCTGGACGCTGGAATCGGATTCGGCCGGGCGCTGGACCGGCGCCGTCGAGCGCGTCTATTCCGACCATGGGCCGGGCGAATTCATCGCCCTGCCCGGAGCCGAAACCACCTATTGGCATGCGCTAAAACCCGCCGTCCGCGATTGCTTCGAGCAGGTCAATGGCAATGGCGTGCGCATTGCCATCGACGATTATCTCAACAACCTGCACCTGATTCCGCTCGAAAAATGGATTCCGCTGATTCAGTATCTCGTGCGACGCCGACAATTTTACGCCCTGCAACGCGTTCGGGTTCCCCACTACACCCGGATTTCCCATGCCGAATTACGGCAACTGGCCGATTTGGGCGGGCGTCTCTTCGCCGGGGTTTCCATCGTCGAACCGGTCCTTCATCTTCACCGCAATGCCAACCCGTCCTTGGATCTGGCGCAAAAACTCAAAGGCTATCTGGATTATTTCAAAAAACAGATGGACGAATGCCGGTTGCCGGGACATCGCTTGGTCACCTTCGACTCGGCCGGGGCGCTGTGCGGCCACTATTATGCCGCCGGATTGGACTGCCACATCAGCGAAATTGGTCCGGCCTGCAATGTGCTCGAGGAGTCGTGTGCCCGCGGGGCCGCGCGGGTGGCCGGGAAGCCCTGGGGCGTCGCCTGCGCCATGCAATGGTATTGCGGGCAGGGCGCGGAATATGCCTGCGATGAAAGCCGGGTACGCCTGACTCGCCAGATCATGCTCTCCTCCTATCTCGCCGGCGCCCGCCAGATCCTCTGGGAAGGCGGCCTGTTCGAAAATATCCCCGTCTATAATTACATCCTCTCCGAGGAAAGCTGGCGCGATTATGGAAGGGAATTCGAGCACCCCACCCTCGAAAGAATGCGCGGATGCTTCCGTGAACTCCTCGCCTTCCATCAGACCCATCAACTTCCCCAGCCCACGGTCCGCCAGGCTTTTATCCAGGGGCAAAACGATCTCTTCAATGGCACCTTTTCGGCTTCTACCAGCGCCTTCGGCGATTTTTCAATCATGCGCGCCTGGACCTTGCTGAAAGTCTTCCTCCCGCATTTCTCTTTTGGCCGGCATGGGCTCGATCACGGCCGACCTCACCGGCGCTGGTACTCCGCCACTCCCTTCGGACAGGTGGATGTCATTGCGGCCGAATCGTCCGCCGCCGACTTCGCCCGGTACCCCCTGCTGGTTCTTGCAGGTTGGAATACGATGACCGAACCCCTCTATGCGCGACTGGAGGAATACGTCCGCCAAGGCGGAACCCTGATGGTCTCCCTGCCCCACTTCTGCACCGATACCCGCCAGCAATTGGAATGGAAGTTCCTGCATGACGGCGACCTGCATTCCCTCTGCGGCCTGCGCGTCCGGGATCTGGGCGGGCGGATCGAATCCGTGCGATTCACCGGCGATTACCTCGCCCCGGCAGCAGCTCGCGAGGTGTGTCTATCGCCCAAAAATCCGCTCTTTTTTGAGGATTATGACGAGCAATATCCCGTTTTCAACCAGGATATCACCTACTTTGCAGGCGACATCGAGCGGCACGGCGCTGAGGTGTTGGCGGAATCCCAACGGGGCGAGCCGGTGATTCTGCGCCACGCCATCGGGCGCGGTCAGGTGATTTTATTTAATACCTGGTCCCACCTCGGGCGGGGCCGGTTGCTCAACCTGGCCGAAGGCGTTCTGCAATCCCTGGCCGCTCAAAATCCCCAGCGCATCCAGATAGACGATCCTCAACAACGAATCAGTTGGTTTGAATATGCCGAATCGGGCTATGACCGGTTCTATTTGCTCAATACCGATTGGACGGTCGAAACTGCCGTCCCGGCAAAAGTCACCATCGGCCGCGACAGGATGGCCTTAACGCTCTTTCCCGGCCGACCGGTTCAGGTGGCGTCGGACGGAATCGCCCACTTGATTCTTGAAGATCCAGCGATCCAGGTGGCCGATTGGAAAAAGGGGCCGGATGGAATCGCGCGAGTCCGCCTGATCGGGCCAGCCGAAGCGCTCCGCTCATCCGTTAGGGTTTGCGGCGATCGAAGCCATATTCAGACCGTTTTTCCCTAACGTGAAACCCGATAGGTTTGGCTGGCGGCTCGGGTTCGACTGGTGGATTTAAAAAGTAATTTGAATGGCCTGAGGGCTATTCAGCACATTGGCCGCCATGATCGCCCCGTGTTCGGCGAAGACAAAAGGCAGGTACTTGATATTCTTTCCGCGCTTCATGGTCGCAAATTGCGACCTTGAACGAGAACGATTCAGGTAATCTACCGCCTTCATCGGTTGGAGCCGGGATGCCCTCATGCGTGTTAAGCTAAGAACGGTTCATCTTGGATATCTGAACCTTGTGCTACTCTGTGTGCAATATCTCCCGCTTTATCTTCCCGGAGGCGGGGAGGCTCTCGCAGAGTTCCTCTGGGTTCAGATCCTTGTTCGCAAAGTGAGAACGGCCGTGCCATTTCGCACAAGGCTGTGAAATGTCCCGTCCGCCGCTTGTTTTTGAGGCAACCAACCTTCCTCCTCTTGGCTTCATGAGAACACGGGACGGGTGATTCCGCCGCCGCGGCGAAATCGCACGGCCCTGCTTCACTCTTGTCTTAACTCTATCTGAACCTGGCGCAACTCTGCGTGAGACATCCCTTGGTTTTCCCTGACGTGAAACCCGACTTGTTTGTTATCGTCCCTGAACCCCGAACCCTGAAACCTCTAATTCGTTCCTATTTCCGCCCGTCTTCGCTCGAAAACCGGGTGGACCCGCTCCAGTCTGCACCGGGCACTAGGCGAATGGGGGCATCGATATTCCCCGTCTCGACGCAGACCATTTGCCGATAATCGTTATCGCCAAAATCTTCCAGCCGCTTCGACTTGTCGATCCAGGGATTCCATACCACGGCATCAGCCATCCCGGTCTTTGTGATCTCAACCCGGCGCGTCTCCACCTCATCAATCACCGCCAATCGGTCGGGTGCCGCAACATAAACCCGGTCCACCTCCTCAGCGAAACGAATCTGGTCCCGTGATTCGACTTCGCGCCGATCCGCCTGGAGCGAATCCACCAGCGCGATCCCCTGGAGTCCTTCAACGGCCGCGCGACGGATATCCGCCACGCGGAAGTAGGTGTGCAGGGCGCCGGTGAAGGACCACGGAGACCCACTGCGATTGAGCACGGACCAGGTCAAAGTCAGTGTCTCCGGTTCAAGTTCCAAATGCAGACGGGTCCGAAAAGACGGGGCGCCATACGCCCGGGTGGCGGCGGAATCCTCGATTTGAAAGGTCAACGTAACGGCACCCGGGCCCGTTTCCGCCGAGGCCACCGGAGTCCAGGGCAGGATCCGGGCGAACCCATGTTTGGGCAGAGGGCCGTCCCCGAATTGGGGAAAGACCACCGGGATCCCGCCCCGGATCGGGCGATCAGGATGAAACTGGGATTGGGGGCTGAGAAAAAACTGTTCAACCCCAGCGGCTGTCCGCCAGGAAGTGATATGCGCCCCATGTCGGTAAATCTCGACCCGGGCTCCCGAGGGATGGGTCAAAATCAGTTTCATCAAACCGTTGTTACCGGGCTCTTCGGTGACTCGCCCCGGAATCGAAAGTCGCACAGAATTTTTGTCGTTCATTTTTACATCTCCCAATGTGGACCGCCCACAACTCAAATGGCCCGTTGCCGGACCACGATCTCTTCCCCCGTCCGCGGCTCGCGAATC
>CAZCDO010000096.1:0-14215 GCA_964497135.1 uncultured Verrucomicrobiota bacterium
AAATCACCTGGGTGGTCGGCCGCCATTCGGTCCCCTTTATTCCAAAGGGCTCGCAGGTCCACCCGTGCCCCACCATGTGCAGGAGCAATCCCCGATCCAATGCCGCCCGCTTGATCTCCCCATGAATTGCCTCCGCCTCCTCGACCGAGAAGGCTGCGGGCGGGCCACCGGCCTGGCGCTCCTCCCGATACCAGTGATCGAAAAAGGTGTAACTATTGCGGAACTGCAAGAAATACGCGTTGAAACCCCGCTTGGCCGCATAGTCGACCATGTCCAACACGTGTTGCCGGGAACAGGATCCCTCGATGCAAATACATCGATGCCGATAGGAGGGCGTTTCCTGCAATCGCACAACCTTTCGCAGGGGATCGGCGATCCGCGGAACCATCTCCCCCATCGGCCCGGGTCTCAGCCAGCGACACCCCAATTCTTCCAGCCAGCGATAGAGGGCAAAAAGAACACTGCGGGAATTTAATCCGGAGAGAATCACCCGGCCCGAGCCGGCCTTAACGAAAATCCCATCGGCAAAACCATCCTGCCCCGTCGCCGTGACATCCGGCCATGTCCCGGAAAACTGATCCACGGTTCCAATCTGGATCAAGCAACCATCTTCATCATCGGTGGCCGTGACGGGGATCATCCGGGGGGAACGGCCGGTCATCAGTTGGATATATTTGGCGGCCTCCCGCGCCACCCACTTTACCACGGGATCCGATTGAACTGCTTGAATTCTAATTTGACTGGCTGATTTCATCTCTTTCTCCTATTGCTAGGTTTGTAACGCAAAAGGAACCCCGCTTTCAACACTTATTACTGTTTCCGCTCGATTCGATCCGATCTTTTTGAAATAATCTTTAAGTTTTGATCGGAACAGGTACGGCTTCAATTATCGGAGGAGCAGCATGAGTTCGTTTCCCCGCACGACCGTCGGCGGAGTCTCTTTGTCGCGCATGATCATCGGCACCAACTGGTTTCTGGGGTTCAGCCACACATCGGTGGCCAAGGACAATTTCATCAAGGAGAATATCCGCCAGCGAAAAGCCATTGCCGATATCCTTGAGGTTTATTTTAAGGCCGGGGTCGATACCGTCATGGGACTGATCGATGTCGAACCGTTGGCTGATGCCATCCGGGAAGCAGAAGATCGCACCGGGGTTAAGGCCATTATCGTCTCAACACCCCTCTTCCCCATCGACAAGAGCGTTTCAACCCAAGGACTCGACCTTCAAAAGGCTGAGGCGATTCTCGATACCCAGCTCAAATTTGGGGCGCGTTTCTGTTTTCCCCACCAAAGCACCACCGACGCCCTCGTCGACCGATGTACGCGCGAAATCCGGCATATTACCCCTCTCATTAAAAAAATCCGCGAACGCGGCATGATTCCCGGCCTCAGCACCCATATGCCCGAATCCATCGTCTATGCCGATGAAACCGGCATCGACATCGAAACCTACATCGCCCTCTATAACTCCATGGGTTTCCTGATGCAGGTGGAAGTCGATTGGGTCGCTTCCGTCATCCGCAACGCCCGCAAACCGGTAATGACCATCAAGCCCTTGGCCGCCGGTCAATTGCGCCCGTTCCAAGGACTCACCTTCGTCTGGAATACGATCCGGCCGCAGGATATGGTCACCATTGGGACCATGTCTCCCGATGAAGCACGAGAAGTCATTGAAATTTCCATCGGCATCTTGGAAGGAAAAACAACCGACATTAAACTTCAGGAAACCCGTTCAAAGTTTTCCATCAAAAGTGAGGCTAAATCCTAGGGTCATGGCCATGCTCTCTCCTAATTCCTCGCCCGCCGCCAAAGCCTTCCGGGTCTGGTCCTTTGGTGATGCCCATGTCGGCCGGATCTCAAACAAGGTCGCGAAAGCCTGACCCTTGCCATCCACCAGAGTGAATTCGGCACCGAAAACGGGGCGCCCGCTTTCAATTAGGATATCGCCGTTGATCACGGAGACAACTCCGGGAGACAATGAACGCTATGCATTCCGAGTCGGCAACCTGCTATTCCTGATGATGAGCGATATTGCGGCTATCATGGATATAAGCCAAAAGGCGCACCGAAAGGCTCTTCTTAACTTTATTTCGTCGGAGGAGTTCCGGATGCACTACTTTTCGAAAACTATCTGGCCGCGCATCCGGGTGCCATAGACCTCTGGCTGGGCGGACATACCCACCCACTGAATCCTGAAGATCGTGCCGGCAATAAATCGTTGATTGCCGAAAAATGGGCGGTCCATTTCATAAATGTCTCCCCTCTGACCCGTTTCCACGTCAATTCAGATTTCCCCACAACACCCATGAGCCGTCTCCTGACGTTTACCCCGGGTTCAGATGATGTGCGGATCCAATGTTACCTGCATTCCGACAACTTCCAACCCAAGGGATGGTCCCCACCTGCCGAGCGCGTCATGAAACTATCCAAGACATTCCTGTGGCAACCTAGCCCGGCTTTCGCAGAAAGCCGGGTTAAGTGAAATAGAAGATCCCTGAAAAAATCATCCGACAAAACATCGACTATTTATGACGGAATTAACTAATTTTAATGGTGCGCCTAGCTGGGATCGAACCAGCAACCTTCAGCTTCGGAGGCTGACACTCTATCCAATTGAGCTATAGGCGCTAAAAATACAAAACGGGCCGAGTCCTCAACCGTTTTTCCGCTCGAATTCTTTCATAAATGACACCAAGGCGTCAACTCCCGCCGGCGGGAACGCGTTGTAAATCGACGCGCGAATCCCCCCAACCGCCCGGTGCCCCTTAAGTCCCTTCATGCCCGCAGCGGAGGATTCTTTCACAAACTTCTCCTCCAACTCCTCACTCGGCAAACGGAAGGTCACATTCATATCCGACCGACAGGACACATCGGCCGTTCCCCGATAATAACCCGTCCGGTCAATCTCGGCATACAACTTGCCAGCCTTTTCACGGTTCTGCCGATGCAAATTATCCAGCCCGATTTTCAAGGTCCACCGGCTGTATAACATCATCAGATAAATACCAAAACAGGGCGGTGTATTGTAAAGAGAATTCTCTTCCAAATGGGTCGAATACCGGAAAAACACCGGAACTTTGGGCGAAACCCGCGTGGCCAGATCCTTGCGGATCAACACCAGCGCAATGCCCGACGGACCCAAGTTCTTCTGCGCCCCGGCATAAACCAGTCCGAATTGGGAGGCATCGAACGGCCGCGAAAGAATATCCGACGACATATCCGCCACGAGCGGCGATTCGGTGCGGGGAAAACTCTTCCACTGGGCCCCACCGATAGTCTCATTGGTGGTGATATGAACATACGTGGCACCCGGCGTTAATTTCAATTCGCCTGGACGAGGAACCCGAGCGGGAACCGCCTTCGAAGAGTCAGCCACAATATTCACCTGGCCGATGATCTTGGCCTCTTTGATCGCCTTGGACGCCCATGCACCAGAATGGGTATAATCCGCAACCTGGCCGTCTCCCAATAGGTTTATGGGGACCATCGCAAATTGTCCACTGGCACCCCCTTGGAGGAACAAGACCGCATGCGATTCGGGTAGGTTGAACAATGTTCGATAATTCGCAACGGCCTCCTCGTGAACAGCCGAATATTCCTTACCCCGATGGCTGTGCTCAAGGATGGACATCCCCGATCCGCGAAAATCCAACAGTTCCGACTGCGCCTGTTCCAAGACTTCTAAGGGTAAAACCGCTGGACCCGCACCAAAATTATACACACGCGCCATGTTAACCTCACTGGGTTGAACCATTCGAAAAGGAGCATTGATAATAGGCTATGAGGCCGCGGATTTTCAATCCTTATTTTTGCGTGAGACTAGCATACATCTGGGGTCCTGCACCATGGGTCATTCCTGTCCCTGGGACAGCGGACTCATTTTATCAAAACTGGATCGGGGCGACTCATCCCCCGTGGCGCGGGATGTCGAGACCATGTTACGGATGGACAAGGGGGGAGCCATATCCTGGCCCTTCTTGTCCGAATAGATATAGGGGATGGCAAAATCCACCTTGCTATTGTTCTGAATGGCCTTAAACACCCGCTTGCTGATTTCATGAATTATTTTAGGGCGCATCGTAGCATTGGTTAAAAAACGGAGCCGCATGAATACCCCATACCAATCGGCCATGTCTGCCCGAATATAGGGTTGCTCGCCGGTTTCCCTAATAATATCTGCCGTCACCTCGCGCGCGGTTTCCAACAAAATCCGTTCAGCTTCATCCCAGTCCGAATCAAAGGTCAACCGTAAAACGAATTCGTCCAGCATGTAAGAGGATATATCGCCATCTTTTTTCTGGTTATGAGTATGCGATTGCCGGATCAATTCATCCTGATGCTTGGGGGTATAATTGATGACCAGCGCGCCGAAAAGCATGGCATTGGGAATTAGGATGGTCCGATCGGCTGGCTCCTCGCTCCCCACACTCCCTCCCACCTGGTTCAAAGTGGTATAGAGTACCGACACATCCACCACATCGCCCACCAACCCGAAGGACGGCAGTTGAATCCGATCCCCCACGCGGAAAGGGCGCATGATCGAAACCAACATCCACGCGGCGACCCCTGAAATCGGGGCTTGAAGCGACCAGCCCAAAAACATTCCGCCAAATGTGAAAAAGAGCGTCCCGATCGCCCCAACCGAAAACCAGGCCCAGATGAAGAAGATGAAACCCAGAAGGAGCAAAAAGAACTTCAGGGCATTTTTCAGCATCTTGACTTCGCCGGGAGTTCCCTTGGATTTGATCACATGCCCCCGCGCCAATACCACCCCCTGCACATAGGCCAGCGTTACCCCGACCAGAATCAACAGGGAATACATAATCTGGGTGAGCGGCAGATTGGGAAATAACGGCTCCAATAGAGCCTGTCCGCCAAATTCTGAATGCCAGACGACAAAACCGATTGTGATACACAAAAGCACGCCCAATAGAATCCGGGATGAAAGACTTCTATTGCTTTCGAATATCAATTTCATAAACGGGAACTCCTCAGCCAATTTCCACCTTTTAGTGTGCCATGGCCTGCCCCCGGAAACAAGGCTAAACCAAGCCTTACAAAACTGATGCACGGTTTATGAAATTAAAGTAATGTGGACCGAGTCTTTCGCAGACAAGGAATCGAAATGATGTTTAATCAAACGCGACCTCATTCAAGAAATTCCATGCTGCTGATTGCGCTCACCCTCCTATTCGGGGTGGTTTTCCCTCTCTCTGCTGGCCATCTATTGATCCGCACGGATGGATCCAGCCAATGGGTCCGCAATCTCAAGGCCACCCATGATCGGGTGACTGGCACCGATGAATTCAGCGGCGAATCCATTGATCTCGATAAAACAAATGTGGCCGCGGCCATTCCCGTCGCCCAACAGGGGATGGCCTACCCGATGAATGAAGTCAGCAATGTCCTCGCTCGAATAGCTCAGGTTCAGCCCCATTATCCAAAGTTACTGAAACAGTTGAACTTGCTCAAGCAGGGATGGGAACCTTTTCTTAAATCCGATGCAACCCTTGGACCGTCCATCGAACGTGCCGCAACCAATTACTGCACCAGCGCCCGTTCCTACGTCGATTGGAAAGCCGTTCAGTCGGCCTTGGAAATGATCAAATATCGCGATGCTCGAAGTGAGTTCAAACCCCTGATCGACCATCTTTTGAAGGCATTTTCCCAGGACTATTTTGAAACCAATCGCGGCCGACTGCTCGCCCTTTCTACCTCCTCTTGCGTTCACATAGAAACCTTTTATCAAGCCCGGCAACTCAAGGAGGAGTTGATCTCAAACCATGTGCCGGACAGCCAAAAAACGGAAATCATAGCCGCCTTTGAAAGGTGCCGATCCAATGTCTTTCAGCAAGTTGCTCGAGACGCGCAGGCCGACTTCAAGGCCAATCCATCCCTTCCCGGCTACTTGTCCAATGTCGCGCTTCTTTGCGATTTACGCGATGAAGTTGCCCCCACCCTTATTCTGAAAAATATAGTCACCCGCGAAATCTCCAACTGGCAGATGGTCCTGCAAAAGAATAATCCGGGCCTATCCTTTGAATTTGAGGGGTATCCGTTTGGTGAAGAGGACCGGCGTCTCACCGATCAGGCTCGTCGGCATATGCCGCTTTTCAATATGCAAACCGCGGCGGGATCTCCAGAAGTGTGCTTCTTGGTCCCCTTGGAAGTGCCGCCCCGCATCCGCCGAGTCAATTCCGGTATTTGGAAGTCCCGTGCTATTTTCAACCGCAGGCCTTCCCTGAACCGGCGCCTGGCCCTTATCCTTCTGCTTCATCCCGAAAGCGGACCGCAGGCTTTTCGCCGTTGCATGGAATTGCCTGGATTGAGCTCCGGGAGCGGCCATTCGGAATTCGAAACACATCTGGATCTCAGCGCACTTCCCCGGGATTTTACCCCGAGTCGGCAGGATGATGGCGCGGCTTATCTGATCGTTTATTTGGCTGAAATTCCGCCTGATCTGCCACCCAACGATTTGGATGGAACCCAAATCAAAGCCTTGAGCAAGGGTTGGGGAATCCGGATTGATTTATAAAACAAAAAACCTTCCGCAAAACGTTCACGGAAGGCTTTCATTGATGAGGGGGCAACGACTTAGGTTGTGGACTTGTCCTCACCCTTGGCCGGCTTGGCCTTCGCCTCAGGCTTTTCTTTCTTCCGACGATCGACATAGGCCAGACCAACCCATTCCAGATAGGCCATCTCCGCCCCATCGCCAATACGGCGCCCGATCTTGGTTATCCGGGTATAGCCTCCCTTACGATCCTTGAATTGCGGCGCTATCTCGGCAAACAGCTGCGAGACTCGGCCTTTATCCTGAAGAACCGCAATAGCTTGCCGCCGCGCCGCCAACGTGTTGAGCTTCGCCAAGGTCACCATTTTTTCGGCTAATTGGCGAGCCAAGCGTGCTTTGGGCAACGTCGTCCGGATACGCCGTTCGGCGATAAAATTACTGACCAAGGACTCCACCAACGCCTTGCGGTGCGAGGGTGAACGGCCTAGTTTAACTGAATTTTTTTGATGTCGCATGATCGATCTCGCTCCCTCAACCCGGCCAGTTAGTCTTCATCCTTATCCGCACTCTTCTTATCCTTGCCGGCGGATTCCGGCTTATTCGCGAGCGCAGCCGTTCGCGCAGAAGCCTTCAACAACTCAGGGTCAATCTTCATTCCCAAGGTAATCCCTAGTTCCTGAAGTTTGGCTTTAATTTCATTCAGCGATTTCCGCCCGAAATTGCGATACTTCAGCATTTCGGATTCGGTCTTCTGTGCCAACTCACCGACCGTTGTCAGGTTGGCATTATTCAGGCAATTCGCCGCACGAACGCTGAGCTCAATTTCATTGACGCTCATCGCCAGAACTTTCTGTAATCGTTCGCGTTCCGAATCCACCTGCTTTTCGGCTTCTTCAAACTCAACCACATCCTTGTCGAAATTGACAAAGACATCCAAGTGATGGCGCAGAATCGCTGCCGACATCGTCAGGGCTTCATCGGGCGTCACCCGTCCATCGGTCCAGATCTCTAATATTAACTTATCATAATCGGTGTGTTGTCCAACCCGAGTGTTTTCGGTGAAGAAATTAACCCGGCGAACGGGCGAAAAAATCGAATCAATCGGGATCCGGCCGATTTCATTTTCAATTCCTTCCTTGTTCCATTCGGCAGGACAAAAACCCCGGCCTAACCGCACTTCCATTTCCATTTCAATTTTCCCATCCTCCGCCAAGGTGGCGATTTTGAGTTCGGGATTCAAAACTTCAACGGTGGCATCAGCCTTGATCATCCCCGCCGTCACATCCCCGGGGCCCTTGACTTTCAGATGCAGAACCCGAGGGTCACGAGAGGTCGTCTTCAACAAAACCTTCTTGAGGTTAAGGATAATATCCGTGACATCCTCACGGACTCCCGGCAGGGCACAAAATTCATGCGGCGCTCCGGTTATTTTGACCGACGTAAAAGCGGCGCCTTCGATCGACGAAAGCAAAACACGCCTCAACGAATTTCCCACGGTTCGCCCATAACCGGATTCAAGCGGTTCGGCAACAAATTTTGCATAGGTTCCGGTCGCGGTGGATTCTTCTTTAATCAACCGTTTCGGCATTTCAAATCGACTGAGTCGTATAGGCATCGTCGTATCCCTCAGCTCTTCCCATTTCGATTGGGTTAGGTTTATAACTGGCGTACACTGCGGATTATCGGGAGTACAACTCCACCACTAATTGTTCATTAACAAAAGGCGCTATTTCATCCCGAGTCGGGACACGCAATAGTTCGCCCTTCATATTGTCCCGATCCAATGAAATCCAGGATGCCATTTCCGGAACATGCCCGGCGTCCAACACTTGGCGAACCAGATCCTGGCTTTTCTTCACGGCTTTTATGGCTACCACCCCATTCACCGGGACTTTCATAGAAGGTACGGAAGCCTTGTGACCATTGATCGTCACATGCCCATGTAATACCAGCTGTCTGGCGGCGCGGTGCGAAGCCGCAAATCCCATTCGGAAAACAACGTTATCCAAGCGTGTTTCCAGAGCCTGCAACAAGGCTTCGCCTGTAATTCCACGGCGACGCAACGCGCGCTCGAAAAACAGCCGGAATTGACCTTCTTGTAGGCCGTAATAATGACGCATTCGCTGTTTCTCGCGAAGCTGAACGCCATAGTCCGACATCTTACGCGGTCGTTTGCCGTGCATCCCCGGCGCCACCCGTCCAGTCTCGATGGCACACTTCGCCATCCGACAACGGGCACCTTTCAAAAACAGCTTCATGCCTTCTCGACGGCATAAGCGACACGCTGGTCCGGTATATCTCCCCATGCAAATTCTCCTACTGACTTTCCTTCTGAATTAAACGCGACGGCGTTTCCGCGGCCGACACCCGTTGTGCGGCATCGGCGTCACGTCTTTAACCACAGTAATATTTAAACCTGAAGATTGAAGAGCACGAATTGCCGATTCGCGTCCCGCCCCCGGCCCTTGCACACGGACCTCAATTTCATGCATCCCGCGGCCAACCGCCTGTCGAGCAGCCTCTTGCGCTACCACGGTGGCTGCAAACGCCGTGCTTTTCCGTGACCCCTTGAATCCCGCGCGTCCGGATGTACTCCATGCCAGCACGCCCCCCTTGGTATCAGTGATGCTGACAATCGTATTGTTAAAAGTCACCAAAACGTGAGCCACACCAAAGGGTACCGCACGGGCACCCTTGACTTTCACCGGCTTAACCGGACCCGCCGCAGAAGCGGCCGCATCCCCTTCAGTTGTCCCTACTTGAACAGGAACCGCCCCGGCTTCCCCGGCCAACGGCGTCTCGGTTACTTCCGCCTTATCCTTCTTGTCCGCCATGCTTCAACACCTCTGCTGGATTGTTGCCTTTAAGTTTTGCGCGCCTCCGAGCGCACTTCCTTGCCGCGCACGGCGCCCACCGTGCGGCGCGGCCCCTTACGCGTTCGGGCATTCGTTTTGGTCCGCTGTCCTCGAACCGGTAATCCCCGCTTGTGTCGCAAGCCCCGGTAACTGCCGATACTGATCAGCCGCCGAATATTCTGGGACACCTCGCGCCGCAGATCGCCTTCGATCCGATACCCCGTCTGCAAGATAGAAATAATCCGGGCCAATTCTTCATCGGTCAACTCATCCGCCTTTTTCGACGGATCCAGACGGGCTTTACGAATGACTTCCCCGGCCAAGGTCCGTCCTACCCCATAAACGTAGGTCAACGCGTATTCCAACCGCTTTTTCCCCGGAATGTCCACTCCAAGAATTCTGGGCATGCCTGATCTCCTTAATCCAATCCTTTAACCCTGACGCTGTTTATGCCTGGGATTATTGCAAATCACCCGCACTACCCCGGCCCGCCGCACAATCTTGCAACGCTCACAAATGCGTTTGACGGAACTTCTGACCTTCATGCTTATTCTCCATTAAACAAAACGTCGTTTTTATAATTGCCGCGATGTTTTGTCAAGCTATTAATTGCCTCCCTTAAACCGAGTCAATATGACCGGCCCGTCCTCCAATACCGCCACGGTATGCTCACAATGAGCGGACGGCTTCCGATCCCGGGTCCGAACTGTCCACCCGTCCGACATGACCGACACCTCATATCCGCCCATATTTACCATCGGCTCAATCGCCAACGTCATTCCAACACGAATCTTAAAGCCTTCACCGGCAGGACCAAAATTCGGAATCTGCGGGTCCTCGTGCATGGTCCGCCCCACTCCATGCCCGACAAAATCACGGACCACAGAAAAACCACGTCCCTCGACCAAGCTCTGCACCGCGTGCGAGATATCCGATATGCGGCCCCCTACTCGAATGGCCCCAATTCCGGCCGCGAGACCATCCCGTGCGGTTTGCACCAAGTGCTGAATTTTCCAATCGGTGACCCCGACTTCCACGGTATCCGCGGTATCGCCGATATAGCCCTGATAAATGACTCCAACATCGACACTGACAATATCGCCCAACTCAATCCGCCGAGGCCCCGGAATCCCGTGGACGACCTCGTCATTGATCGAGATGCAGATATGCCCCGGGTACCCTCGATACCCCAAAAAAGCACTCTGCGCTTCAGACCGTGCCATTTCAAGGGCGGCAAAATCGTCCAACTCGCGGGTGGTCAACCCCGGGCCTATCCGTTTCTTCACCGCATCTAAAACCCGCGCCGCAATCGCCCCGCTCTGCCGCATATGCTCAATCTCATCAGGGCTTTTCAGCTTGATCATACCAACGCAAATTTACGAATGTGATTGACAATCGATTCAACCGCTAAATTTCGATGCTGGGCCGCATCCACCCGGATCAAAACCCCCATCCCATCATAGAAATCGATCAGGCTCTCCGTCTGGCGTGCGAATACCTCCAGCCGATTCAAAATGGTGGATTCCTGGTCATCGGCCCGCTGGTAAAGTTCCCCCTCGCAAACATCACAGATTCCCGCCTTGTGGGGAGGGATGTTGACCACATGATAACTGGCACCACATTGTCGGCACAACCGTCGCCCACAAAGTCTTGAAATCAGTAACTCACGAGGCGCTTCCAACGAAAAGACCGCCATGACTCGGCTTCCCCGCCGCTGAAGCGACGCCGACAACATTTCAGCCTGTTGGCACGTTCGGGGAAAACCGTCAAAAAGATATTCATCGTCGGGAGACCCGCGATCCAGGCGTTCCTCGACCAATCGCAAAATAACATCATCCGGCACCAATTCGCCGCGCTTCATATAGGACTCAGCCTCGCGCCCAATTGCGGTTCCATTTTTTACTGCCTCGCGCAACATATCCCCTGTCGATATGTGAATAAATCGAGTGCGGGCCTTAATTCCATCGGCCAATGTTCCTTTTCCAGACCCCGGGGCACCCAACAAAATGATCGCTTTCAAGCCCATACTCTCCAATAGTTTCGATCAAAAACAGTCGTATTCAACGACGCCCGCGCAGCCGTCCTTTAGTCAAAAAACCATCATAGTGGCGCATCAATAGGTGCGACTCAATTTGCCGCATTGTATCCAGCATCACGCCCACCATTATTAAAAGGCTGGTGCCGCCAAAAAAAGCTGCCACGATCCATGGAATCGATAATTTTGTTGCCAAAAGAGTCGGAATGACAGCGATCAGTGTCAGAAAAACTGCGCCGGCAAGCGTGATTCGGGTCATGGTATTATCCAGATATTCCGCTGTCGCCCGACCAGGTCGAATCCCCGGGACATACCCTCCATGCTTCTTCAAATCATCCGCGATTTGAACCGGGTGAAATTGGGTTGCGACCCAGAAATACGAAAAAAACAAAATCATCAATCCGTACAGCACCATATATAACGCCGATTCATGAGCCAGTAGATCCCCCAGTTTCTGAAAAAAAGGCAGGTCGATTTTTTTGAAAAGAATGGCCGGGAACATCAGAATCGACTGGGCAAAAATGATTGGCATTACGCCGGAATAGTTGATCCGCAAAGGCATATAAGTGTTCTGCCCGCCATAGACCTTATTCCCCACCACCCGTTTGGCATACTGGATCATAATTTTGCGCTGCCCTTGGGTGACTGCTATCGTTCCCGCAACCACAATAAATAACATGATCAGAAGACCGACCAGATGAAACAGCGTAAACGGAGTTCCTACCGTTGTGAACATTTGCCAAGCCGCCCCGATGGCACTCGGTAACCGGCTGACGATACCCACCGTAATAATCAAAGAAATACCATTTCCGATACCCCGCTGGGTAATCTGCTCACCCAACCACATGATCAGCATCGCCCCCGTGGTCATACACACCGTCGCCAATATCACAAAGGGCACCGACGACATGGTAACGACATTACCCTGCAATCCCAGACTCGCTGGATTTAGCAGTGTCAATGCCAAGAACACACCCTGCACGATACAGATTAAGACCGTCAGATAGCGAGTATACTGCGTCAATTTTTGCCGCCCGGCATCTCCCTCACGGGCCAGTCGTTCCAAGGAGGGAACCACTGCGGTCATTAATTGAAGAATGATCGAGGCACTGATATAAGGCATGATCCCTAGTGCGCCAATGGCGACATTCTGCAATGCCCCCCCACTGAACATGTCCAGCAATCCCAAAAAGCCGCCCCCGGTCTGTCGCTCGAGATTGGCAATCATTGCCTGTAAAGCCCCGGCATCTACTCCCGGAGTCGGTATGTTTGCAATGAGTCGGCAGACAAAGATCAATCCGAGTGAAAAAAGAATCCGGGCCCGTAATTCAGGGATCTTAAAGCTATTACCAAATGCCGAAAACATCCGTCACCCCGCTTGTCACGCCAATCCGCAATAACCGACTCAGACTGTCGCCGGAGTCCGTACAATCACTGCACAGACGCCACCGGCACCCTCAATTTTGCTTATTGCCTCAACACTAAAGGCATGGGCTTGGATGGTCAGTTTACGGTGCAACTCGCCACCGCCCAAAATCTTAATTCCATCCCATCGGCCCTTGACTACACCGGCTTCCCGGAGCGCCTTTTCGTCAACCACGGCCCCGTCGGTAAATCGATCCAGCCGCGACACATTAACCGGCGCCAAAACCTTTGACCGAGGTGCCTTGAAACCAACCTTGGGTAGACGCCGGACGAGCCGCATCTGACCGCCTTCAAATCCGGGTTTATGCTTATGACCCGACCTCGCATATTGTCCCTTATGACCACGTCCGCTTGTTTTTCCCAAACCAGACCCCGGACCGCGTCCCACTCGCATTCCCCTCTTGCGGGCACCCGGAACACCACTCAATTCATGCAGTTTCATCCCTTGTCCCCCTCCTTGACCACAGGACCCGTCGCCACCGTACGACGAATGGCCCTAATTTCATCGGCCGACCGGAGTTGCTTCAACGCATCAACCGTCGCTTTCACCGCATTCAATTTGTTGCCACTCCCCAGAGATTTAGCCAGGATATCGTGAATCCCCGAGAGTTCCAACACCGCCCGAACACCACCCCCGGCAATAACCCCGGTCCCGGGAGAGGCGGGCTTCAGAAGAACGAGCCCGCCGTCGAACCGGCCTTTGACCTCGTGCGGAATAGTGCGATCGCGCATCGTCACGGCAAAAAGGTTTTTCCGGGCGACCTCGCCTCCTTTGCGAATCGCATCGGCGACTTCATTGGCCTTGCCAAATCCATAGCCCACTCGCCCCTTGCGATTTCCAACAACAACAACGGCACTAAAACTGAACCGGCGCCCCCCCTTAACCACCTTGGCACAGCGATTGACAAACACCACCCGCTCTTCAAATTCAGGCGAAGGCGACGCCCCCGACCCCTGATTCGTTCTGCTTTGCTTTTCCATGGAAAGTCCTGTTCGTTACACTTGGATTCCGGCTTCACGCACGGCGTCGGCAATCGCCTTCACCCGCCCATGATACCTGTACCCGCCCCGGTCAAAGACCGCCTTCCGAATGCCCTTCTGCAAGGCGGATTCAGCTACCTGTTTGCCCAATTGAGTCGCAGCTGCCAGGTTTTTACCACCCGCCTCCACGGCTTTGTGACAAGTCGTCGCCGATACTAGCGTCACCGCCTTTTCATCGTCGACAAACTGCACATAGAGACTTTTATTGGACACTCGCACACATAACCGAGGCCGTTCCGCAGTACCCGAAATGGTCTTCCGAATCCTTGCGTGACGGCGCACACGGCCTTCATTCCGAATCACTTGTTTCATATTATGCCACCGTCTTTCCGGCCTTGCGCCTG
>CAZCDO010000097.1:0-14179 GCA_964497135.1 uncultured Verrucomicrobiota bacterium
GGGGGGGGGGGGGGGGGGGGGGGGGGGGGGGGGGGGGGGGGGGGGGGGGGGGGTCTATATTGGGATTGGAATCGGTTGACATGGCGGTGATGATATACCAGGTGAAGACGAATGGCAACGCGGATCGGTGTGTACGGATCGGAGGGGGTGCTCGGGCTGGCTCTGTGGGGGCTCAGCGCCAAAGGATGAGCGGGCCGTTTAACGCGAAGCGCCGCCCTTTCCTTTTTATCAGCCCAAGACCCGCGCCCAGGAACATCCATGAGCCTGATCCAATCCAAAAAACGAATATTTAACGCTCGACAATGGCAAAGGATTCTGGCATATATGAGCATATGAGCATTCGCTTTTGATTTTGGTTGATATCACCGTTCTCGACTCTTGTGGCTGCGTGCCGCAGGGATGGTTAAACATGAAGACAGAAGAATCGATTTCGAAACCGGGGCAGAGCCGTCGATATAACGACAGCGAGGATGCGCCGCGCCGCCATAAATTCCAGGTGGCGGCGATTCTCACCATTCTGGTGGGATTATTCTATCTGGCGTGGGCGGCGTACAATTATAATCCAGCCCATTCCGTGGCCGCCTGGCTTTATCTCTTCTCCGAAGCGTTCTGTCTCTGGCTTTTCATCCTGTCCATGGGCGGTCTCTGGCGGTTGCGGTTCAAGCCGGATACGGGTTTAATCGCCAGCAAGGAATATTCGGTGGATATCTTTGTGCCGACGTGTGGCGAGCCGATGGGGGTGATTTCCAAGACTCTGACGGCGATCAAGGCGATCCGTTGGAAAGGCCTGCTTCAGGTCTATGTTCTGGACGATGGCGCCTCCGACGAGGTCCAGGCGCTGGCTCAACGATGGGGATATACCTACCTGTCGCGGGCGCGCCAGGGAGTTCTCCAAATGGATGCCAAAGGGGGAAATTTAAATTTCGGGCTCAAACATTCGACAGGCGAACTGGTTTTAACGATGGATGCCGACCAGGTGCCGGATCCGGACATCATCGAAAAGCTGGCCGGCTATATGAAGTTCGAGCGGGTGGCCTTTGTGCAGTCCAAACAACGCTATTTCGTTTACGAAAACGATCCGTTTTATAACAAATCGGAGGTTTTTTACGGCGTGGTTCAATTGGCCATGGACAATATGGACACCGCCATGGCTTGCGGCTCGGGCGTGCTCTATCGGCGCGCCGCGCTCGACGATATCGGGGGATTCGCCACCTGGAATCTCGTCGAGGACCAGACGACTTCCTATGAGTTGCATGCCCGGGGTTGGCGTTCTTTTTACTTCAACCATCCCCTCAGCCGAGGGTTGTCGCCCACCACGATCTGGGGGGTCTATCAGCAACGCGGCCAGTGGGCGCTGGACACGATGCGCATCTTCTTTTTCGATAATCCCCTCTTTAAGAAGGGCATGCCGTTCAAGAGCCGGCTTCATTATCTGACCGTGGCGCAATCCTATGTTTTCTCCGGTTTCATGCTCCCGTTTTTTTTCATGCTGCCGGTTTGGACCTGCCTGACCGGAAATGCGATTTTTTCGCAGAATATCGGGCATTACCTGGTGATTCGCGGGATTTATTTTTCCCTGATGGTTTTATCGATCCATTTTATGTGTTTCGGGGGAGGCGCGGGGAACCAGTTCCGGCATCTGGCCGGGCTGTTCCCCGTTTACTTTATCAACGTGATTCGGGCGATGTTTTATCCGAAGGGTAAAGCCAAACCCCGGTATCGCACCAACAATGCGGGCAATTTGAACCGGATTTTTAACAGCCAGGCAGCGGTCCTGGCCGTCCTGCCCCAGATTTTGCTGATGGGCGCCAACCTGGTGGCCCCCTTTTACGCCCTTTGGGCGGGGACCTGTCCGGTGCGCCTGGTTGCGGGCAATGCCGTGTTGTCGGCGTTTACGATTTGGACCTTGTTTCATATTGTTTCGGCGGCGATTCGCCGCAAGCACTGGGCGGAAGGAGCGTCGCCGTATGAGTTCTATGGAATCGAAAAAACCTAGGCATTATTGGCCGACCAAGATTATCGTCGCCCTCTGGTTGTTGGGGGTGTTGGCGTATGCCTATCACCGCCAACCCGAATTTTGGATGGATGCGGTGGATCACTATCGCGAAGCGACCCGCCTGGCGTCCGCCGGACACTGGTCCGAGGCGAATTCCCGGGTCGATCGCGCCATCAAGATGAGCCCCGGGACCGGGGGCTTCCTGATTCTCAAGGGGGACATCGAGACCGCCTTGGGTAATGCCCAGGGGGCCCTGGACGCCTATCAGGAAGCCTTCCAAGCCGACGTGTCGAATCCCGAGGCCTGGTTTGCCTTGTCGCGGGCCTATGCTCGCATCGGGGATTCCGACAAGGCTCTGAAACTGATACTCCGGCTGGCGCCGGAACAGGTGACTCTGACCGATCGGATACGCCGGGCGAAGATTCTGGCCCAATACGGGCTCCATTCGGAAGCGTTGACCGATTTGCATGTGGTGTTGGCCCAGCGGCCCCTGGATGTGGATGTGTTACGCGAGACCGCCGTTCTGGAAGAGGCCGACAAACAGCACCTAATGGCGGCCGGGCGATACGAGACAATCGCCCAACTCCAAGGGGAAACAGCGGATTTGTGTGCCCGGATTGGAACGCTGTATCGGTGGGCCGGCAAGCCCGACGCCGCCGTGGCCTGGTATCTCAAGGCGTTGCGCAATCCACCTGGCAGTTCGGCCTCCAATGCGGTGGTCCGGGGCCTGACCGCCGCCGGAGTTGAAACCGCCGATTCCCAATCCGTTTTGCCGTGGGCGCGGATGTTGATGGCGAATAATCCGACCGATCCCGAGGCCCTGAGCCTTGCGATTCGCGCGTTTATGCGGGCGGGTGCCCCCGCCGAGGCGGTTTCCGCTTTTGACCGGCTGGCTGCCCTTCGGCCCCTGACCGTGGCGGAACAACTCTTGCAGGCCGGTCAATGCCGCACCGCCGGTGATGCCGATCGGGCCACTGCCTTGCTCAAAGCCCTTCCGGAAGACACCTTGACCGCCGAACAACGGGTGGAGCGGCTTCGCATCCTGACTTCGGCCGGGGCCGCTGAGGCGGCTATCCGGGAGTCCGAAACGCTCCTGGCAACGAAGCCGGCGCCTGAATTGGAACGGGAACTTTTACGCAAATTGGCGGAAATGAACGGGGTTTTGCGGCGGTACGAGGTGTCTGCCGGGTGGTATCAGAAGTTGGCGGGGGTGGAGACGAATGCGCTTTGGGCCCGTGATTCAAGGTTGGCCGCCGCTGCCGCCTTGCGGGCGGGCGGGCGGGCGGAGCAGGCCTATGCCGCCTATGGGCGGGATGCGGCCATTGACAATCTTCAGGCGCGCGCCGAACTGGCCATGGAACTCCGGCGGTATGCGGAAGCCGAGCCGTTGCTCCTCGAACTCGTCAAATCGCCGTTCGACCCACAGGATGACCCGCGCATGTTGAATGATCTGGCGACGGTCTATGAGATGAAAAAGGAATATGCGAAAGCGATTCCCTTGGTGCAGGATCTGCTGGCCCGGAAATGGGGCGATCGCATCGCCTTAACCCTGCGTCTGGCCGAGATTCAGCGCTGGAACGGGCAATTTGACGATGCCGTGAAGTCCTATCGTCAGGCCCTCACCGGCGCCGGCTCGTTGACGACCCCGGCCCAGTATGGGCTGGCCCTGGCGTGCCTGGAACTGGGACAGGGGCGCGAGGCGCTGGATGCCCTGAAGCCCCTGCTGGATCAACAGCCCGCGTCTCCGGACTATTTGCTTGCGGCGGCCCGGGCCGCCTCGACGATCGGGGACGCCGCTCAAGCCGCCGATTTCCTGGATCGGTTGGCCAAGGTGCGCCCGCTGAGTCGCGCGGAGAAAATCTGGCTGGCGGGACAGGACCGAAAAGCGGGCCGGAAGGATAAGGCCTTGCCGTTGTATCGGGAACTCGCCCAGGACCCTGCGGCCGAGCGAAGTGTTTTGGAGGCGTGGGGGGACCTGAGCGCCGATGCCGGCGATCAGGCCGGTGCGTTGCTGGCCTTTCAACGGATTGGCGGAGCGGAACAAGACCCGGATTTGGTTCTTAAAATGGCCCGGGTGGCCCGGGACAGCGCCGATAATGTCACGCTGGCGCTGAAATATTACGACCAGTTATTGACGAACGCCCTGGGACAGATCCCCGAGATACAGCTCGAAGCCGCGCGCTTTTTTGTCAACGTGCGCCGCGAACCTGCGGCCTATGTTCTTTATACCAATGCGGCGGCGGTAAAAAGTTGGGACGGCCAGCCCATCGAACTGATGCGGGCGGCGCTGGCGGCCAACCTTTTTCCGGAAGCTGAAAAATGGGCGCAGGCCCGCCTGGATCAGGATGACCAGGATTGGCGCGCCCAACTGGGGTTGGTCCAGGCGCTCCACCTTCAGGGAAAAACCCGCGATGCGGCTCAGATTCTGGAAAAGCATAAAGGTTCGATTTCCCAGCAGACCGAGGGCCTGGAGTGGTTGGGGCTGGTGGCCATGGCCCGGGACCGGCACCTTGAGGCGTTTCGGATTTTTGACGGCCTCGCCCAGGATACCAATACCACCCAGCGTCGGTATTGGATTTGGCGGGGACGGTCCGCCCAGGCCATGGGTGATCGGCAAGCCGCGAATGAGAGCTATCAGAAAGCCGCCGATCTTTCACCGAAAACCACCGGCGATGGGAAGGGCGAGGAAGAGTCGGCGGATCGGCAATTGCAACAAATTCGCGGGGCCGGCAATCAATAAACCGGTGGTCGGCGATGTTGAAGCGGGAGGAGTTTCACATGGCACAATCGATGAACTACAGATGCTGGTTGGCGAGCGTCAGCCTGAGTGGGGCTTTGGTCCTTTCGCTGGGAGCGGCCGTTGATGACGATCTTAAAACGATTCAAGCCGCCCAACAAAGCTTGCAGGCTGAACTTCAACCGGAGGTGGGTTTGATTTTTAACGCCCTGGGCGATGCCAACGATATCCAGGTGATCCAGGGCGGTGCGCAGGCTGACTTTTGGCTGGATCCCTCTTTGCCCTTGGGCCTGCAAACGATGTGGGGTGATTTTTCACAGGACGATAAGAGTCGGGGTTCCAACGATTTTGAGCGGGTGGCCTTGCATCTGTTTCTGAAGAAATACCGGTTGGAACCGGATCTCTGGGTCTCGGGGCGCCTGTCCGGCGAGTTTTTTGAGGAGGACGAATTATGGGGCGGCCAGGCGGGCCTTCATTTACAGCGGGAAGACGGTTCGCTCTGGTCCCTGGATGCCGCTTCGGAATCCTTTTGGACGATTCATGATGTCGTCGATCCGCGGCAATACCCTCGGATCACCAATCTGGAATTGATCGATCAGGATGCCCGGATCAACCGCATCTGGGGGACGGTCGATCTGACGACCTGGGTTGAAAACAAGCTCCAAGTGCAAGTGGGGGGGGCCGATTATCAGCAGGACCAAAACGAACAGCTTTTTGCCTATGCCCATTACCAGTTTCCGGATTTTTACAGTTCAGCCGGGAAATGGACCGTCCTGCGGCCCAATATTTATTTCGAGCATTTCGAGGATTCAACGCCCGCCTATTTCAGCCCCGATTCCTATGTGGCGCTGGGATTGGGGGGACATACGGTTCGACAAAATAAGGTCAATCGCCTGGAGTTGGAAGTCAACCCCGTGATGCTGTTCGAGGATGGGGATGTCTCGTCCGACAACGATTCGGTGGAGTATGGGATCCATGTGACATTGGATTACACCCGTAAACTCGGGCGCAACTGGACGCTGGGAGCCGGTGGGTTTTTCTATGGCGAGACCACCGATTACTGGCTCTGGCGCGCAACCGCCCAGGGTTCCTACAAATTCTGATCCTCATGCGTAAATCGATTCTGCTGTTTGCGGTCGCCCTTCTGGCCGTTCTCCTGCTGGGGTTTTGGATGTGCCGGCGCGCGGGACATCGTCCGACTCCACCCCGGCCGGGACGGCCCGATGCCGCCTGGCTGAAATCCTCCTGGGAACACTACAAATCCATTTATTTGAATCCCGCAGGGTATGCGCTCGACATCACCCGCCCCCAGGGGGGAGTCACCTCGGAAAGCCAATCCTATGCGCTTCTTCGGGCGGTTTGGATGGATGATTCCGCGACCTTCAAGACGGTTTTTGAGTGGACCGAGGCTCATTTGCGGCGGCCGGAAGATGGGCTATATGCCTGGCATTGGGATGCCGGGCGGCAGGCGGTGGTGGACGTCAATACGGCGACCGATGGGGATCAGGACATCGCCTTCGCCCTGATCCTGGCCGCGCATCGATTCAAGCATCCACCTTACCAGGACCGGGCCCGCGATTTGGTGCGAGCCATCCGGAAACAGACCGGCATTCCGGTTCGGGATGGATGGTTCCCGTCCGCCGGGAATTGGGCGGTGGCGGAACGCATCGTCAATCTCTCTTATTTTGTGCCCTACGCCTATCCCTATTTCGCCCGATTGGATCCGGAAGGCCAGTGGGAACGGGTGATTGATCTGGGGTACGACCTGTTGGGCGAAAGTTTGCGCCCGCCCGCGCGACTCCCCCCAGACTTCATGAGTGTGGATCCTGCGGGTCACATTGTGCCCTTGCCGGCGCATTCCACCCTGTCACGAGATTTTTCTTTCGACGCCATCCGGATCTACTGGCGGGTGGCCGTTGACTGCCAGGTCCATCGCCGGTTACGGGCGTGTGCCAATCCGGGGCGGATGGCGGAATGGGTGGGTATCCTGGCCCGGGATGGCCGGTTGTGTCAACGGTACAGTCTGACCGGCGAGATCCTGGACCCGGGGGAATCAGCCAGTTTTTATGGCACGCTTTTGCCGGCTTTCGCTCTGTGGGCGCCCCCCACGGCCGAGGCGATTTTAGATCGGCACCTGCGGATCGATCAACTGGATCGGATTGCCCTCAACCCCAATCGGTATTATGATTCGAATTGGACGTGGTTCGGACTGGCGGCCGAATTAGGCTTTGTTCGGGATCAAACCCCGCCGCCCGAAATGATATTTGACGATGCGAGAACTCTAACCCCCCGGAGTTACTAGCTCATGAACGAATCCCCGCAACTTCCCGTTTCAGCCGATTCGGCTCGAGGCCATCATCTGCCCCTGCAGGGGTTGCGCATCCTGGTTTTGGACGACGAGGAGCCGATTCGGCGGGTGCTGGAGTATTACCTGATCAGCCAGGGGTGTTCGGTCAAGACCGCGCCGCATGGTCGGGCGGGTTTGGAACTGCTCTTGCGCGAGGAGTTCGACCTGGTCGTCGTGGATTTGCAGATGGAGGAGATGGATGGGTTTGCCTTTATCGAAGAGGCGCGCCGCATCTGGCCGGGACTCGGAGTGGTCCCCATGACCGGATATACCAATCTCAAGGCCGAGGATCGTTTGCGACAGCTCGATTGTTGGCCGGTATTGGCGAAGCCCATCTCCTGGTCCGAGTTGACCGCCCGGGCTCTGGCCGAAGTCCAGGCCGGTCGGGCACGGGTTGGCGTTCTGCCGCAGTTGAATCCCGAACGCGTTCAGCGCCAACTTCGTTTGTTAAGCCGCATCAGCGAGGCTGCCCTGTCCCACCAGGATGCCAAGGAAGCTTTTGAGGGGTTGAGCGTCGGCTTGGGTCAGATTGTGGAACGGACGATTGTCGGGGTATTCGGGTTGGAGGATTATGAGCAGATTTTGACCTTGAATCTTCGGGAACCGGTGTCCCAGTCGGTTTTGGACCAGGTGAAGGAGGTGGTTTTACGGCGATGCGGCGCCTTGGTGGGGCGGCCGGTTCAGGATTGGACCGTGCATTTTCAGGTGAAGGGTGAAATCGATCCCACCGTCCAATTTGTTCCGGATGTGTTGACGATCCCCCTGATCAGCGAAGGGGATGTGCGAGGGCTCCTGGTTCTGGCGGGTCGGCCGGGAGAGCCGTGTGCCGCAGGGGATCTGACCTTTCTCTACAATCTGGCGGGAACGTTTGCCACCATTCTGTGGGCCATCCGGCAATTGCAAGGGTCCGCTTTGCATGATTACCTGACGGGGGCTGACAACCGCGCGCATTTTGAGGCGCAATTCGATATCTTCTGGAAATTGGCCGTGCGCCGGAATCAACCCATCACCCTGGCCTTGCTGGATATCGACCGATTCAAATCCATCAACGATCTCCATGGGCATGCGGCGGGCGACCAGGTGTTGAAAGAGGTGGCCGCTTTAATCCGCGGGATGGCCCGCGCTTCGGATATTGTGGCGCGTTATGGAGGTGACGAGTTCATTGTTTTATTGCCCCAAACGGGGGGGGAGGCCGCCCGGACCCTGGCGCAGCGGATCTGCGATGCCGTATCCCGGAAGGTGGTTGAGGTCGCCGGTCAGCCGATGCAATTCACGGTGTCCATCGGCGTGGCGTCCTGTCGACCGCAGGACGGGCGGGAAGAGCCGTCCGATTTATTTAAACGGGCGGATCTGGCCCTGTATGAATCCAAGCGGCAGGGCCGCAATTGCGTCACTTCGGCGCCGGTCGGCGATGAGGAATCCTCGGCGTTGGAAGTTGTTTCCACCGGCGCAGAGGCGATCGCCGC
Source organism: uncultured Verrucomicrobiota bacterium (assembly GCA_964497135.1). Classification (GTDB taxonomy): domain Bacteria; phylum Verrucomicrobiota; class Kiritimatiellia; order CAIKKV01; family CAIJXV01; genus CAIJXV01. The sequence goes on from CAZCDO010000097.1 coordinate 8,547, forward strand.
ACCGTGGGTCCTGGTCGTGGATGACGATCCCGATATCGGCCGGGTCATGAAGATTTTTCTGGAGACGCAGGGCCATCGAGTGAGGGTGGCCGATAATGCTCTGGAAGCCCTGGCGTGGCTCGATCGGGAGGGGGCCGAGTGCGGGGTCGTGTTCAGCGACTTGTCCATGCCGGAGATGGATGGATTCACCTTGTTGGCCGAGGTCGCGCGTCGGCGTCCCGATTGTGTCGGGGTGGTGATTACGGGCTATGCCACCATGGAAAATGCCGTGGACAGTTTGCGGCGGGGGGCGTTTGATTTCGTTGAGAAGCCGGTGCAAATGGACGGGTTCCTGGCGGTGGCGGCCCGCGCGCTGGAACATTTCCGGTTGCGACGCGAAAACCGGCTTTACCACATGCATCTCGAGGCGATGGTGGAAGCCCGCAACGCGGACCTGGTGCGCGCGCTGGCCGAAGTGAGGCGCGCCAATGAATCGATTCTGGAGACCTTTGTCCTGATGCTGGATGCGCGTGACCCGGATACCAATCAGCACAGTCTGCGAGTGCGAACCATTTCGAGGATTCTCGGGGAAAAGCTCGGTTTCAAGGGGGCCAGTCTGGCGACCCTGGAAACCGGCGCCCTCCTGCATGACATCGGAAAAATCGCCTTGCCGGATTCGATCCTGATGAAAGTCGGAAAGCCGGACGAGACCGAATGGCAACAGATTCGCTCACATCCCGAAAACGGGTTCCGGATTTTGCAGGCCTGTTCGTGGCTGGCGGAGGCGGCTGAAATTGTCCGGTCCCATCATGAACGCATCGACGGCAAGGGATATCCCCGCGCTTTAGCGGGTGATCGCATCGGCTTGGGCGCAAAAATTGTCATGCTGGCCGATTCCTATGATACGATGCGATCCCACCGGATCTACCGCGCCCCCCTGGATTTGAATTATGCCCAAACGGAGTTGATCAACAACCGGGAAACTCAATTCGATCCCGAAGTGGTCGACGCTTTTATGGCCTGCGAGACGGAAATCAATCAGGCCCTGCAGTGGCCTCTGCAATGAGAGGATGGCCCGGGGTGGAGCGATCGGTTGAACCCATCCGGATTGAGCGGCACGAAGCCAAATATCTTCTGCCGACCGCCCTGGTTCCCGCCGTGCGTGACTTTCTGAAACCGCATTGCCGTCCTGATCCCCACGGGCGGGGCGATCCGCCGGAATACCTGATCACCACGTTGCAACTCGACACCGCCACCTACGCCCTGCATGCCGCCAAGGAAAAGGAGGCTTTTCACCGTTTTAAACTGCGCGTCCGGACCTATGGCCTCGATGGCGTCGCGCCGGTCATTCTCGAGGTCAAGAGCAAGTCGGGGCGCCAGATCTCGAAAAGTCGGGCGACGATTCCCTTTGCGGCCTGGAATCGGGATTTAATTTTCAACCCGCGGGTTGATCTCGAGTTCAAATCGGATCGGGAATACCAGGGATTTTTGCGGTTCGTCCGGATCGTCCGGGAAATCGGGGCCGAACCGGCGATCCGGATTCGGTATCATCGGGAGTCCTATTTCGGGGTGGCGGAACGATATGCGCGGGTTTCCCTGGATCGGCGGTTGTGTTACCAACCCGCGACGACCTGGGAGGTTTTACCCCCCGCCGGCCGCTGGATCCCGCTGGATGACGTGTTGTCGCAAGGAAAAAATCAACCTCGGTCGGGCGTCGTGTTGGAACTCAAATCGGAAGACCAGGCGCCGTGCTGGATGGTGGAACTGGTTCAGACGTTTCGTCTTGTGCAAATCGGGCATTGCAAGTATTCTAACGCGGTTTTGGCGGAATCCCTGTTTCATGGTTTTCCGCGGATGCCCTTCAATCTGCTCGAAGTGACGCGGTTCTAAAAGACATCACAGAGGAGAGAACGCCGGTGGATGAATTTTTAACGGTTTTCGGTCCCGCCCGGGTGTTGGGTTTGGAGCAGATTCTCTGTTCGGTTTTGATGAGTTTTGTGTTGTGTACCCTGGTGACGACGGTGTATCGGTGGACGGCCGAAACGCTGAGCTATTCCCGCTCGTTCATTCAGGCCATGGTCCTCAGCGGGGTGATTACCTGCGTTATCATCCTGGCCATCGGAAACAATCTGGCCCGGGGTCTGGGTATTTTGGGGACGCTGGCATTGATTCGGTTCCGGTCCCATATCCGCGATCCGCGCGACATCACTTTTCTCTTTGCCACGTTGGCCATCGGCATCGCAACCGGAGCCACCGTCTTTCCGGTGGCCATTGTCGGTACCCTGGCCTTTTGTGGCATCGCGCTGTACCTGCATTTTTCCCCTTATTCCTCCCGCCGCGAATATGAGGGTCTGCTTCGATTTGTCGCCCCCGCGGGGGCCGGAGCACAGGGGGCGCTGGACCGGATTTTTGAGGAATTCTGCTCCTCGGCGCAATTGATCGCCCTCCGCGATGCCATTCAGGGGGAAGGCGTCGAACATGCCTACCAGGTGCGCCTCCGGGATCCCTCCTGTCGACAGGATTTGATCGAGGCCGTCCGGGAATTGCCGGCGGTTGAGAATGTCTCGATCCTGATGCAACGCTCAACCGTGGAAATCTAGCCATGTCTGTCACTCCGCCGTCCACCCCTCGATCATTCCGCCGACAGCCCCGGTTTTGGTGGAGTCGGATGAAATGGCGTTGGCCCCTGTTGGTCTGGTTGGTGGCGGCGGCCGCCGCCGCCTTTTTCTATTTTCATGGCGGTGGCGCCGGGGGGGTTCTCGGGTATGTCGAAGTGGTCGAGCACCAGCTGGGGCCGCACGAAGCCGGTCTCCTGAGTTCCCTTGGGGTCCGGGTCGGCGATCAGGTTTCCGCAGGCACGAGCTTGTTTGTCATGGACGATTCACTCGTGGCCGCTGAACTCGCGGTTGAACGGTCTTATCTGGCCGAAGCGCAAGGGGTCGTCCCGGAGACCCTCCAGTTTCAATCCCAGGTGGACCGCCAATTCTCCAGCGCCCTCAATGCCGCGGAAAAGGATTTGCAGGAACAGATCCTTTTACAATCCCGCGATCAGGCCGAACTGCAAGCGGTTACCAATGAATTGCAGCGCCTGGAAAAACTCCATGCCGACCGGTTGATTTCAGCGTCCGACTTGTCCGATTTGCGGACCCAGGCGGCGGTGTTGCGCCAGCAACTGGCCGATTATCCGGCCCAGATTGGACAACGGACGGCGGTGGTTGACGATTGGCGGCGGCAGTATGCCCAGGCCCATCGGGATGTGGCCGGCGCCGCCGGAGACCGACTGAAGGATGAAAATCGGCTGAAAAACTTCACCGCCGAAGCCCATCAAAATCAGATCCGTTTTCTCGAGTTGCGCCGGGCGGCGATGGAACTGCGCGCCCCGACCTCGGGAGTCATTTCCGCAGTGAACCGCCTGCCGGGAGAAGTGCTGGTCGCCGGGGAAGTGGTGGTTACCTTGATCGAAACCAACTCAGACCGGGTGATTGGATTTTTGCCGGAAGCCGCCGGAACGGTCATTCGGGTGGGTGATCGAGTGGGCGTGTACCGGATGTTTAGCGCCCGAATGGTCGGATGGGCGACATTGCTGGCCATTGAGCCGGCGATTCGCGCATTGCCGGGCCGGGTCAGCCCGGTGTCCACCCGGACGGTTCGCGGGCGGGCGCTTGTTTTTCGGTTGGAACCGGGACACGATTTGGCTCCCGGCGAGACGGTGGAGTTACATGTCGACGAACCGATGACCGAATTCTTTCGCCAGTGGTTCGCCCGGTTTCGCGCGGGGGGGCGCTGATGAACGCGGTGGGGTATCGGCCGTGCCGGCACGGGGGGCGGTCTGCCCGATTACCCCCCATCCTTTTCGGTGCCGTGCAAGTCGGCGTCGCGGGTTTGATTTTTTTGTCCACGGGTTGTGGCACCCCTTCGGCATCGGGTGGCGGGAGGGTTTCGGTACCCCAGCCGGAGGCGGCGGTTCCGGCGGAACCGCCGGTTCGCCGACTCAAGGAAGTTGACGCCTGGATGGAGTTGGCCCGTCGGAATAATCCCGATCTGGTCCAATTGCAGGCGGCTTGGGAAGTGGCCGATGCGCAGGCCCACACGTCCGAGGTGTGGCGCGATCCCGAGTTGCGCGTGGGGGCTGGACGGGGCGATCGAACCGTTGATCGCACCTGGTGGTCGGCTCATCCCGAGGGGACTCCCGCGGCGCTCAAGGATGCCCCATTTCAGGCCACCCGGGTGCCGACGACCCCGGTTGATGAATCGGATCGGTTTCAGGTCGCCCTTCGGTTTTCACCGCCCAATCCCCTGTATGCGTCCGCGCGGGAAGCCGCCAACCGCGCCTTGGCCGAAGTCGCCCGGGCCGATTTCAAGGCGATGGAGTGGCGGATTTATTGCGAGTTACAAGCCGCTTTGGCCGAGCGCGATGGGGTTGACCAGAGCCTCGCCCTGGCCGATCGACTGATTGAGACGCGGCGCGAATTGGTGGGGGCCACTCGCCGACTGTTGGACGCCGGGGAATTAACGATTGTGGATCACATCGCGGCCCAACAGCGGGTGTTCCAAGCCGCTGAACAACGGGAGCGCCTGATGAGTCGGCGGCGGATGGCCGAGGATGAATTGCGTAAACGGGTCGGATTTACGGTGCCGCTCGAAGCTGAAATCGAACGGTCTGTGCCGAAGCCCCTGCCGTCGCCGGAAACCCTGGATATCGTCGAGTTGGAAGCCCGGGCGCTTGTCCGGCGCAGCGAAATCGTGTCCGCACAATGGCGGGAACGCGCCGCTGCCGCGGCGTTGCGCGAAGCCCGTTCCACCCGGATGCCCTGGTTCAGTTTTTTGGAAGCCTCCTACGGACGCACCCTGACCCGGGACGATGCGGCAGGCTCAATGCAACTCTACACCGCCGAGCCGGGAGAGGTGGGGGATCCGGTTCGTTTTTTCAGCCTGGACCACGAGACGGAGGAGGAGTGGCGGATCGAAGCGGGCGTGACCTTGCCGGTTTTTTCGATGGGGCCACGCGCCACCCGGGTCGCCTTGGCGGGACAACGGGCCGCCAGGGCGGAAGGGAAGCAAGTCGCCGGGCAAGTGGCGGGTGAGGTCCGGTCCGCTTTCCAGGATTATTGTTCGCAGATGCGCCGCATCGGCGAAGTCCGCCGGGACGTTCAAATTCAGGAGACGCAGATTCGCACGAATCAAATGCCCTCCGCCGGACTCACGGAGTTGTCCCATTTTGACGAAGCCCGTTTACGGGAAGCCGCTCTGGATCTGGAATCCTTGATCCGTGATCTCGATCACAGTGGCCGACAGGCTTTTCTGCGTCTGGAAGCGGCGGTGGGCGGAGAATTGTGATCGGCGTAAATCAGACCGGGGCGTCGCCTCAATCCGGAACATCGAGCCATTCACCGAACGGAATCAACCCTTGATTTTGAGTTCCACCACGGCGTTGGGTTCCAATACCCGGAAGGTGAAGGACTCGGTCAGATAAAGCTCGACCTCCGTGGCGGAATGGGACTTGTAGCCAATCGCCAGATCCTGGCCACTGGTGAATTCAAAGTCGCCGCCCCGCCGAGACAGAATCATCCCCCCCTCGAGAACCGGCGACCAACTGATGCCGCTTTCGACCAGGGACTTGACTTTTTTGATGATGGGATAGCCCGGATCGCAAC
>CAZCDO010000098.1:0-14175 GCA_964497135.1 uncultured Verrucomicrobiota bacterium
CTTCCTCTGTCCCGCGCCCCCCCCGCCCCCCCTGCCGACGACGCCGCCCGCGCCGCCGACCGCGCCAGCATCCGCCGGATGATCGCCCCCCACACCCGCATCCTCGATCTCGGGTGCGGGGATGGCCAGCTCCTCGCCGAGCTGGCCGATCCCGCCGCCACCCGGCCCCATCTCGGGATCGACATCGATCTGGATAATATCGTCGCCGCCCTCGGCCGCGGCCTGGACGTCTTCCAAGGCGATATCGATAACGGCCTCGGCATGATCCCCGATGACGCCTACGATTATGTCATCCTCAGTCAAACCCTCCAGGTCGTCCGCAAACCCCGCCTCGTGCTTCAGGAAATGCTCCGCGTGGCCCGCGCCGGCATCATCGCCTTCCCGAATTTCGCAAGCCTGGGAAACCGCCTGCGCCTCAGCCTCAGCGGACGGATGCCCGTCTCCGACACGCTCCCCTACGCCTGGTACGACACCCCCAATATCCATCTTGCCACGCTCAAGGATTTCAAGGATCTCTGCCGCCGCGATGGCATCCGGATCGAGGAAATCGACTGCCTCACCGATTGCCCCATCGCCCGGTGTCTCATTCGAATCGGCTTGTCCAATCTGGGGGCCGACCGCGTACTCTGCCGGATTTCACGCCTGTAACCCCGAGGTTCTCATGTCACAGCCCCATACCTGGATCACGACCCCGATCGCCACCATTGCCCGCCGCTTGAGTTTTTGCAACGATTGCCGCATCGCCCGCAATACCCGCAAGGGCCTGAATCTCGCCGGGCGCGATGCCGTCTATCGGGTCCTCAACGACCTGATTGCCCTCCTTTTTCCCGGCTGCCATGGCGGCTTCGTGCCCCCGGAGGACGATTCCCTGTCCGATGCCCTGGAAGACCGTCTGCTCACCATTGCCATGCATCTCCGTCAACAATGCGAACGGGCCTTTCAATACCAATGCGAGTTTGATCAATGCCGCGAATGCCACGATTGCACCCGCCAGGCCGAAGAAGCCGTCAATCATCTGCTCATTTCCCTCCCCGCCGTTCAGGAAATCCTGCAGGCCGACATGCGCGCCGCCTATGAAGGTGACCCCGCCGCCCGTTCCATCATGGAAGTCGTCATGAGTTACCCCGGCTTTCAAGCCATCGTCGTCCATCGGATCGCCCACCTGCTCTATGCCCAAAACGTCCCCCTGATTCCCCGCATCATGTCCGAACAGGCCCATTCCCAGACCGGGATAGATATCCGCCCCGGCGCCACCAGCGGCCCCAGCTTCTTCCTCGATCACGGCCCCGTCGTCGTCATCGGTGAAACCTGCATCATCGGCCGCAATGTCAAACTCTATCAGGGCGTCACGTTGGGCGCGAAAAGCTTCCCCACCGATGAACACGGCAACCCGATCAAGGGGATCAAACGCCACCCCGAAGTCGGCGACAACGTCACCATCTATGCCGGCGCCACCATCCTCGGCGGCGATACCGTTATTGGGTCCGGCTCCGAAATCGGCGGCAATGTCTGGCTCACCCACTCGGTCCCGCCGAATTCCACCGTCTTCAACCAACAACCCAAGCCGATGATTCGCAAACAGAACGCCGAATAACGATTGATTGAGCCGCCGCGCGGGGCGCGTCGGCTCACCTGGGACATCAGGGAGGAAGGGGTCCATGCGCATCGCCATCGTTTCCGATATCCACGCCAACCTACAGGCCTGGAACGCCGTCTGGCTCGATCTCAAAAGTCTCAAGGCCGACCGGATCCTCTGTCTCGGAGACATGATCGGGTACGGTCCGCACCCGGCCGAAGTTCTCGAGGCGCTGCATGCCTCCGCCGACGAAATGATTCTCGGCAATCATGAGGCCGCACTCTGCGGATTTATCGATCCGGTCCATTTCAATCCCATGGCCCAAGCCAGTCTCGAATGGACCCGTGCCGCCCTCGCACCGGCCGCCGTTCAATGGCTCCGGGAACTCCCCCTCTCGCTCGCCGCCGACTCCTTTCGCTGTGCCCACGGTGATTTCGCCCGGCCGGATCAATTCGACTATGTCATCGACCCCGCAGATGCCCTCCCCTCCTGGCAATCCGTGCCCGAACCGCTCCTCTTTGTCGGCCATAGCCACACCCCCGGACTTTTCCTGCTCGGCCCCAGCGGTACGCCCCACCGCATCGAACTCCAGGATTTTGCCCTGGAACCCGGCAAACGTTTTTTGGTCAACTGCGGGTCCGTCGGCCATCCGCGGGATGGCGATGTCCGCGCCTCCTACTGCCTGTTCGATACCCGCCAGCAGGCCGTCTATGCCCGCCGCGTCCCCTATGATATCGACGCATTCCGCCGCGACACACGGGCCTCCGGTCTCCCCGTTGAAACCCTCGACTTCCTGAACCGGGATCCCCGCCGTGCCGCCGCGCCCCTCCGTCAATTTCTCGGGTTTCATCCCACCGCCGCCCTGTCTTCGAAACCCCTGCCCGTTCAGCGCGAAAAATCGGTGCAACATCTCACGCGGCTCATCCAATTATGGCAGTGGATCGCCCTCCTGACGCTGGTCCTGACCCTCACCCTGACCGGCTTTGCCGTCTTCCGGTATTGGCGGTATCAGCACCGATTGCTCGTCCTTCCCGCCATCGAGTCGGTTGCAACGGAGGTTGCGCCGCTTACCAATCTCCTGGCGCCCCCACCGGCCATCCTTCCGCCCCGTCCCATTGAGCCTCTCGCCGGCTGGAGCCTGACACTCGGCAATCGTTTTGGCCAAACCCTTCACACCGCCCAGGAAGCCGATGCCCCCACCTGGATCCTCAACGCCCCTGATTCCTCCGACCCGATGGGCCTGCGGTCCGCGCCCATCTCCGCCGTACCGGGCGCGAAATATCGCCTCCGTGGCGAATGGATTCCCTCCCTCAACTATACCGGCGAATGGTCGGTTAAAATTGAGGTCATCCCGGATCATCCCCCGGGCGCCCCTTCGAAAATCCATCTGCGCAAACTCCTCTCTCCTCCGGTGCCCGGTGAAACCCGCGAAATTCGCCTGACTTTTACCGCGCCGCCCGGAACCCAATTCATCACGGTATCCTTGGAAGGTCATTTTGCCGGAACCGTTCGCTTCCGGAATCTGTCGCTGGTGCAGGTTCCTTGAATAAAACGCAAGGTGACTTTCCAAGGTTGCCTCTCCCCCGCCCGGTATGATAGTTTTAGACCGTTTTGAGGGAAAGCGTACCGGGAGAAAGCACCATGACGGAAACGAAATGCCCCTGTGGAAGCGGACGTGAGTTCGCCGATTGTTGTGGACCGATCCTCAACGGCAGCCGGACCGCCGTAACCGCAGCGGACCTGATGCGGGCCCGCTATACCGCCTACACCACCGCCGGAGTCGACTTTTTACGGGAGAGTTCCGCACCCGCCCTGAAACGCAAATTCGACGAAAAGTCGACGCGCGAATGGGCCCAGGGATCGGAATGGCGCGGCCTTCAAATCTTACGCTGCGATAAAGGCGGTGCCGCCGACCCGACCGGCTCGGTCGAATTCATCGCGTCCTACCGCTACAAAGAACAGGACCAGGAGCACCACGAAACCGCCACGTTTGTGCGCGATGAACAGGGCCGCTGGTTGTTCGAGGACGGCGTCGTGGCCGGCCATGATCCGATCCGGCGGACCGAACCCAAGATCGGACGCAACGATCCCTGTCCTTGCGGCAGTGGCTTGAAATTCAAAAAATGCTGTGCGTTGAAATCATCAGCCGAGGAAGTGCCCGCCTCATGAGTGCCCACCTTCCGGATGGCCGGCCTCTGGCCCCGATGATCGACCACACCCTGCTCAAGCCCGATTCCCGCCGGGCTCAGGTTGAAAAACTCTGCGATGAAGCCCGCCAGTTCGGATTCGCTTCCGTCTGCGTGCTCCCCGTCTGGCTCGGGGTGGTGACCGAGCGGCTGGAGGGATCCCCGGTCAAACCCTGCACGGTCGTCGGCTTTCCGCTCGGTGGAAACGTCCCGGAAATCAAGGCTCGCGAGGCCGACTACGCGCTCAAGGAAGGTGCGCTGGAAATCGACATGGTCGCCGCCATCTGGGCCATCAAGGATGGCAAATTCCGCGCACTCGCCGGCGACATCGCCGCCGTCGTGCGCACCTGCACCAACCGAGCCATCGTTAAAGTCATTTTGGAAACCTGCCTGCTGACCGACGAGGAAAAAGTCACCGCCTGTAAAATCGCCGTCGATAGCGGCGCCCATTTCGTTAAAACGTCCACGGGTCTTTCCACCGGTGGCGCCACGGTTAAGGACGTCCGATTGCTTCGCCTGATCGCCGGAGATTCGGTCGGAGTCAAGGCCAGCGGCGGGATTCGCACCTTCGATCAGGCCCGAGCCATGATCGAAGCCGGCGCCAATCGCATCGGCACCAGCGCCGGGGTTGAGATCATTGGATCTGAAACGACCGCAACCCAAACATGACCGCTTTTTTGATCGTCCTGGATTCGGTGGGTATCGGCGCGGCGCCGGATGCCGATCTCTATGGCGATACGGGCTCCAATACGCTTGCGCACCTTGCGGCCGCCCGCGGCGGACTCCGCCTTCCGATTCTGGCCCAACTCGGCCTGGGTTGTATTCCGCCCCTGCTTCCCGGCGGCCTGCCAATCCAGGGCGTCCCCCCCGTCGAAACTCCTCTGGCCTCCTATGGCGCCCTCCAGGAAATGTCAGAAGGCAAAGACACCACCACCGGACACTGGGAGATGGCCGGACTTGAACTGCGGCCCGGTTTTCAATTATTCCCGGCCGACGCACCGTCTTTCCCCGCCGAATTGACCGATGCCTTCAGCACCCGAACCGGCCGCGCCATCCTCGGCAACCGGGCTGCCGGGGGTCTTGCCATCATCGACGAACTCGGTCCGGAACAGATGAAAACCGGAGCTTGGATCGTTTATACCAGCGGCGATTCGGTCTTTCAAATCGCCGCCCACGAGGAGATCATCCCTCTGGCCGAACTCTATCGCGCCTGTGAAATCGCACGCGAACTCTGCACGCCCTACCGGGTCGGGCGGATCGTCGCCCGTCCCTATCTCGGCCAACCCGGCAAATTCAAACGCACCGAAAACCGCCGTGATTTCTCCTATCCGCTCCCCGAACCCACCCTATTGGATCGTCTCACCGCCGCCCAAATCGCGGTTTCAACGGTCGGGAAACTCGACGATATTTTCGACCATCGCGGCATCCGGCACACCCATCACGTCGAAAATAATGCCGATGCCCAGGCCATCCTTCTCGATCTGGCCCGCCAACGCCGGACCGGACTGGTCTTCGCCAACCTGATCGATTTTGACATGCTCTATGGGCACCGGCGGGATTCCGAAGGGTATGGCCGGGCCTTGGAAAACACCGATGCGTTCTTCGCTGAGTTTTTGCCCCAGCTCGCCCCGGACGACCTCCTGGTCATCACTGCCGACCATGGGAATGATCCCACGTTCACCGGATCGGATCATACCCGCGAATTCGTGCCCCTGCTGGCCTATCAGGCTAAAAAACCAGGACGCAATGTCGGAATCCGCCAGGGCTTTTATGATATTGCCCAAACCCTCGCCGCCTATTTCAATATCGCTCCCCTGCCCCGCGGCCGGTCATTTCTGTGAGCGACAAAGCCCTTCCCCTACAAACTTGTGGACTGAATGATAGGGGTAGGTGCGCTCCGTCGCACCGATCCGTTCACCGAAGGTATGTTATCGCCCCCAGCTAGCCCGCCATGAAAACGTCCCGACCAGACCTGGCAATTCAAGATTCACATGCCAAGCGCCAGTGGTGTAATTAATGTCACCCAAGCCAGCGAGTGGCACAACCCCTTCACGCAGGGCGGTTCCTTGAAGTTGTCCAGCCCCGTTGTCAATAAAAGTCCCTACCAACGCACCACTCATTGCATCACTTAAGAATATCGTAACCGACCCGGCCACCACCGGGGTCCGCGATAAATGCCCCCCCCCATCAGCGTGAGCGGCAAGGCAGACGACCCGGAAACCGATCCCTGAGTTTCATTGATATACAGATGAGTTAGCGTGACGACAGTGGGGTCAACCATCAAAGATGGAACGGAAGCACCACTCCATCCCCACGCTTGTTTCCAAGCGATAACCGAGCCGCCCAGACTCCGAATATACCAATCCCCGGTGGAAGTATCGAAAACCGCCAAATCTGATCGATTATCTCCGTCGTAATCGCCAACAACCGTAATGTCTTTGCCCCATTTCCAATTAACACCCCAAAAAGGCAATTTAAGTAAATTTGTAACATATCGCCTCTTTTCTGCAGATCAATCTATAATTTTTATATTATTCCCTATGGTGACTTTTTGCGATAAATGTTTTATCATAAAATATCCCCGTTCAGGTATAATCGCCTATTATCCGACGCAAAAGAGCCCTGTTCGGGTATAAAGATTGTTCTTGAACCTAAATATTATACCCTTTATGGTATATCCTAAATGAAAGCAACAGAACGTCATGCTCGATCGGGTATAGCACCAATGCTCAGCACCCAGATCAAGGAACTCCGTAAAAAGGCCGGGCTGACGCAATCGGGGATGGCAAAGCGAACGGGGGTTGGGTTGCGCTTCGTGCGGGATCTTGAGCAGGGAAAACCGACGGTCCGAATGGATAAGGTCAATCAAGTCCTCGCGCTATTTGGGTGTCATGTGGAGGGGGTTAAGGATCGTGAAAACACTCCGTAAAGCCGACGTCATGTTCAAAGAGCGACTGGCCGGTGTTATCGAGGAAACCGCCACCGGTTACCGGTTTATCTACGATCCCGCTTTCAAAAAGGAAGGCATCCCGATCTGCGTCGCCTTTCCTTTGAGCGAACAACCCTACGAAAGCCGAACTCTGTTTCCATTTTTCAAAGGACTGTTGCCCGAAGGCTGGTTTCGCGAAATTGTTTGCCAGACGCTCAAGATAGATCCCAGAGACGATTTCGGCCTCCTCATCAAGTCCTGCGGCGACTGTATCGGCGCAGTGTGGATCAAAACATGACAAACCCTTGCGACATCTGCGGCAAACCGATTGAAGAGCAGAAGCGATATCATTCCGCCTGCCTTCGCCAACTATTCGGAACATCGTCGCTGCCTTCCCTGCTACTGGCACAGGGCGACGTTCTGGCAAAGGCACAGGAGATGGCGGGACGCATGTCAATTTCCGGCGTCCAGCCCAAGTTGTCCATTTTGCGCCGAGGATCACGGTTGATTCCTGTGACAACGGGCGGCCAATTTATCCTCAAGCCCCAGACCGAGCGGTTTCCTTTCCTCCCGCAAAACGAAAACCTCTGCATGAATATCGCCGGACTTATGGGAATCAACCTCCCTCCCCATGGTCTGTTTGATTTACGGGACGGTTCCCCCGCTTATCTGGTCCGTCGTTTTGACCGCACCCCGGATGGGTCCAAAAAGCGGTGCGAGGACTTTGCCCAGATCCTGGGAGAAACCGACAAATATTCCGGTTCCGTGGAACAGGTCGGAAAACGAATCCGGGAACTGTCCAGTGTGCCGGGCTTGGATATCCAGCTCCTATTTGAACGGGTGCTCTTGAATTTCCTGGTCGGCAATGGCGATGCGCATCTCAAGAATTTCTCCTTGCTCGAAACGGATGACGGCGGGTTACGCTTGTCGCCGGCCTACGACATTGTCTGCTCAAAAGTGGTCATTCCGAAAGAGGAAGACTGCGCCCTTACCGTGAACGGAAAGCATCACAAAATCCAACGGAACGATTTTGAACGGCTTGGCCAGACCTTGAAAATTCCGCCCCCCATTGCGGTTGATATTATTGAGAAGTTCAGTCAAAACCTGCCGATGATGCTGAAACAAGTCGGACACTCCCGACTTCCCAGGGAGATGCAGGAAAAAGTGCAACAAGTGATTCAAGAGCGACATCACCGATTAAAAAACTAACTCCACCGCGGTCTCGAAATGCGGGGTGCGGGGAAACATATCGAACAACGTCACGGAGGAGATCCTATATCCGCCGGTCGTCAAGATTTTCAGATCGCGCGCCAGGGTGTCCGGACCACAGGAGATGTAGAGCAGCGACTTTACCGGCCGCTCGGTCAAATGCCGGCACAACTCGGGATCCAAGCCCGTCCGGGGCGGATCGATCACCACCTGGCATGACTTCAAATCCAACGTCGCCGCCAGCGCCGGCCAGACTCGCGCCGCATCACCGGCCTGCCAGGTTATCCGCGCCGGATCGAACCCCAGCCGCCCGGTATTGATCCGCGCCGCGTCAATCGCCTGGCCGTGGGATTCCACCCCCCGAACCGTCCGGCCTTCCGCCGCCGCGATGAGCCCAAAAATGCCGACGCCACAATACAAATCGACGATCGTATCGCAAGGAGTGGCCCGAATTCGATCTTGAACCCATCGAAAGAGCCGGTCGGCAACGGCCGGATTAACCTGAAAAAAAGCATTGCGGGGAACCAGCAGATCGCCCAGCAAGGTCGTTTCGTGCAACCAGGGATCGGATGTTTTGGGTGAACCGCGCCACCAGAGGGCGCCATCCGTTTCCGTCCGCCGCAGAGTCAGTCGCGCCTGGTCTCGGAACCCTTTTAGAAAACCCGGCCGGCTCCTAAGTTCGGCCAGGCAGGCATTCAGATCGGGATGCAACAAGGGGCATTGGGGAATATCGAGCACCGTCCGATTATCCTCCTGCACATAGCCCAGGAGACACGCCCCCGCCTCCACGGCCGCATGCAGGCCCCCTTTGTTGCGATACCCCAGAGGGTCTGGCGCCCCTTCCAACCGGATTGAAATCGTCCCGGCCACAGCGTGGGCGAGAAAATCCTGGAGTTGCCGGCGCTTGCTCTCGCACTCCGCCGGATAGGTCATCTGCTGATAGGCGCATCCTGGACAAAATGGCGAGGTCGCCCAGGGCCGAGACCAGGGAATAACGGAAAACGGACAGACCGGAACCATCCGTTCCGGCGCGGCGTCTAGTACCTCCAGCAAACGGGCCCGGCAAAAAGAACGACGGCGATCCACGATTGAAACCCGCACCCGTTCCCCGGGCAACACCCCTGGAACGAATACCACTTCCCCGTCCAATCGGGCGATTCCCGCCCCGCCGAAAGCCAGGGATTCAATGGTCACGTCATGCGGATCGCTCATCCACCAGCCCCCCGTCCGTCCGAATTGACCGGGACCGCACGGGTGCGGGGATCCCGTACCAGGACCCATAACCATAAAAAAGCTCCGGCTGAAATAGCCAGGGAAAGGGCAAAGAGCGGACGCAAACCGAACGTTTCAGCAATCAGGCCCGCCAGGAGCGGAGCCAAAATACCGACCCCGCCCAAGGCCAGATTGCCGATCGTGATATGGGCGCCCAGATGATCATGCGGGCAGGTTTCGAACAACAGGTTGTAGTGCGACACCCACCCGCTGGCATTGGAAATCCCGGCAAAAAAATAAAAGATCAGGCAGCCCCATATACCCGGAATCATCAGCAACACCGATAGAGCCACCATCTGGCATATAATACCGACCAGCAGTCCCACCCGGTGTCCCCGGTGATCGCCCAGATAACCCAGGCCCAGATTGCCGGCGGCCAGCCCGACCGTTATCGCGGCGCCGCACGACACCAGCGTGCCGGGATTCACCCCTCCTCCCTCGGGGCGGCAGAAAAACACCGCCACCAAAGGCACCATGGAGAAGCCCAACACCGTCAGCAGTCGCGCCCCGAGGAAATAGCGAAAATTGGAGTCCTGCAAACTCCGGATAAATTTCGAGACAATGACCTTAAAATCGACCACGGCCATCCGTTCCGGCTGTTCTTCAGCCGGATCGCGAACCTGCCAATAGCCCCACATGGACAACCAGGCCACCAGTCCTGAAACGACCAGACAAAAGGCGAAAACCCGGGGCTCGGCGGGATGAGCCTTGAGAATATGCCCCGCCAGGAGGGCGCCCAAGGATCCGGTTACCGCATAGGAACAGAGCGAGAGCCCCATCACCCGGCCCCGAACGACCGTTGGGAACAGCGCGGCAATCCATTCGCTCCAAACCGCCACCACGATTCCGATCGAGACCATGTAAAGGGCGAGCAACAGCCAGACCAGGCGGGCAACCCATTGCGGCGGGAAATAGGAACTCCCATAGACCACTCCGGCCATTATGAAAAGAAACGGAATCACGGCACCGACATGCCATAAAATGAGATTGCGCTTGCGATAACGAATGGAATGGAACCAAAGCAGCCCCAGAATCTGAGAGACCATGATCCCGCCGCTCTCGATGGCGGCAATCGAGCCAATCAGGATTTTACCCGCCCCGAATTGGGCCAACAACACCGCAAAAAAAGTGGCCGGGGCAATCATCGAGGCCTGAAAACCCCAAGTTCCTTCGGATACCATGAAGGTTACCGCATTACGGATCAGGGGATTACGAGGAAAACGCATGCCGAATTAAAAGGCAAACTTCAACAGCGCACCATATTCCAACTCGCTGAATTCAAAATCGGCGAACGGATCGAAATCGGCAAACGGATAGTAGGTGGCCATTTCGAGTTTCATCCGCCCCAGCGGGACGGTAAAGCCCAAAATGAATTGCCCGTAAAAATCGCTCCAATCGCTTTGGGCGGAGCGGCCATCGGGCAATTTACCATCGCGCATGACGTAACTCCAATATCCGCCCAGGCCCCCGAAAATCGGACCATCCTCAAAAATGAGGTTGATCTGAGGGGTGAGAATCATATCCACCGTGCTATCCTTGTAAGTTTCAGGACGCCCCGTAACGGCATTGGTCGTGCCGGCTATTTCGACATCCAGCGCGGTTAGGTCCGGCGCAATGCCCAACCCCAACTGCCAATAGGCGTTGTTTTCATGATATTCGTAGCCGACGACATAGGACATATCCCCATCCCCGAACGGCAAGTCTTCCCGGGCTTCACTCTCGGAATGCCAACGGGTTCCCAAATCGACAAAATGACTCCCCGCCTGGGCCGACAACAGCCCGGCAAACAGGATGAACCCGATCAAGCCGCCGAACAGCTTCCGATAAAAACATGTTTTCATGCGGGCATATTATCTTGTGCCCCTTGGGGCGCAAGCTTTTTCTCGGCAACAACGGAACTCGGGCGTATCTGTGTTTTGGTGCCGTGATCGCGTTAATCCACGTACGTCGGGCATTCCTGCCCGACAGAGTCAGGCAAGAATGCCTGACCTACGGGGGCACCGGTTGCGACGTGCACCGAATCGTAAATGCGCCCCCGAAACTCAAGTTTGTTCCAAACGCAGCGTACAGGTCACCGCGTCGGCCACGGAGGACGGCCCAAAATATTGGATGGGGCCGGGATAGACATAATCGGTCTCGATGGCCCATTGTTCGCGCGCCGCCGCAAAGGTTTGGAAGGGTTTCCCGGAGAGATCAACGAGACACTTCCGGATCACAGGAACATCCTTGCCCTTCCGCCGTTCGATGTTCATCATCATGGTCAGGGGCACCCCACCGGCCACCCATTCGGACGCCGGACGGCACAACCGGCGTACAGAGGCCATGTAGCCGGTCTTGCCGGCCAATACCAGAGCCACGGCCGTATAACCCAAACTGTAACAATAATCGGCGTCAAAATTCGAGGGCGCCGCACACCGGCCTTCATATCCCAGGAAATGCGTCTGGGCGCTGAAAGATCCCGTATATTTGCCCTCGGCCGCCCATTCGCACAACTGATCGCCAAC
This sequence comes from uncultured Verrucomicrobiota bacterium, assembly GCA_964497135.1. Lineage (GTDB taxonomy): Bacteria > Verrucomicrobiota > Kiritimatiellia > CAIKKV01 > CAIJXV01 > CAIJXV01. The sequence goes on from CAZCDO010000098.1 coordinate 11,677, forward strand.
CAGATCCAGCAACAGCTTCTCGGTTTCAATCCGCGAAACCTGGACTTGCCCATGGCTATCGCGATCGGCCAGTAATTGCAGCTTGATCGTGCCGGGCAACGTATTGAAGACCTGCGCCGAGCCGGCCGTCAGCTTCGACGAGACGAATTGCAGGCGATCATCGGACGTGGTCAAGGCATTGAAGGCGGCCTCATGAACCGCCAGGAGATCGTTTAATTCGCCGATCAGCACCTTGATTTCCGGGATAAACTCGATCAATCCTTCCGGCACCAGCACCACGCCAAAATTGCGCTTTTGCGACGCCCGGTCACGGACCACCCCGGCCACATGCGTCACAATCGAACGCAAGGTCTGTTTCTTCTCGGCAATCTCCTCCGAAATCAACGCCACATTCGCATGGGTTTGCAGGGCGCATTCCAACGTGACATGCGATGCCGATCGGCCCATGAGTTTAACAAAGTGCCAGTATTTTTTGGCCGAATTGGCATCCCGCGCAATATTGCCGATCAATTCGCTGTAGAGCTTGGTCGCCGTATCGAACCCGAAAGAAATTTCAATCTGTTCGTTTTTGAGATCGCCATCAATGGTCTTGGGACATCCAATCACCTGGATCGGTATTTTTTGAGCCTCAAAATACTCGGCCAAAACACCGGCGTTGGTGTTGGAATCGTCACCCCCGATGATCACCACGGCATCAATTTTCAACGCCTTGCAATTGGCCGCGGCCTGGTCGAACTGCTCGCTTTTTTCAAGCTTGGTCCGGCCGGAGCCAATCAGATCGAAACCGCCGGTATTGCGAAAAGCGTCGATGGTCGCCGCGTCCAAAACGCGGAATTTATTGTCCGTCAGACCGCTGGGTCCGCCGAGAAACCCGATCAGCTCACTCTCGGGGTGAACGGCTTTCAGTCCATCGAACAAACCGGCAATCACATTATGCCCGCCCGGCGCCTGTCCGCCGGAAAGGATGACGCCGACCCGCAGGGGCGCTACCGTTCGGCGTTTTCCGGCGGCAAAAGTCAGCATCGGCCGCCCGTAGGTCCGGGGAAAGGACTGCGCGATGGCGGCTTCATCGGCGAGGGCGGTGGTGCGGTCCCCCTCTTGCACGGTCACAAAAGGACCCTGGGCCGAATAGACGGCGGGCAGTTTGGGGCGGTAGGAAAAACGTTCCTGTTGCAACGTTGAGATGCTGGTCATGGCGGGGCTCCTCCTTGGGTTTTTTCACGGCGTAAAAACTCGTGAAGAATAGAAGGAGGCCAACGATAATTCAATCAAAAACAACGGTCGGGGGGACCTTGGGCTATTGTTCCTGCAAGGCGGCAATAAATTTATCGGCCTGAGCAATGGCGGCGTCCATGTCGCGGACCAGGTTATCCACATTGGTCTGCACGCTGACCAGTTCATCACTCAACCCGGCGATGGCTTTAGCATTCAGATTGTGCTTCATGAACAGAACCTGATCGCGCAGGGGCGACAGCGCAGGCTCCAACTTATCCTCGGCCATTTTCATGGACTCAATGAGTTCCTGGTATTTAGCCTTCGTGAGATCATATTTGCGCTGGCTCGACTTCCGCAGGGCATCGCTGGAGTACTGCTTGAGCTCCGTGCGCCATTCCTTGAAAAGCGCCTCGGAGACCTCCTCAACCGCCTGGATGCGATTGCGCACGGCGGCGGCTTCAGACTCGCTTCGTTGCAAGGTGGCATTGAGCTTGTTGTATTCCCGCTCAAGATCGCCGCCCTGAAATTTGACCACACTCCGGAATTGTTCCATCGCCGTCAGAAACTGTTTTTTGGCTTCAGCCTGCGTATCCCGCGCATCCTTGACGCGATCGACCATGATATCACGCTTATGAATCCCCACCTTCTCCAAGGTTCCGTAGTAGAGCGAACTACACCCGCTGAGACAGAGAATCAGACCAGCAAACAACAGGAGTCGAATCTTCATCGCAATTCCTTCCGTGGCAAGCCACCCGTGGGTTGAGATTTGTATATGGGTTGAGATTTGTAAAACCATAGCACACCCGCCGGCCGACTTAAAACAAAAAGGCGGGAGGGTTCCCCCGCCTTTTTTTGACCGCCAGCCGACACAGATCAGGTCGTTTCGACTTTGATCGTTTTCCGGTTCTTGCGTTCGTCCGGTTTAACCCATCCTTGCAAACGCGAAAAAATATCCCCACCACTCCGATCCACCACCCACCGCGTAATCGCGTTCACCGGATTTTTAATTTCAAAATAGCAAACAGTATGCCAAAAAGTTACGATACTTATTACATTTTCTTATCATATTGATGGAACTGTAGATATGGATATCAATAAATAGTTACAAACAAACTTATTGGGCGCCATTATGTCGCAAATAAATATTAATTAAAGTATCTTGCGCGTCGTTTTGACGCTATTTATTGAATAGAGGCGAAGGGACATCACCCCGGAGCCACGCTTCCTCCGGATTCGACTAAGCGGATGGAGTAAGTGTAACCGATTAAGAGTGGGAGTAAGTGT
>CAZCDO010000099.1:0-14049 GCA_964497135.1 uncultured Verrucomicrobiota bacterium
GACAGGCGGGGATGCAATATTTGTCGAATTCGGCCTGCGCCTCGATCATCAATTGACCGATCGTTGGCGCATCCCCCCGCCGCAAGGCGGCTGCGGCTTTCAGGACAATTTGCTTGTTGATCGGCCCCAACACCTTCTGCACCCCCTGTTGAATCTCGTCATCGGCAAAGGGATAGCAATGATTCAACCGGTTGAGAATCTCACGGGTATCCTTCCCGGCGTTTAAATCGACGATCACCCAGTATAAGTCGGTTGGCACGGTCAGTTCGTCCACATCCATCCGGTCTCCGTCGTAGGTCATCAGGATCGGACGATTCCCATAGGCACAACCCTGGTCCATCCGCCCGCACCGGGACGGCGTGGTAATTTCGCCCAGGTAGGCGAATTCCATTTCGCCCCGCACCGTCATCTTCAAATCGTAGATCCGATTGAACGCCCGCGCCACCAGCACGCAGGTCGCCGCGCTTGAAGACAGGCCTTTGCGGATCGGCAGATCAGTGAGGGTATTGACAATTTCCATCCCCCTCACTCGGTAATGGGTCAACACCTGATAGGCAACCCCCGCGATATAGCTGAAAAAGCCGCCCTTTTGCGCCTCCGCCAACAGGCTTTCCCGGTCCATCGGCACATCAAAGGTACTCGAATTGCCGCCGGGATTGACGGACGTCCTGAAAATCAGACGCGAGGGATGGGGATTGACCTCGGCATACAACCCCTGGTTGGTGCCGGTGATAATCGTATACCCGCACTCCAACTCGCCATTGATGCGGCGATAACTGCCCGCCCAATCGCTGTGTTCGCCAAACAGACAAATCCGGCCCGGCACAAATATTTTCATAAATCGAAATCTCCCCGCGCGCCCCCGCCCAGGAGGCTATTAATCCGCGTCAGTATACCGGTGAACAGGCCAAAATGCATCAAATTTTTGCGACGTCAAACAAATCCGCGATGTCGACCCAACGCGATTCCGGATCACCGCTTGTCCGATCAATCAGATCTTCAAACGGTCATTCATATCCCGGTCCCCATATTACTTCCGAAGTTCGGCACAGGCCGACGAAATGACCCGATACGCCGATCGCAATAAGAGGCACACCAACCCCGCGGCCACCCCGATATCCGGCCAGGCCGATCCGAAAAACCAGACAGCGCCGGCCGCAACAAAAACAGACAGATTGGAGGCAATATCGTTTCGCGAACACTCCCAAACCGAACTCATATTGACATCTTCCCGCCGATGCCGCCACAGCACAAAAAGACACAGTGAATTCGCCGCTAACCCCATTAAACTAAATGCGCTCATGACCTCGAAATGCGGGAGACTGGGGACCACTAACTTATAAATAATCTGAGCCGTCACCGAAAGAGCTGCGAGAAAAATCAACCCTCCTTTGAATAGCGCCACCCGGGCCTTGGTGTCGCTCCCCTTGGAAACCGCATAGAGACTCAGGCCGTAGGTCAAGGCATCGCCCAGATTATCCAAGCTGTCCGCCAACAGGGCGGATGATTTTCCGTAGAGCGCTGCGATCAAAATGACGACGAACATGATCGCGTTGATCCCAAGAACCAGGTAAAGGGCGCCGCGTTGCCGTTCGTGTAAACGATCGAGTTCGCACCCTGAATGGCAGCAATCGCTCATGAGAATATCTCCTCGTTAAGTCTCTAACTCGGGCCCGATCGCCGGCCTGGTAGGGACGAATGACAAGATCATCGGTCATAGTTTCACATGAATCTACGGTTCGCTATTCACCACTCTTCCGTTCTCCTCCCCTCCCCGTGTCACCGCGTCCCCCCTCCCCACGTCTCTCCTCCAACGCCGCCTGGACATCCGGCACCGCCGCCACCAATTGCGCGGTATAGGGATGTTGGGGGTCCGAAAACACGGCCTCCGTCGCGCCGTTTTCCACGATTTGTCCGCGACACATGACCGCCACCTGCGGACAGAGATACCGCACCACCGCCAAATCGTGGGCAATGAATAAACAGGCAAATCCCAGTTGCGCCTGGAGATCCGCCAATAAGTTCAAAATCTGCGCCTGGACCGACACATCCAGGGCCGAGACCGGCTCGTCGGCAATCAATAACTCCGGCTCCAACGCCAGGGCCCGCGCAATCCCCACCCGTTGCCGCTGGCCCCCGCTGAATTCGTGCGGATACCGCGCCGCCTGCCGCGGCTCCAACCCCACCTGCCCCAGTAATTCCGCGATCCGGGCCGGGCGCCCCACCCGAGGAATCAGATGGTGTACCGCCAGCACCTCGTCCAGGGCCGAACCCACGGTTTGCCGGGGATCCAAAGCACCCATCGGATCCTGAAAAATCATCTGTGCCCGGCGGCGGAATCGCTTTAATTCGGAGCCCCGCAGGCCGGCCAGCGACTGCCCATCAAAAACAATCTCCCCTCCGTCATAAGGCTGAAGCTTTAAAATGGCCTTCCCCAGCGTGGTCTTCCCCGACCCGCTCTCGCCCACCAATCCCAGGCTGGCCCCGCGCTCCAGGGTCAGGCTGACCCGATCAACCGCCGTCCGTAGGGCGGATCCTCGCCCTTGCGTCGCATCCCGAAAACGAACGGTTACTTTCCGGATTTCAAGCAATGACATCGTACCACCCATTCTCCGCCGAACGCCTCCGGCGCCGGCCGGGTCGTCGCACAAATTGTTTCCGTTTGTCCACACCGCGGCGCAAAAGCACATCCCGCCGGCATTCGGTCGGCCGCGGGAATTTGTCCCGGGATTGCCGCCAGGCGCGTCCGCTGTCCGCGCAAGGTCGGCACCGCCTCCAACAAGGCCCGGGTATAGGGATGGCCCGGCCGGGCGAGTACAGCGGATACCGGGCCGCGTTCGACCATCTGTCCGCCATACATCACCACCATCCGGTCCGCCGCCTGGGCGACCACCCCGAGATTATGCGTAATCAGCAGGATCGACAGACTGAATCGCGCCTGGAGATCCCGTAAGAGCCGCAGAATCTGGGCCTGCACGGAGACATCCAAGGCCGTGGTCGGTTCGTCCGCAATCAACAGATCCGGCCGGCCGGCCAACGCCATGGCGAGCATCACCCGCTGTTGCATGCCACCGCTGAGTTGGTGCGGATAGGAGGCCGCCACCCGGTCAGGCTCCGCCAGGCCGGTCAAGGTCAGCAAGTCGCGAATCACCGGCCGGGGATCAACCCCGGGATCGGCCCTTCGGACACACTCGGCCACCTGGTGCCCCACCCGAAACACCGGATTCAAGGCACTGCCGGGCTCCTGAAAAACATAGGCGACTTTGCGGCCGCGCCATTCACGCAAACGCGCTGCCGGCAAGTCCCGGATTTCCACGCCGTCCACCCGGATGGACCCCTCGGTAATCACCGCCGTGGGGGGCAGTAATCGCATGATCGACAGGGCGGTCACACTTTTGCCGCAACCGCTTTCGCCGACCAGCGCCACCGTTTCGCCGCGGCCCACCTCCAGGTCGAGTCCCCGCACGGCCGGAAGCAGGCCGGCCCGGGTGCGAAATGCCACCCATAAATTTTCCACCGTTAAGACCGGTTGATCCAGATCACGCAAAAAACGCCTCATCGCTTGTTCCGCTCATAGAGCGGGGCTACACATGTCACCTTGTAGCAGCGCTCTATGAGCGCCACTCCTCTCTCCCCGAGATCCGCCAGCTCCCCATCTCGCCAAGAAGTCGGGCAGGAATGCCCGACCTACTACCGGAGAGGTTGTCCGCCATCCGGTCCGTCCGTCAAGGCTTCACCCCATCCTCATCCGCATCGGCCTCATCCCCGGATTCCGCTTCGAAAGGCTCCACGACAGTATGCCCGTCTTTGCGCACCAAAACCTCGATGCGCCGTTCGACCTCGTTCAGTCGCTCGGAACAGACCTTGATCAACTGCTGCCCTTCCTCGAACGCGCTCATCAGGGCATCCAAGGGGAGAGTCCCGTTTTCCATCTGTTCAACGATCTCTTCCAACCGGGCCAGCGATTTTTCGAAATTCGGCGCGTCCGCGGCTGCGGCGGACTCACTGCTTTTGCGTCGGCTCATGGCGTTTAACCTCCACTTCAATGGACCCCCGGGCCAGCCGGGTGCACAGAATTTCGCCGGGGACGACCTCGGCCGCATTCCGCACCACCCGCCCGTCTGTCCGCTGGGTCAGACTATATCCCCGTTCCAAAACATTTAAAGGATTTAACACCCGCAGTTGGACGGTCAACCGGTCCAGATCCCGGCGGGCACCGATCCGGCGATCCTGCAAAGCGCGCAGGGCGCGCTGGCCCCATTCATCCACCCGCTGCTGGCGTTCGCGCCAGGCGCCCTCCAGGGAATGACGCAATACCTGTTGGTGTCGACCCAGTCGTTCGCGCAAAACCCGGATCAGGTGCGCGGGCTCCTTGAACACCGAACCCCGCCGGCAGATCTCGATCCGGCGTCGATCGTGTTCAACCCGGATCCGGATCCCCGCCTCCAGTCGGCGCCGATCCCGATCCAAGTGGGCCACAAAATCCTCCTTGCGCCCGACAACCATTTCCGCCGCCGCCGAGGGGGTCGGCGCGCGGAGATCGGCTACAAAATCGCTGATGGTGAAATCGGTCTCGTGCCCGACGGCGGAAATAACCGGAACCTTCGACCGGGCGATGGCGCGCGCCACGATCTCCTCGTTGAAACTCCACAACTCCTCCAAACTGCCGCCACCGCGTCCGACGATCAACACCTCCACCCCGCCGTGGGTATTGAGTTCATCGATGGCCGCCGCAATCTCCGCCGCCGCCCCAGCACCCTGGACCCGGGCCGGCGCGATCAGGACATGCAAATTAGGAAAACGCCGTCTCAGCACTTTGAGAATGTCCTGGATCGCCGCCCCGGTGGGCGAGGTCACCACCCCGATATGCCGGGGCAACAGCGGGAGTGGTCGCTTGCGGGCGGGATCGAACAGACCTTCCGCCTCCAGTTTCCGCTTCAGTTTTTCGAACTGCTGAAACAGCGCACCTTCCCCCGCCTCTTCCAGGGTGGAAACAGTCAATTGATAAGACCCGCGTTTTTCGTAAACCGTCACCCGGCCCCGTACCCGCACCCGCATCCCCTCCTGCGGGGCACAGGCGATTCGGAGCAGATCGCTCCGCCAGATCACCGCCCCGATCTGGGCGGCCTCGTCTTTGAGCGTAAAATAGAGATGCCCCGACGCGGGCCGGCTGAGATTGGAAATTTCGCCCTCGAGATAGACCGATGGGAAACCGCTCTCCAGCGTCCCTTTAATCCGGCGGGTGAGTTCGGTCACCGTCCAGGGGGCACGATCCGGTTCGGCGGTATTCGCCCAATCAAACAGCATCTTCATTCGCGCGGGGTTCCCGGAGCCCGGACAACGGATTCCCGGATCCGGGTAATTTTCCGGGCCCGCCCGGTGGTTTCATCCAGATCGATCACCACGCCCTCCACCGAGACATCGTCCGTGGCGATTTCGAACTTGGTGGGCATGCCCGTGAGAAATTTCGGGAGGATACTCTCCACGGTTCGCCCGATGATCGACGCCTTGGGCCCGGTCATCCCCAGATCGGTGATGTAAGCCGTCCCCTTGGGCAGGATGCGCTCATCCGCCGTTTGCACATGGGTGTGAGTCCCCATCACGGCACTGACCCGACCGTCGAGATACCAGCCCATTGCGACTTTTTCCGAAGTCGCCTCGGCATGAAAATCCACCAGCACCATGCGCCCCAAATTGGGCTCGCGGGTCAGCAGGGCATCCACCGCCCGAAACGGACAATCATAGGGCGGCATGAACACCCGGCCAATCAGGGTGATCACCGTCAGACGGCCCCGCGGAGTCTCGATATTGACCCAGCCTTTGCCGGGGCAACCGGGCGCAAAATTGGCCGGACGGATCAATCGGGGCTCCCGGTCCAGCACGGGGATCAAATCCTTCTGATCCCAAGCGTGATCGCCGAGCGTCAACACATCGGCGCCCGCCTGGAATAATTCGTCGGCCAGGGGCCGGGTAATCCCCCGCCCCCCCGCCGCATTCTCGGCGTTGGCCACCACCGCTTCAACCCCCTGCCGGGCCTTCAAGTCGGCCGTCACCCGGGCAAAAGCGGTCCGACCGACACCCCCCACAATGTCACCGGCAATAAAGATTTTCATAGATCACCGCGCATATTCGACGGCCCGGGTCTCGCGCACCACGACCACCCGGATCTGGCCGGGATATTGGACGTCCTGCTCGATTTTTTTGGAAATATTCCGGGCCAGAACCATGGCCGCATTATCGTCGATCTTCTCGGGCAACACCACGACCCGGACTTCGCGGCCGGCCTGGATGGCGTAGCTCTTATCCACGCCGGGGAAACTATCGGCGATCGTCTCCAGTTTTTCAATCCGCTTGATGTAGATTTCGGTGGTCTCGATCCGGGCCCCCGGACGGGACCCGGAGATGGCGTCAGCGGCCGAGGCCAGGACGGCATAGAGACTTTCGGCGGGCACATCCTGATGATGCGCGGCCGCGGCGTTGACCACGACCGCCGATTCCCCATATCGCTTCAACAAATCGGCCCCGATCGTCGCGTGCGCGCCCTCCACCTCGTGATCGAGCGCCTTGCCGATGTCATGGAATAAGCCGATTCGTTTGGCCAGCAGGGAATCCAGATTCAACTCCGACGCCATGACCCCCATCAGTTGGGCCGTCTCCAATGAGTGCATCAGCACATTCTGGGAATAGCTGGTCCGGAATTTCAGGCGGCCCAACAGACGGACCAATTCGGGATCGACTCCTTGTGCACCCACCATGTAGAGCGCCTCCTCCCCCGCCAGACGAAGGGCTTCATCCAGTTCCGTGCGCGCTTTTTCCACCACTTCCTCAATGCGGCCCGGATGAATGCGCCCATCCAAAATCAACCGCTCCAAGGCCATCCGCGCAATCTCCCGTCGCACCGGATCGAAACACGAAATCACCACCGCCTCCGGGGTGTCGTCCACCAGCAGATTCACGCCCGTGGCCGCCTCCAGGGCGCGGATATTACGCCCATCGCGCCCGATGATCCGCCCCTTGAGATCGTCGCTCGGCAGGGCGACCGTGCTGGTCATTCGCTCACAGGCGTGCCCGGCCGCATAACGCTGAACCGCCAGGGCAACGATTTTCTGGGCCTCCCGTTCGGCAGTCTCCCGGGCATCCTCCTGTAATCGGCGCACCAGGCCGGCCGATTCGGTTTGAACTTCCGCCTCAATCCGGCTCATCAACACCTGGCGCGCTTCGGCCTGGGTCATCCCTGCCACCCGCTGGAGTCGTTCCCGTTCCTCTTCCTGCATCCTCGTCAACTCGGCCGTTTTTTGAGCCAGATCCTTCTCGATCTTCTCCAAATCCTGCTGTTTCTGGTCCACCCCGCGTTCTTTCTTGTCGATCAAGGCCACCTTCCGGTCGAGATTCGACTCGCGTTGCGCAATCCGGCCCTCGAGGGCGGCCAGTTCCTCCCGCCGCGATTTGGTCGAGTTTTCGAATTCTTCGCGATCCTTGAGCACATCGGCCTTGGCTTGCAGGCGCGATTCCTTCAATAGATTCTCCGCTTCCCGCCGGGCATCACTGACAATCCGTTCCGCGGACCGCTGGGAATCGGTCACCTGGCGGCGGTTTAAAATCACCCGCAGGCCATACCCCAAGCCCAATCCGGCCAGTCCGGCCACCAGGGCAATAATCACTGTCGTCAACATGATTGCTCCTCCTCGTGTTGTCTTGCGGACGCGCAGGGCGCCCGGTAATCGTGTTTCTCCGTCATCACGCCATCCAGACAGACATCCCGTTCCGTCCGGGGGATCCGATCCCTCATCTGAAAATCGAAGGCCCAACCAACTTTGAATGCCCCGCGCAGGAGGGGGCGAATCAGGAGCCGGTCGTAGATCCCCTTGCCATGCCCCAACCGGCCGCCCTGGGCATCGAAGGCCAGGCCCGGAACCACCACCAAATCGATCGATGTCGCAACGGGGGGCACCAGGGGATCGGGTTGGGGAATCGCGAAAGGGCCGCGCCCCAGGCGTCCGGCCGGATCAAACGCCACCCAGTCATAGTCGCGCCGGTCGACGAGCCAGGCCGGTAAACACAACGTTTTGCCGTCAGCCCGGGCTCGGGCGATCAGGGGCCCCGTCGAAATTTCGCCGGCCACGGAGAGGTAAACCCCCAGACAGCGGGCGGCGCGATATTCCGGCCGCTCCGCCAGCCGGGCGGCCAGCGCGCGCCCGACGGCTTCGGCGCGTTCAAAATCGGCTCCAGCCCGCTGGTCGTAAGCGATCCGGCGCAAGGCCTGTTTACGGGCGGTGATGTCGATTTCCGGGTTCATGCCGGTTCCTTCCCGGTTTTTCGGCGCAATCCCGCCCAATGGGCCATGCGCGCCGCAATCGTCGCTTCGTAGCCCTGGTCGGACGGCTCGTAATAACGGGTGGTGGTCGGCGCATAGTCCTGGTCGACAAAATGACCTGGAAAATCGTGGGCGTATTGATAGCCCGTGTGCCCCAACCGTTCGGCGCCGGCATAATGCGCATCCCGCAACGGACGGGGCACTTCCAAGACCCGGCCCGATTTGACATCGACCAGGGCCTTGTCGATCGCCAGGATGGAGGCATTGCTTTTGGGGGCGGTCGCCAGATAGGCGGTGACCTGGGCCAGGGTGATTCGGGCCTCGGGCAGGCCGATAAACTCCACCGCCTGGAGTCCCGCCACGGCCACGGTCAATCCGCGCGGATCGGCGTTACCGATATCTTCCGAGGCCAGGATGATGAGGCGGCGGGCGATGAACCGGGGATCCTCGCCCGCCTCGACCATTTTCGCCAGCCAGTAAATCGCGGCATGCGGGTCGGACCCGCGCACGCTTTTGATGAAGGCCGAGATGGTGTCATAATGGCCATCCTCGTCGTGATCATACACCACGGCTTTTTTCTGGATCGACTCCTCGATGATGGCCCGGGTCAGGTGGATGCTCCCGTCCGGGGCCCGCAAGGTGGTCAGGGCCGCGATTTCCAGGGCATTCAACGCCCGGCGCGCGTCCCCTTCGCAAACCCGCGCCAGATGGGCCAGGGCCGCATCGTCGGCCCCAATCCGCTCGTCGCCCAACCCCCGTGGGTCGGCCAGAGCGCGGCGCAAGAGACCGACCACCGCCTCCTCGGAAAGCGGTTGGAGCTCGAAAATCTGCGACCGCGAAGTCAGCGGGCTGTTGATGAAGAAAAAAGGATTGTGGGTGGTGGCGCCGATCAGGGTGATCGAACCATCCTCGACAAAAGGCAGGAGAATATCCTGTTGGGATTTATTAAAGTGATGAATTTCATCGATGAAAAGGATGGTTTCGCTTCCATCGAGCGCCTTGCGCTGGACGGCGGCGGCCAGGAGGTTGCGCAGGGTCTGAACATTGGCCAGCACCCCGCTGGTCCGCTCGAACCGGCGGCGGGTGACCGTGGCAATGACTTCCGCCAACGAGGTTTTTCCGCAACCCGGTCCGCCATAGAGGATCAGACTGCCCAGGCGATCGGCTTCAATGGCACGACGCAACAGCTTGCCTGGCGCCAGAATATGATCCTGACCGGCAATCTCGTCGATCGCCTTGGGACGCATCCGGGCCGCCAAAGGACTCCGCCGGGGCGCCCCGGACGAAACCGGGTCGCTGGCAAAGAGGGTCGCCTGTTCCACCACACCCATAAAAAAACCCCACCTTGCCGCAGGAGCAGGGATTCTCTGGACCTCGCGTACGAGGTGGGAACTCTACCCGCCGGCTTCCAAGTCCCGAATAAACGGGCATGTGGGCACCGGCGGACTCGAATTCCCTAAGTCATTTGACTATAGGGTCAGAGAATGCCGCTCGTTCACGAACAAGGCAGGGAAAATCGGATCTTTTGCCGCATCGAAATCAGGCCCCATCGGCCGGGCACCCTTTGAATGGCCGGAGTCGGCATCCCGGGGTAAAACCCCGCACCACCGACATTCCTCAGAACCGGCGAACCAACGGGCGTCTGCCATCTCACCAATACCGGGCACATTTTCAACAACATTTCAGAGCAACCCGGCCCAGCCGATAGAGCACAAACCCCGACGAGGAAACAGCCCCCCGCCAAACTCCATGCGATCACTCTGAAAATGAGATCCATAACCTTTAACCTTATTCGTTCCAACTGCGACAGTTGAATGCCTGTTTAAAGGCAATTTCCGGTTAAACCGAACCTGTCACTTCCACTTCGCCTACAGCGAAGCTCCAACACCGCCACTATACCGAATTCTAAACGGTCCGTCAAAATATTTTCGGCTGAATGTCGGAAGGATTTTGGACAAGGATTTTGGAAGGATTTTGGACTCCGCAAAAACCATCAATTTCAGAGACTGGCCCTTTCGCGTTTGGGTTTCTATGCCTCATTCGAGCAGTCCGGCAAATCGCTCAAAGACAAACCGATCTTTCCCAAATGAGGGATTTGGAGCAGTTGATTCCCCTTGTCTTCTGTGGGGGCGGACATCGGCCGCCCTTCCCCGGCTTGGATACGGCGGTCCCCGCCGTTAATCGGCCAGAGATTAACCACGGATGGCACGGATTTATTTTGGACTGCGGGACTTCAGTCCCGCTTTTTCTTCGAGGCGCCGTCAACTTCGCCAGGAGCAAAAAGCGGCAGTGAACTGCCGCACTCCAAGGTGAGCACAAACATGCGGGGTTCTTGAAATTGGGGAAGGTCGGCACCGTCCCGACCGTCTGCACATCGGGTTTGTCAGCGGAATCATTTATCAAGGGCTAACCCTCTGCGCAGAGCCCCTCTGGACGAGACGGCTCTACCTCGGAAGACAGGTTGCCGGTCCCCATTTCATCCTAATGGCCCTTTAGTTTGCGGGCTTGCTCCGCCAAACGTTGAGTCGGGGTGTTGCGACAGACCGTTGCCTGGGACTCGGCCCACCGAATGCCTTGTAAAATCAAACGCCACTTCTCCCCGGGGGGAAGCGCCCGTTCCCGTTTTTGCTCCTCTGTGAATTTTAGATCAGGATTCATGGAGGGCTCGCTGTAATTCCCGAATCCGGTCCTCTTTGCGCGATTCCGGGGCTAAACTCAACTGGCATTTTAACATATCCGCATCCGATATACCCCGATACAGAATGCCGGAAGCCGTCCGTCCCTCAACGGATTCCTTAACCGATGCCCGCCAATCGGTCAGTCCGCGAACGGAACGAAACACGTCGAGCGCTCCATGGGGACTGGTCAGACAAAACAAAGGTTGCCGGGTCAGCCATCCTGGCGGCCAATCAGCCACCGGTTTCCATTCTCTATCGGTTGGCCCCCATTGGGCCTTCAACTCAACCAGGGCGACTTCGCATCGTCGAAGATTATCGGCGGTGTCTTCAACCCAGAAATCCATGTCGAACGTCAAAACCGGCTTATGGCGAAGCAGAAAATTGACCCCTCCGATCAATAAATACCGAACTCCGCACCGATTGAAAACCGATAAGATAAAATCGATATCCATAAAAGGGACGATACCCACAAGCATCCCGCACGTCAATAATGAACCGGGTTCTGTTTTATTTAACAATGTCCCCCGCGAAAGGATTGTCCGGATAGATCGGCTGAACTGCCACGCCATAAGCTTCGTGAAAAGTCCGGCCTGAAATGCGGCGCGGGGACCTCTTGATCTCAAACGCCTGCCAGTCGGCAACCTGCTTTACGACCAGATCCACTTCAGACGGCGGCCAGGATCGCACAACCCGGCTCCCGGGTATGGCTACAGTCGCCATACCGCCAGTTCACTGCCAGGAGGAGGATATCCTCAAAATTCTGGTCAACCCCGTCGGTGGCGCCGAGCAGGCCTAACTCCCGCATTCCCGGCGTATCCATGAGCAGGGCGCCGTGCTCCAGGACAATGAGTTCTCGGCGGGACGTGGCATGGGTGCCTTCTCCCGTTCCGCTGACGGCCTTCACGCGCAATGTGGCGCCCCGGTTGCGGCAGGCTCCCGATATGCGCTTCAAACCACGGGTCAAAACCAAGATCGCTTAACTTCACAATGCTTCCCCACTCCCTCGCGGGTCGTCGAGGCATGACTCGGGGCCGGTGCGGCTCGCAACGCCTTCACCGTAAGACTCTTTCATTCTCTGCTCCCCACCGGTTTTAATCGGCACTTTCTGCCGGTCCCCATTCCCCGACTCATTTCTTGTCTGCGAGCAAGACGTATCGCCGCAGATAGTCGGCCAAGATCCGCGCGGCGGCAATCATCCCGGCCGTATTCGGGTGGGCATGCCAGGCGTTCAGGTCAAAGCACAGCGTGGCACCTTCCTGTTTATAATCCCGTTCCGAAATCGTCCGAATATCCAACGCCGTCAGGAGTTTCTTTTCCACCACTAACTCATCCACCGCGGCGCACATCACATCATAGGCGGACGTACAGTCGCCAACGAAATATTGTCCGGTACCCACGCCGTGAAACCAATCATGCACCAGAAGAACCCGGATGCCTTTCTTTTCCAAAACGTCGACGACGCGGCCGACCTGCTCTTTCCAGAGCGGTAATGGCGTACGAAAATCGTTGGCCATGATGGCAAAGATCGCCAGATCAAGGTCACGGGGCAGAGCCTCGTCCTCCCGCGCAAAAATCTTGCCGATAGAGTCATTGCCTTGCGGATCCCAATCCCCGGCCGAGCCGCCGGAATAGCCTTCATTAAAAATCTGCACCGCACCGGGAGGCAGAAAATCAGCACTCCGGACCACCCACCCGGGCCCGCCTTCATTTCCCAACGATCCGTCGCCCCAGCGGGGCTTGATCTGGAACTTGCCATAATTCCAGCCGCCTTCCGGAAGATGTGCGGCAATCGGACTGGGCGGACGGGGGCGCGGATTGTCGACGGAAATTTCATTGCCGTCGCCGGCGCCTTTTACAATCGAATGGCCAATGGCCAATATTTTAAGCATGCTCCCCTCCGGATGGCTGATTGAGAAGGGGTAACTATCACACCTGGGATTCCTTGTCCATATGTGGGCTATAATGAACTTGCATGTGGAAAGAGTTGCGAAGCATACTAACCCGACTTTTGGTTGGAATCGTGACAAACCCAGAGGACGATGATGACCTTACCCAATCGCAATCTCTATACCGGCGACTGTACCTATCTGTTCAATAATAATATATACAATCCCGGCGGTGGACCTTACACGGCCCGGGTATTTCACGATCATATCGCCCTCCTGGCCCGAAATGGGATCGACACTTATCTCTGTAACCCGCAGGCTCAAGGGAACTGGTGGCCCAGCCGGAGAATGCCCACGATTTTTGACGGTTATCGCAAAGGCGATCGCGATTTTTGCCGCAGCCACCTTCCCTGTATAGGGGGGCCGAGCGATTTGGAAAACCCGGCCTGGGTTGAAACGACCCTGAACAACCATGTGCGACTGCTGGATCATTATCTCGAACTGCAGGAGGCCGGGATCGACTGGGTGGCGGAATGCGCGCGGGCTTGTCGTCAGCACGGTCTAGCCCCCTGGCTGACCATTCGCATGAATGATATGCACGGCTGCGAGAACCCGGCAAGTTACTTCAACGCCCCCGTCTTCCGCGATCCCGCCAATCGGTTGACCGGCCGCCACATTGAGGGCACGCGCACCTATTTCGCCGGCCTGAATTACCTGCGGCCGGCGGTCCGTGAATTCATGCTGGGCACCATCCGCGAATTGGTGGAGGACTACGACTTTGAAGGGATCGAACTGGACTGGTTACGAAACCCGATCTGCTGCGAACCGAATGCCACCCAGGCACAGATCGATCAGATCATCGCTTTCCACGCCGAGGTGCGGGCATTGACCCAGGCCAAGGCAAAAAAAACAGGTCGGCCTTATGCCCTGGGGTTGCGGGTACCCCCCGCCTTCGACCTACTGCGAAGCATCGGCCTTGACGTGCCGGCCATAGCCCAAGCCGGAATATTGGACTTTGTAAGTCCCAGTAATTTCTGGCAGACGACCTGGGATCTGCCCTATGACACCTACCGGACCCGACTGGGCTCCTCTATCACACTCTATGGCGTTATCGAATGTGCGGCCAATTGGGTGCCGTTCCTCGATGCCCATACCGGACTTCAGTCCTTCC
>CAZCDO010000100.1:0-13991 GCA_964497135.1 uncultured Verrucomicrobiota bacterium
GCCGAGAAACTCATCGACCATTTTGCTGGCGGCGTAGCCCCAGCGATTGCGGCAGGTCGGACCGAGGAGGACGTCATCTTCTTCGCCGAACGGAATCTTGGCGCCTTTGCCGTAAACTTCCGAGGTGCTGGCGATCAGGACCCGGCAGTTGTAGCGCAGGGCGGCCTGGAGAACCAATTCGGTGCCCATGACATTGGTTTCGATGGTTTCGACGGGGTGATCGATAATACGTTCGACCCCCACGGCGGCGGCCAGATGGATGATGATATCGGCTTCCGAGGCCAACCGGTCCAGTACCACTTCGGAAGTGATGCTGGTGCGCGAGAATTGGTAGCCAGGCCGTCCGATGAAGGGGGCGACGTTTTCAAGCCGACCGGTGGACAGGTTGTCGATGGCTGCGACGTGGTTTCCCTCATCCAGCAGAAGGCCCGTGAGGTGTGATCCGATGAACCCGGCGCCGCCGGTGATCAAATACCGGCGACCCGATTTCGAAGTGGAAACCAAAGACCGTTTTTTTGACGCCATTGCCTCACGACCTTTCCCCGGGAAACCGATGGACTTTGCCGGCGGCAAAGTCCATAAATTCCCGCCGGATTACTTGGACTCTTCCAGGGCGGCACGTTCGGCCATGGCGGCTTTGCGGCTGAGCTTGATGCGGCCCCGGTCATCGACGCCGATGCACTTGACCCACATCTGATCGCCCACCTTGCAGACCTCATCGACGGTGCCGACGCGCCGGTCGGACAATTCGCTGATGTGGACCAGGCCATCACGGCCGGGGAAGATTTCGACGAAACAGCCGAAATTCGTGATCCCGACGACGGTGCCGTTATAGATGGCGCCTTCCTCGGCTTCGGCGGTGATCATGCTGACTTCGCGGACCGCCAATTCCAAACTGGCAGCCGTCGCGCTGAAGATCTTGATCGTCCCATCGTCCTCGATATCGATCTGGGCGCCGCTCAATTCGGTGATGCGCCGGATGTTTTTGCCTCCCGGCCCGATCAATTCGCCGATCTTATCCTGCGGAATGGTCATCTGATGAATCCGCGGAGCGTAAGGTGAGAGTTCGCTGCGGGTTGCAGGCAGGACCGTCGCCATGAAGTCAAGGATTTGGAGACGGGCAACGCGGGCGCGTTCGAAGGCCTCGGTTACGGTGGCCCAGTCCAAACCACGGATTTTCAAGTCGACTTGGAATCCGGTGATTCCATCACGCGTTCCGGCGACTTTGAAGTCCATATCGCCACAGTGATCCTCGTCGCCGAGGATATCGACGACAATCTGGGATTTGCCGGGGGCGGTGAAGAGTCCGCAGGAGATGCCGGCAACCGGTTTGCGGATGGGCACGCCCGCATCCATCAGGGCGAGGGTACCGGCGCAAATCGAGGCCATCGAGGTGGACCCGTTGGAACTCATGATGTCGGAGACCAGGCGAACCGTATACGGATAGTCCTTGGGCATGACTTCAATGAGCGAGCGTTCGGCCAGGGCGCCGTGCCCGATTTCCCGGCGGCCGGGAGTGCCGACGCGGCCGGTTTCGCCCACGCTGAAGGGGGGGAAGTTATAGTGCAGGTAGAAGGACTTGGACGGGGCGCCCCCGGTGATGGTGTCCATATCCTGCGAGTCGGAACTGGTCCCCAGAGTGGCGGCGCAAAGCGATTCGGTTTCGCCGCGGCCGAAAAACGAGGACCCATGGACGCGGGGCAACAGGCCGACCTGTCCGTAGAGGGGCCGGAGATCGAAGAAAGCGCGCCCATCGATTCGGCGGCTTTTTTCGAGGACATTGGCTCGGACGGTGTCGATTTCGAGTTCATCGAAAACGGCGCGAAACGCCTCGTCGGACAGATCTGCGACCTTTTCCAGAAGGCGCAGCTTGAGCGCCTCCCGAACGGTGCGGATCTGGGCGCGGCGTTCCCGTTTGCCGGGGATCAACAGGGCCGCGGACAAGTCGTTTCCGACAAGGGCCTGGGCGGTCTTGAAGAGGGTCTCGTCGCAGACGGGGTCGGCAACCTTTTTCTCGGGCAAGCCCATTTTTCGGCGGAGTTCGATCTGGGCATCGCAGAGCTTGACGCATTCAGCATGGGCGAACCGCATGGCGGCGATCAGATCGGCTTCGGGGATTTCGGTGGCTCCGCCTTCGATCATGACCGTCTTGTCGCGGGTGGAGGCGTAGATGAGGTCCAGATCGCTTTGGGCGGCTTCGGCGTTGGTGGGATTGATGACCCAGTTTCCGGAAATCCGGCCGACGCGAACGGCGGCGATGGGGCCGAAGAAGGGAAGATCGGACAATTGCAAAGCGGCGCTGGCGGCGACGACGCTCAGGATATCGCAGTCATTTTCCTTGTCGGCCGAGAGCAGCATGTTGTAGATCTGGACGTCATTATGAAAGCCCTTGGCGAACAGCGGGCGAATCGGCCGGTCGGTGAAGCGCGCGGTGAGGATTTCTTTTTCCGAGGGGCGGGATTCGCGTTTGAAAAAGCCACCGGGAAACATGCCGGCGGCATAAAATTTTTCGCGGTATTCGACCTGGAGCGGGAAATAATCGATGCCGACGCGTGGGGTTTCACTGGCGGAAACGGCGGAGAAGAGAATCGTGTCGCCGAGTCGGACCGTGACGGCGCCAAGGGCCTGACGCCCCAGCAGTCCGGTTTCGATAAGGAGTTTTTTGTCGCCGACGAGAACTTCAACGGATGTTGTATTTTGCATGGTCTACCTTGTATTGAATGGGGATAAAATTACAGGATCCAAACACCCCGGAGGCGTGCGGAGGATCCTGCGAGAGGAACGAAAAAACGGAACAGGTTAACGGCGCAACTTGAGCCGCTTAACGATGTCCTGGTATTTTTCGGCGTCCTTATTCTTGAGGTAATTCAAAAGACGCCTCCGCGAACTGACCATTTTGAGCAGGCCGTAGCGGGAGCTGTTGTCTTTCTGGTGTACCTTCAAGTGCTCGGTTAACTCCTCGATGCGCTGACTCAGCAGAGCGATCTGCACCTCGGATGAACCGGTGTCCTTGTCATGCAGTTGATACTGCGCCCGAATTTCGGATTTCTTTACTTGGTCCATATTCGTTCCAGTTTCTGGCACCCTTTCCAATGACCTTATGACGGCTTTCGTATTTGTTTTTCGAGGCCGGACTATACCCGGATTCCGAGGTCTTGTAAAGTCTTCTTCCAGAGTTTTTTTTCGGAGGGCTGGTTTAAAGTCCTGCGCGCCATTTGAATATCGCGGGCGATCTGGCGGGCCAGGGCGGCGAGGGAGGGAAAGGCGCGTTCACTTCGGAGGCGGGGTCCCCAGAAAACCTCGATCGTTCGGCGGTACAGATGGAGGTGGGTGTCGAGCAGATGCAATTCCATCAGCGGCGGGGAAGGCGTTCCGAGGGTGGGCCGGTGGCCATAGTTCAGCACGCCTTCGAATTGGCGACCCTCCGCCACGGCATGGACGGCGTAGACTCCGAAGGGGGGGCGGACTTCGTTGTCGGGGGCCAGATTGGCCGTGGGGAATCCGAGTCGTCGTCCGAGCTTCAGTCCTCCGCCGACGGTGGCCATGAGGCTGAAAGGGCGACCGAGCAGGCGGGCGGCCAAGGCGAGATCGCCATCCCGGACGGCGGCGCGGATGCGGGTGCTGGATATGGGGAAACCCGCAATGTTCCGGGGTCGGACGGTTTTGACATGGATCTGACGGGGTTGGGCAAAAGTCCGCAAGAGGGCGAGGTCGCCTCGCCCCTGCCGCCCGAACCGCCAATTGTCACCGGTAAATAGGGCGCGAATTCCCGGTGCATACGAGAAGAGCCACTCCAGAAAGTCCTCGGGCTCCTGCCGGGCCCGGGAGCGGGTGAACGTCAGGAGCAGACAACCGGCCATGCCGGTGCGTTCCAGGAGGGCGAGTTTATGCCGGGTGGACGTGATCAGCAGGGGCGCTTCGGAGGGGTGAATGATTTTGGCCGGATGAATGTCGAACGTCATGACCCAGGGGGTTCCACCGCTGGCGTGAGCCCAATCGCGGGTGGCTCCTAAAACCGCCTGATGGCCGCGGTGCAGACCGTCAAAAAAACCGGCGGCGAGTCCGATGGGGCCGGCGAGTCCGGCCAGTTCTCGGGGATGACGCGCCAGTTTCATGGAGTGCGGGTCGGACCGGGCGGAGGCTGGAGAAACTGATGGAATTCATGAAGGGGAACAGCCTTTTGCATGAGATCCACCGGGGTCAGGTCGAGTAAGTCCGCCAACGGAGTGGCCCGGTCGATTGAAAATGGACCGGATTGGGTCCGGCGCAACTGTTTGAGATGGGCGCCACAACCGAGTTGTTCCCCGATGTCATGACAGAGGGTTCGAACATAGGTCCCCTTGGTACACCGCACCAGGAACCGGGATTCAGGGGGGGTGAAATCGACCATTCTGAATTCGTAGATATGAATCAATTTTGGTTCGCGTTCGACTTCTTCGCCTTTCCGGGCCAGTTTATAGAGCGGGACGCCCGCCTTTTTGACCGCAGAAACCATGGGCGGAATCTGGTGCAGATCACCCCGGAACGAGGCATAAGCGGCTTCGAGTTGGGCGCGAGTGATGGCGGAGGGATCGGCTTCCCGAATCATCCGGCCATCGGCATCCTGTGAATCGGTGACAATACCGAGGCGGATGGTCCCTTCATACGTTTTATCGCCGGACATCAGATATTGGGAGATTTTGGTGCCGCGTCCGAGGAGGATGACCAACAGTCCGGTGGCTTGGGGATCGAGCGTGCCGCCATGGCCGGTTTTTTTGAAACGGAAACGCCGGCGGATCTGGTCGACCACATCGTGGGACGTGATCCCCGACGGTTTATCGACCAAAAGAATGCCGTCGAAAAAATCGGCGGAATGGCTGTTCATGGGGAATCCTGGGGGGGGGGCTGTGGGGGAGGGGTGTCGGGGGAGGTCGGTTCGGATGGATGGGGTTGGAGCGTGGCGAGGATGGATAGGATCCGGTCGCCTTCCTCCAGGGAGGTGTCCAGTTTGAAGGAGAGGCGGGGGGTATATTTGAGACAGACGGTGCGGGCTAGATGCGTTTGAATTTCGGCGCGATGCCGATTCAAGGCGGCGAGGAAGGAGGGCCGTTCGGCTTCCGGGGCGCGGATCGAAACGAATACCTGGGCGGTGTGCAAGTCGCTACAAATCACGACGCGGGTGATGGTGATGACGGAAAGATCGCGCGTCTCCCCGGCCGAGACCCGGAACAGGAAGGTCCCGATCTCCCGGCGGAGATGTTCATTCAGACGGGTGAGACGGTCGGGTTTCATGCTGGCCCCGGCGGGGATTACAACGCTTGTGCGATTTTTTCAGTGAGATAAAACTCGAGAATATCGTTCGCGGCGAAAGCCGTGAAGTTATCGAGACGAATCCCGCATTCCTGGTTTTCGCGGACCTCGCTGACGTCGTTCTGAAAACGCCGCAGGGAGTTGATGGATCCTTCATAGATGACATCGCCGCCGCGCTTGACGCGCACGCGCATTTTGGGGGTGACGGATCCATCCTTCATGCCGCATCCGGCGATGTGGCCGCCCTTGGAAAGTTCGAAGACCTGCTTGATCACCGCGTGGCCCATGATCTTCTCCTTGATAATGGGCGCCAACCGGCCGGTCATGCATTCGCGCACCTGATCGACGAGCTCATAAATGATGCTGTGCAGGCGGATTTCGACTCCCCGTTGTTTGGCGAGGCGGTTGACTTCCTCGTCGGCACTGACATGAAAGCCGAGGATGATGGCCGAGGAGGCATCCGCCAGGAGCACATCGTTGGTATTGATGTTGCCGACAGCGGACATCAGGATGCGCAGGGTTATTTTTTCGCTTTTGATTTCCATCAAAGCGTGCTGGATGGCTTCGAGTGAACCTTGAACGTCGGTTTTCAGAATGAGACCCAACTCGATCTTGTCACCTTGTGTCAGGGCTTGCTGGAGGAGGGCCTCCATGGTCAGTCGTTTGGGTTGGATCAATTGATCGGACTTGCTTTGGGCCTGCCGTTCGGCGGCGATGATTCGCGATTCCTTTTCGTCCGCGTAAACACTGAAATCGGAGCCGGCATCGGGAACCCCGGAAAGCCCCAAACACTTGACCGGCATGGAGGGTCCCGCTTCACGGATGCGTTCGCCGCGATCATTGATCAAGGCGCGAACCCGGCCGGTATGCAGACCGGCCAGAAGGATATCGCCCACGTGAAGCGTGCCTTGGCGGATGAGGAGATTGGCGGTGGGGCCCGTGCCGGGCTCGAGCCGGGCCTCAATGACGAATCCCTTGGCGCGTCGTTTGGGATTGGCGCGAAGTTCGAGAACTTCGGCTTGCAGAAGGATCATTTCGAGTAATTTATCGATTCCCGCACCGGTGACGGCGCTGACATCGCAGGCGATTAACGTGCCGCCCCAATCCTCGGTGGTCATTCCCTCGGCGGCCAGTTGTTGACGGACGCGTTGGGGGTTGGCGGTGGGAAGATCGCATTTGTTGATGGCGACCATCAAGGTGACCTTGGCGGCCTGGGCATGGAGAATGGCTTCGCGCGTCTGCGGCATCAGTCCGTCGTCGGCAGCGACGATAATCACGGCAATATCGGTGAGATTGGCCCCGCGGGCGCGCATGGCGGTGAAGGCTTCATGCCCGGGGGTATCCAGGAAAGTAATATCCTGTTTGCCATGTCGGACCGTATAGGCACCGATGTGCTGGGTGATGCCGCCATGCTCGCCCTGGGCCACGGTGGCATTGCGGATCCGGTCGAGCAGCGAGGTTTTACCGTGATCGACATGGCCCATGAAGGTGACGATGGGGGGACGGGGCAGAACATCCGCGGGATCGTCGGCCAGGGTTTCCTGATCGATCGTCTGGGATTTTGGCAAAATGTGGCCCGCGGCCTTTTTTTCCTCGCGCAGGACTGCGAATCCATGTTTTTCCGCGATTTTCTGGGCCAGTTTGGGGTCGAGCTTTTCGTTCATCGACGCCAGAACATTGGAATGCATGAGCTCGGCGATCAACTGATTGGGGCGGATGCCGAGTTCAATGGCCAATTCCTTGACGGTAACAGAAGCTTTAAGCGTGATCGTTTTTTCGGACGGACCTGGGAGCGCCGCAGGCGGAATCACGGGTGGGGGCGGGGGGGCGGGGATGGGCGTGGGCGCTGGCGGCGCGGGGCTCGGGGTTTTTTGGGGGGGCGGAGAGGCCGGCTTGGGTGGAGTGGGGGTAGCATCCGGTGTCTTATGCGGGGCGGGGACAGCGGCCGGTTTGGGAGGGGTCTGTGCGGTCGCCGGCTTGGGCGGCGGAGGCTGAACGGGTTTAGGTTGGGGCGGCAGGGGAGTGGGAGAAGGGCTGTGCTTGGCGATCGGTTTTTGGGGTTCAGCCGTGCCGGGGGCCGGAGGGGTGGCTTTCGGGGCAGTCGTCAATTCTTTCCGGACCCGAGCAACGATCGCATCATCCAGCGCGCTCAACTGGTTTTTTGCGGGGATGCCGGCGGTATGCATCCGCTCCATCAGGGCTTTACTGGAGAGGCCCAGTTCCTTGGCCAATTCGTGAAGTCTCATGAATTATTCTTCCGCTCCGTGTTTCTGAGCCGCTGCTGCTGCTTCATAGATGGCCTGGGCCGCGGCGGCGTCCAAGCCTGTGTTTTCTTCCAGATCCTTGATTTCCGCGGCGAGGATTCCTTCGATGGACAAAAAGCCGGCTTGAACCAGTTTTTGCGCATGCTCGCGGCCAATACCGGGAATGTCCGCCATTTCGGTGACGGCTCGGGCAACCTTTTCCTCGAAAGTGACTTCCCCTTCTTCCTTTTGAATATCGATTTTCCAACCGATCAGCTTGGAACTCAGGCGTACATTTTGGCCGCGTTTGCCGATCGCCAGGGAAAGTTGATCGGAGTCGGTGGTGACATGGACGACGTTGGGCTTTTCCGTATCGATTTCAACCTTGTTGAGTTTGGCCGGAGACAGGGCGTTGTTGACGTAGGTTTTGATGTCCTCGCTCCATCGGACAATATCGATTTTTTCGCCGGAAAGCTCGCGCACTATATTTTTCACTCGCATTCCGCGCATCCCGACGCAGGCCCCGACGGGATCGACTTTGGAGTCTTTGGAATGGACGGCGATTTTGGTGCGGTAGCCCGCTTCCCGGGCAATGCCCTTGATTTCGACCGTTTTATCGGCGATTTCGGCCACTTCGAGTTCGAATAGACGCCGCACAAAATCGGGGTGAGCCCGGGAGAGAATAATGCCCGGTCCGGCTGAATTTTCCTGAACGGCCATGACAAAAGCGCGGATCCGGTCGCCGATCTGGTACAATTCAGAGGTGATGCGTTCCTTGGAGGGCATGACCGCTTCTGCTTTGCCAAGGTCAATGATGATATCGCTTCGCTCGAACCGGCGAATGGTCCCGGGGACAATATTACCCACCTGGTCGCGGTATTCATCGAAGACGACCGTGCGTTCGGCTTGACGGAGTTTCTGGAGGATGGCTTGCTTGGCGGTTTGGGCTGCAATTCGCCCAAAATCCTTGGGGGTGACTTCAATTTCGACTGAGTCTCCCAGAACGGCGTCGGGTTTGATGGCCTTGGCTTTATCCAGAGCTATTTCGAGGTGCAGATCTGTGACTTTTTCGACGACCGTTACATTGGCCAATGCTTTGATCTGACAGGTTTTGCGGTCGATATGGACCCGGATTTCCTGGGTGGGGTTGTAGCTTTTGCGGGCGGCTGTAACCAGCGCCGATTCCAACGCCTGAACGAGCATTTCGCGGTCCAGGCCGCGCTCTTTCTCCATATAGTTCAAAACAGCCGTAAGTTCGTTGTTCATAATCGGTTGCCTCATTCTCGCCAATCGGTTAATCCGATGACGGAAGAAAAAAAGAGTGGGACACGCCCACTCTTTCAAACTGCCGCATGTATCCCGAATGTGGTGAATGTAGTCGATCCGGAGGCTGGCCGTCAAGCGTATAATTGAAATCCGCGAATCTAAACGATTTTGAGACGGGGCAGATCCTGAATATCGATGGCTCCCACCAGGTGTCCTTGGGCGTCGACGACGGGGAGGTCATCGATTTTGTGGGTTTCGAAAACATGCAGGACATCCACGGCCAACCGGTCGGCGGTGATGGAGAGGGGGGCGGCGGTCATGACGGATTTTACCGGCTGATCGAGCAAATGGGGCGTATTGGGAAGATGGCGCCGAAGATCGCCGTCCGTGAAGATGCCCTTCAGCAGGCCTTTGCGATCGGTCACGGCGGCAGAGCCGGAACGGGCCTGGGTCATGGCGAGGATCGCATCTTTGACCGTGGCTGACAGCGGGACGACGGCGACGCGCTCTCCGGTGCGCATGATGTCGGAGACCCGGTAGAGGAGGGTCCGCCCGATGGCGCCCCCGGGATGGAGTTTGGCGTAATCCTCTTTGCGAAAGCCCCGCTCATCCAGCAGGGCCATGGCCAGGGCGTCACCGATGGCGAGGGTGGCGGTGGTGCTGGTAGTGGGGGCGAGATTGAAAGGGCAGGCTTCGCGCGGGACGGTGACGTCGATGACGACATCGCTGCACCGACCCAAGGCGGTGTTTGATCCCCCGCAAAACGAGATGATTTTAACCCCGATCCGACGCACGACGGGAATGAGGTCCAGGATTTCACGCGATTCGCCGCTGTAACTGAGCGCCAGCAGGATGTCGTTGGCCGCGACAATGCCGAGGTCGCCGTGCATGGCCTGGATGGGATTTAAAAAAACGCACGTTGCGCCGGTGCTGGCCAGGGTGGCGGATATTTTTTCGCCGATGTGCAGATTTTTCCCGACCCCGGTGACGACAATCTTATGGCCTGTCGTCAAGGCGGTCAGAATCAGGGAAACGGCCTGATTGAAGCGGCGGTCGAGTTGATTACGAACAGCCTGTAATCCTTCAATTTCAAGGTCGATAACGGCTTTGGCGCGGCGTAACGGTTTCACGCAATTCCTCCCTGGCATCCGCTAAGGACGCCGATAAATGAAGGGGAAACATATCTAATTTGAGGACAACATACACGTTTATTTTCGCAGCAATTCGCAATATGGCACTAACCGGTCCGGGGCAATGCCCTGCCGGGCACATCGGGTTTTGCCGGAATTCAGCCGATTGTCGTGAAGCCGTGCGCTCGAGTTGCGGTTCCGCAACTTCTATCTGTTGACGGGAAAGAAGGGGCTCTGTAATCTCCTGCGAATGATCCATATCCCGTCATTCTTGAATTGTTAGCCCAACGCGTAACCCGGAGTCGAATATGTTGCCCAATGATCTCTATGCCCAATTATCACTCTCTTCTGCCCGTCGGTTGCGTTATGCCCCGGCCACCTTGCCCCATTTTGAGGCCTGGGCCCGCCAGGTCCGATCCAAGTTGGGCGAATTGTTACGAGCGGATTTGTGGCCCACCGGCCCGTTAACCGTTAAAATCACGGGTCGCGAAATGGGGGATGGTTTTTCTCGAGACCGGGTCGAGTTCGAAGCCGGCCCGCTCTTTTCAGGATCCGCCTATTTGTTGATTCCCACGCATCTGACGCAGCGAGTTCCAGGAATTCTGTGCCTGCATGGACATGGCGGCTATATGGCGGGAAAGGACATGGTGGCTGCGCCCAATGAGACGCACCCGATTGCCCGGGAATGTGCCGCGGCGCTGAATTACGGGTATGGCGTCCAACTGGCCCAGGCCGGCTATGTGACCCTCTGTCCGGACGCCTTCAATTTCGGCGAGCGCCTGTTCGAAAAACATCGCTGGACCGAAAAGCATGTCTGTAACGATTATTTCCCCGATTTACTGCTCTATGGTTACAACCTGATGGGGATTACGGTGGGAACCAATGTGCGGCTGATCGATTACTTGGTGACCCGGCCCGAGGTCTGTGCCGACCGGGTGGGTTGTGTGGGCCTATCCTATGGGGGAATCCAGGCTGTTTTTACGCAGGCTATGGATGAGCGCATCCGGGCTGGAATCGTCAGCGGGTCTTTGCACAGCATGGCGGACCAACTGGCGATTTCAGGGGGAGGGGGAATCTGTGCGGCGCAAATTGTTCCCGGGTTACTGGAGTGGTTTGATTTTGACGATTTGGCAAAATCGTTGGCGCCCCGGGCGGTGTATTATGAGTTGATGCGGCAGGACGGTTGTTTCGATTTTGAACGAAGCCGGAAGCTTTATGAGACCGTGGCGGAGGTGTATCAGGCCCTGGGCGTTCCGGAACGGACCGGATTGGATACCCCGGATACGGATCATCGTTATTCCGGTAACAATGTTCCGGCGTTTTTTGCCCGGAATTTATAGACTCTTTTTGCATGCCTGGGGGGCCTGGGTTTCAGACTATCCGAAAGGGAGGGACAGCGTGTCGGTGTCCGTCGGGAAAGGGTGCTGTCGAAGCCCACGTTGGGAAATGTGTTTATTGGCGTGAGGAAATTGGCGGACGGTCGGGACGGAGCCCGACCCTCCAAAATTCGCGAAACCCGCGTGTTTTCGCAAATGGAGGGACGACCTCCGTGAATCCATCGGTTTTTTCATCGGAATCGCAATTTAAAGTCTGACCGCATTTGCTCTTTTGAGCCGTCTATTTACTCTTTTTCAATGTTATTGCGTACCAAAGGCGTCACATGAAACGTGGTGTACTATTGGCTGCGGAGTGGGACCGCCTGGTTCAGGTGCTGGGTGTCTATGGCTGATATGCGCGGCGGGTCGGTCACCTGTTGTGGGGCGTTCTAGGCTAATTCCTTGACTATTTGGGGTGTATCGATAAGCATCAAACAATCAATTGAAAGGATGCCAATGAAAATCGGAATAATATCGGCGGCGATTATTTTTTTAAGTATGTCGGTTTTTGCCATTGAGTCAGAACCCAATTGGACAAATCGATACGAAGAAATTAAGGCTATCGAAATCAGCATGTTTTCTGCTCCCAAAATCGGTGAGTCAATAACCGTCATACGGCGTGTTGGTGGCGAATACTCCGGGCAGGTGGTGGCGATAACCAAGGAAACCATTACCGTAGGAAGCGAGACTTTTCGCGCATCGCAATTGACCTCCGAATCCTGCGACAAGGTTTTTTCTGAAATATATGCAACGCGAGTTGCACGCAAGCGCACGCTTGATGAACGCACAGAATATGCCGATCGTAAAACGGCGGAACAAGTTGCGCTACAGGTGATAGAATCCCGACTGGCGCGGGAACGACAACTTCAGCAGGAAGCCGAACAACAGCGAGAGGCAGAAAAAGAAAGAATCCTTGAACAAAAAATGACAATACTTCAAGCGCAAACTGAAAAGAAAAGAGCTATTGTGAATCGTGTCGGGAAAATAATTCTTGGTATCATCATTGTCGTCTTAAGTGTCGGCTTGTATTTTCTCCCTTCAATAATTGCGTTCAAGCGGGGACACCCGAATGCAGGCGCAATTCTTGTCCTGAATATTTTTTTAGGTTGGACAGTGCTGGGATGGATTGGTGCCCTTGTTTGGTCTTTTACTGCTGGCTAAAATGATTCCTACACGATACCGCCAGGCGGCTTTGGCAGTTCGATGTCGGATTTTACCATGTCGGATTAAATCCGTTCCACTTCGGCCAATTCCCCGTCCGGAATTACTATCGCGTTTCGCCGTTCATTTTTGAATTCAGTCAACCGGCCCTTGTCCCTGATTCATACGGTCCCGTATGCTATTTTCTTAGCCGTTCTACAGTAATTTATTTCGCCGTCTTTGCCGGTGCCTGTCTCGCTTGTGCCCGCTCAACCGGCGCCATAAAGGATTTTTTCAACATCGGATAAATAACAACTTTGAAAAGGACTAAAAATATAATGACAGCAACAATCCCAGCGCCTATTTTCTTAAGCTCGGAAATAGTTGCCTCTTTAACCGTTTGCTGTTTCCGACTCATTAATAGCCTCCGATATTGCCCCGTGCGTTAACCGGTCCAACGTTTCCCGTGCCCTTCGACGGGGTCGGAACTTTTTCGCCTTTTTTCCGCTTGTCTGGCAAGCGCAACCTTTCGGTCTTTCGCGGCACCGTTCATAATCTCAGGCTTGATCTTCACTCACAGAGGTGAAGCTTTCGCAGGAGAAGCAAGTTTTTCCCTCCCCCCGGCGAGGGGGCGGGTAGGGTGAGGGGGATCGTTGGAACCCCGGGAATCTTTTGGGTGGTTCCCCCTCTCCCCGGCCCTCCCCCTCGCCGGGGGGAGGGAGGAGCAAATAGTCCCCGACAATTTTCACCGAAACGGGGTATGACCCGTCCACTATTCTTTTGTCTGGGACTATCAAAAAGACGAAGTAATCAAGCTTTTAACGCAAAGGATGCGAAGTTGAGAACGCAAAGTTAACACTGAAAATCCTTGCCGCACTTTTAGGTTCTTGCATGCACTTGATTCGCCATATCGGAGGGCCTTCGCTCGTCGAAGGCCGTCTTGGAACAGGCACGCCGACAAGCGGCGGCCCTACCGGTCTGCGCAGGTATACAGCGAATCACAGAGGCGCCCGAATTGCTGCTGGAATGGGGGTTATCCTTGACTCTCCGGGTGGGTTGCCCTATTTTTAACTGTCGTGTTTTTCGTTAGAATGCCCCGATAGCTCAGGTGGACAGAGCGGCGGTTTCCTAAACCGCAGGTCGCAGGTTCGAGCCCTGCTCGGGGCGCCATCGCAACTTGCCAACCGTAGGGCGGCTCAACGGCTGGGCGCCATCGAAAGGCTCTGGTAATGTTTCATCATCCAACCAGCTTAAGTCCCGATCCCTTGTTTGGGCGTGCCGGGGGTGACGAAACCCGGACGCTATTCCCTTGGACGATGATCCGCTGTTCGGCACCCCGCCGGGAATGGACTGAGTGGGCGGCCCGGCTCAACCTGTATGACGATCCCGGACCCCTGGTGTTGGCGCCCGGCCCTACGGGCCGGGTGGATCTGGTGTTGGATTTCGGGACCGAACTGGAAGCCAAATTGGAAATTGTGCTGGCGGGTGCCCACGGTCCCGTTTATCTCAGTTTCGGCGAAAGCCGGCCGGAAGCTGAGACGTGGGGT
>CAZCDO010000101.1:0-13952 GCA_964497135.1 uncultured Verrucomicrobiota bacterium
TTGCGCCATTCGAACGACACGGAGAATCCATGAGCGAAACAGCGCAGGCGGTTGAAACGTTGTTGGGTTTGATGGAACGATTGCGGGGACCGGATGGCTGTCCCTGGGATCGGGAACAGACGCTGTTGAGTCTCCGCCAATATCTGATCGAGGAGGCCTACGAGGTCATCGATGCGATCGAGGCGCAGGATCCGGTCCGCCATGTGGAAGAACTGGGGGATCTGCTCCTGCAGGTGGTCTTCCAGGCCCAATTGGCGAAAGAGCAAAACCAATTTGAATTCAAGGATGTGGCCGAAGCCATTTCAGCCAAACTGATCCGGCGGCATCCCCATGTTTTTTCCGATGTCCAAGTCGCCAATTCCAGCGAGGTTTTGAAAAACTGGGAACAGATCAAGGCCGGCGAAAAAAAGAGCGGACCCCGGTCCGTGGTGGAAGGGGTTCCCCTCCATTTGCCGGCGTTGCAGAAGGCGCACCAGGTTCAGAGCCGCGTGGCGCGGGTCGGGTTTGACTGGAATGCGGCTGAGGATGTGGTGGCTAAAATCGCCGAGGAATTGGACGAAGTCCGCGAGGCGCTGGCGGAAGGCGATGCGGACAAGATTCGCGAAGAAATCGGGGATTTATTGTTTGCAGTGGTGAATCTGAGTCGGTTCCAGAAGATGAATGCCGAGGAATTACTGGGCGAGACGATCAAGAAATTCATGCGGCGGTTCCAGGTGGTGGAGGCGCGGGTCCATGCCGCGGGCAAAAAATTGCAGGAGTGTCCCCTGTCGGAGTTGGAAGCGCATTGGGGTGAGGCGAAGCGGGAAGAGCGGGGAGCATAGGGCCGGGGGTAAAGGCTGAATGATGAGGGATGAATTGCATCGACCAGGATGATTTTCGCGCGGGTAGGGCTAGCTCTCCGAGCGAGCCGTCTCCTTTCGTTTTTTCTCACCCTATTCCCGGCTCGCTCGGAGATCTCGCCCTACCTTTTGGCCGAAGAAGATGAATTTCATTCTGAGGGGCTCTTGCAAGACCCGCTGGGGAAAACGGCTCACCACAGGTTCGCCCTCCAAAAGTAAAGAGATCGGGTCCAAGGCGAGCGAGGCTGTCCCGAGCCGCTAAGGGTTTTTCAAGACTCCCTTTGGAAACAGATATTGCTTCCTCTGAAGAATCCTTACCGATGCGGGTTCCTCCCTCCCTCCGGCGCGGGGGAGGGCGGGGTGAGGGGCTCCTCCCAGACTCCCAGACCCAAAGCTCACTCTGAAAAACGGAGGTGGACAACCTAAACCTAAGCGTAATAATTACAATGACGCTGTACGTCATAAAAGACGCTTTAAATGATATAACTGCTTAATCGCGTCATTTATGGCGTTTGCTTAACATACTATTAAGCGCCATAACTGACGTTTATCATTGACTTTTTATGCTTAAGACGCCATTTTAGACGCGCATGAAGATTAATTCACAGATGACGGACGAAGTGCTCTTGAAGCTGATTGGGGCGCGCCTGGCGGGGATACGGCTGGCGCGCAACCTGACTCAGGAGCAACTCGCGGAACAGGCGGGGCTTGGCTTGCGGACGGTGCAGCGGCTGGAATTGGGAGCGGCGGCGACGCGATTATCCGGTGTTGTGCGTGTCTGCCGGGTGCTCGGCTTGGTGGAGTATCTCGAAACACTCGTCCCGGAGCCGGTGGCGAGTCCCATGGCGCAGTTGAAATTTCAGGGCCGGAAGCGGCGGCGGGCCACGGGTGAGCAGACGGTGCCGGGCAAGACGAAATGGACTTGGGGTGAGTCGACATGATCGCGAGGGTGCAACTGTGGGGCCGGACCATCGGCGGGATGTCGCTCGAAGAAGGGCAGGAGGTGGTTGCTTTCCAATACGATGCGGAGTTTGCGCGCAGCGGGATTGAGATTTCGCCACTCGTGATGCCCTTGAGCGACCGGGTATATGCCTTTCCGGCTCTGCCGCGCACCACCTTCCATGGTCTGCCGGGCCTGCTGGCGGATTCACTGCCGGATAAGTTCGGGAACGCCTTGATCGACGCCTGGCTGGCGACACAGGGCCGCACGCCGGAAAGTTTCAACGCCGTGGAGCGCCTCTGCTACACCGGCACGCGCGGCATGGGAGCGCTGGAGTTCGCGCCGGTGCTGGGGCCGAAGACGCGCACCTCGACGAAGATCGAAATCAATGCGCTGGTGCGGCTGGCAGGTGAGGTGTTGACGTATCGAAACAACGTGCAGGGGCATTTTCACGAGGCGGGCAAGGAGAAGGCGTTGCGCGACCTCCTGCGGGTCGGAACGTCCGCCGGCGGGGCGCGGGCAAAGGCGATTATCGCATGGAATCGGGCGACGAACGAGGTGCGTTCGGGTCAGATCACCGCGGGCGATGGCTTCGATTACTGGTTGCTGAAGTTTGACGGCGTGGCGGGGAACACAGATAAAGAGTTGGAAGACCCGCAAGGCTACGGGACTATTGAGTTTGCCTACCACTTAATGGCGAAGGCGGCGGGCATCCTGATGAGCGAGTGCCGGCTGCTGGAGGAAAACGGCCGACGGCATTTCATGACGCGCCGTTTTGATCGCCTTGTGGGCGGGGAGAAACTGCACATGCAGTCGCTGTGCGCGCTGGCGCATTTCGATTTCAACCAGGCCGGGGCCTACGCTTACGAGCAGGCGCTGCTGACCCTTCGCCAACTGAAACTCCCGATGGCAACCGTAGAGGAGCAGTTCCGGCGGATGGTTTTCAATATCGCCGCGCGGAATCAGGACGATCATGTGAAGAATATCGCCTTCCTGATGAACCAGCAGGGCGAGTGGTCGCTCGCGCCGGCGTTTGATGTGACCTACAGCTACAATTCGTCCGGTTCCTGGACGGCCTCGCACCAAATGACGCTGAATGGAAAACGGGATGGCTTCACCCGGGAGGATTTTGAGGCGTGCGCCACGGCGGCTCTGATGAAGCGGGGCCGTGCCCGAACGATCATCGAGCAAGTTGAGGCGGCGGTGAAGCGCTGGCCGGAATTTGCGGCGGAGGCACGACTCTCCGACGAATGGCGGGACAAAATCCAAAAAATGCACCGGCTGTCGTTCCCACAAAAATGAGCCGCACCGAATCCATCATACCCACCCGCCCTTCGGCGCGAACTTACGCGCCTCACTCGGCGCTACTACGAACGCGAAGCCCTCTTGGAAGGAATTAACCCATGGCCACGTTAACCGTTCGACTTTTCGATTATGAAACCCTTCGGGCTCAATTGACGCCGGGATGCCGGATTGCGATTCTCAGTTGCGGCAGTTGTGCCCGGCTCAGCGACGGGCTGGGTGGCGAGCAGGGATTGACGAGCCTGGCTGAAAAACTGGCGGCGGACGGGTTCCCGGTGATTTGTCGCGAGGTATTGCCGGTTGCCTGTGCCGGCGATTCGCTGAAAAAGAATATCGGGGAAGACGGGATCCGCCGACTTTTGGAGGAAGCGGATGCCATTATTCCGCTCGCCTGTGCGGCGGGGGTGAAACGGGCGCAGGCGAGTTTGCCCGGGGCGCGGATTTGTGTCGTGACCCGGACGGTGGGCAAGGGCACCTACACGCCGGAAGCCGGTGCGCGCTTGACGGAATCGCCCGCGGAAACAGGATTGACGATCGATTCGACGGAGGGCCTGACCCTCGCCGAAGCCGCGGCCCGGCTGGGGCTAAAGGCCGGGCCTTTTTAAACGCCTAATCCGCGAAACCGCGATAGGGATCGGCGGTTTGTGCGCAGGCCGCGCGCAGGCGCTGGCGGGAGGCGGCGACCTGGGGCTGGAAGGCGGGGTCGAACGCCAGGTTGCGCAATTCGCCCGGATCTTCGGCCAGGTTGAATAATTGTTCGCGCTGTCGGCCCTTATCGTAAACGATGTATTTCCATTCCGATTCGACCCAGGCCCGCCCGGTTGTTCCATAACCGCGTCCGCCATCGAAGAAACATTCGATGACCAGCCCGGTGCGAGAGGGTTGGGCGGGCGTGATATTCCGGAGAAGGCTGCGCAGATTCAGGCCGGCCAGACCCGGCGGTGGTTCGCACCCGGCATAGGCGCACAGGGTCGGGAACAGGTCCAATCCATTGGAGACCAGTTGCGAATCGGTTTGTCCTGCCCGCCGACCCGGTTCACGGATGATCAGAGGGATGCGGACGACTTCCTCGTACAGGAGGGATTTCTGGTTCCATTGGTGGGCGCCGTGTCCGTCACCGTGATCGCTGGTGAAAATCACCACGGTATCGTCCGCCAGGCCGGTTTCAGACAGGCCTTCGAGAATCCTTTGGATGCAGGCGTCAACCCATTCAGTCAGCCGGAAATAAGCCCACCGCAAGCGGCGCCAATCGGCTTCGGTCCAGTTCAGTGTGGGGTGGATTGAAAAATTACAGCGTTGCTCAATGCGGATGATTTCCGGTTCCGGATCGGAGGGGAGGAAATTCGGGGGGAGCGGCGGACACTCTTCCGGAGGGGGCGGCGGCGGCAGAGTCAGCCAGGGCAACGTCATATTGCGGGCATATTCGCAAATGTTGTGCGGATTATCGAAATTGGCCGCCAGGAAAAAAGGTTTGCGGGTTCCAGCGGGGCGGCGGGCCCAATCCTGGAAAAAATTCGTGCAGGCTGGCGCCAGGCGGTTGTCGTCGAATCCGGCGAGGACGGTGAAGCCGTGTTCGTTTTGCGCGGGCATGGCGATGGGCGCGACATGCCACTTGCCCCCATAGAGACATTCATACCCGGCTTGGCGGAGCCAATGACCCAATCCCTGAGGACGAAGGGCGGCGCTGATTTCCCGGTTGTTGGCCGTGGTCTCGCACTGGTGGGGCATCCGGCCGGTGAAAAGACTGGCGCGGGAGGGCGTGCAGAGGGGTTGGGTGCAATAGGCGCGATCGAATCGGACCCCCTGGGCGGCCAGGGAGTCCATGGCCGGAGTCCGAAGGTGCGGATTTCCCGCACAACTCAGGGCGCCGGCGGATTGTTGATCGGTGGTAATCAACAGGATATTGGGTGGGTGTTTCATGCTTTTCTCGCCAACAACCCGGCCACATGCTGACGGAGTCCCGTGATGATGGGGGTTGAGGGAACACAGAGACCGGATGCGCGAAGTTGACTGAGATCATAAATCCGGTGACAGATGAACGGAGATTGGTCGGGATGCCCGGCCAGATAGTCCGTGACGGATTCCTCATGGACCTTGAGATCCACTCCCAAACTTTCCGCCACGATCCGGTAATATTCCCGGGATTCCAGGATGTCGGGGCCGGCGAGATTGAAGATGCGATTCCGGGCCTGCGGGTTGCCGGGCACGCTGAGCACCGTTTGGGCGAGATCGGCCGCCAGGATGGGTTGCTGGAGGAAGTGGCCGCCGCCGACCAGGCGGATCGGTTCACCGGCGCGCATCCGATCGATGAGTTTTGGATCGCGTCCATGCAGGGGGAGACAGCCGAGTTCCGAAGTCGGGCCGTAGATATGGCAGGGGCGGAAAATGGTCCAAGCCATGGCGCCGGTATCGCCGTCGATCAGGGCGAGTTCACAGCGTCTTTTATTCCGGCCATACAACAGGCTCCCGGTATCGCCCGAAGCCCAGTGTTCCGCCGTTTCGGGCTGGGGAAAACGGCGGTGGGCGGGGTCGTAGACGAAATCGGTTGAGATGAAGACCAGGTGCCGGGCACAGGACCGAAAGACCTCAATATCCTGGCGCACATCGGGCTCGTCGTAGCCGATACAATCGACCACCAGGTCCCAGGTTTGATTTTGGGCGGCCACGAGGCGGGCCAAGGCCCCGGGGTCTTTGCGGTCGGCGATCAGCGAAATGACGCCGGAGGGGAGGGGGCGTTGGCCCCGGGTGACGGTCCAGACCGCATGTTTGAGAGCGAGAGCGGCGGCGGTGATGGCGCCGCTGACATGGCCACTGCCTCCGATAATGAGAAGTTTCATAAAAGGGATCCTGAGGATGACTGTTTCGGTTAATGCTATTCATGATAGAACTTCGGTCCGGTCGAGGTCAAGGCTGGGAAAGTGCGTCAGACAAGCCCCCTCAGCCCACTACGAAATACGCAAAAGGCGTGAAAGAAGAGCCGATTCTGATGTAGGTCGGGCATTCCTGCCCGACATCTGCGACCGGTTGGGAGCGGGTCAGGCAAGAATGCCCGACCTACAACCCGGCCCCATTTCCTTTGTGGAGTGCGGGACTTCTGTCCCGCTTTGCCCCCAAAGCGGCAGTGCACTGCCGCAGTCCAAAGTTCAGAAATCTGCCTGTCTGCGCTGGTTTCTCAACGGTAGGGCGTCGTCGCCGACGGCGCCGTCTCCTCTCCGCTGTCCTACGAAATAGGATTGTCAGCGCTGGGGCCAATGGATAGCCTTTCCTGGGTTTCGCTTTTTTATTTGGGATTGGGGCAACCGGGAATAAGGGAGTGATTTTTATGAGCAAGGATCGGATCAAGGGGGATATAATTGAAACCAAACCGGGTCAGCCGCCCGATCAGTGTATCGTTCGTATCCGTGAAATCCGTGCCATCCGTGGTTAATTACCGCCGCCACCGGCCCAATCAATATAAAAATCCCATGAGGTAAAGGGGGAGGGTTGTTTTGGATCCGACCAGGATGTCGTCTTTCACGACGAATCCCCGCGGGGCGGCTTTCGGAATCTGCCGGGAACTTTTACGAGGGCCGCCGACCTCAAAGACCGTGTCGCCGATCCTGAAATCGCCACCGTCTTCGCTATAAAATACTGTCTGTCCGGCGTTTTGGGTAGAAGTCAGGAAGAACAACTCGCGCGCTGTTCCGGTATCAACCGCCTGCCCGATTCCCTCGCAGACCGCATGATATAACGTGGTATTGTCCAGGAACGTTTTCTCAGGCTTGCGCATCAAGGCATGTCCTCTGACGTGGGGGAGCAAGAGTCGGATCAGACCCGTCTCCTGCAGAATGCGAAGGTAGTTCAGCGCAGTTTTGTCGTCCACTCCGAGACTCGCACCCAACTTATGGGCGTTCAGCGTGCCGGGCGGGATCGTGGCCAGATAGTAGAGGATCTTCTTAAAATAGTGGAGGTTTTCAGTTTTCAATCGATAGTAGGTGGCCACATCTTCATAGATGATTTTCTCCAACACGGCGCGGACTTTATCAAAGTAATGAGGACTTCCCTCCAATACATAGGGATAGTAACCTTCCCGCAGATATTGCCTGAAATGCCCTGTCAGTTTCGGGATTTGAGCCAACTTCGCCGAAACACCCTCTGGATCCCGCAGGAGGACCTCCAAGGATAAGGCCCGGTGGGCTTGGCCGGTTTTAAGGTTCAAATACTCGCGGAATGAGAGCCCGGGAAGATGATACAGGGCAGCGCGCCGTGAAAGATCGTAACTTCCCTTGGTTAGACTCAGGCTCGAACTTCCCGAAAATATGACGCTGACCGCCGGGAATGAATCGTAGATGTTCTTCAGTTCCTGCTCCCACCCGGCGTATTTGTGAATCTCGTCGAAGAAAAAAAGGCGCGTTCCCTCGGTTGTAACCAATTCGCGCACGAATTCCACCAGGCTGACTTTATTGAAGTAGATGTGGTCTGCCGAGGCATAAAACGCCTCTTCCGGTTTGCCGAGTCGGTCGCGGATGTACTGGAGCATCAGCGTCGTCTTGCCCACGCCGCGCGGTCCCACCAAGCCTACCAGTCGTCCGCTCACGTCGAAAGTATCGAACAGGAAGCGGTAGGTTCGGACGGGGGTCTCCGCAAGTAACCGATGATAGGTTTCCCTCAAAATATTAATCATTGGATTGCACTCCTAATATCTATCAATATATTAGGAGTATACTCCAATAAGATGAGGGCGCAAGTTCGAATTGAAGGGAAACGATCCCGATTCCGATAGCGATTCCGACGCCGTCCCTGGACACGGCGGTCCCCCGCCGTTGGACTGGGCACCCAAGAGCGCTTCCTTCTCAACGGTAGGGCGTCGTTGCCGACGGCGCCGTCTCCTCCCCGCTGCCCTACGAAATAGGATTGTCAGCGCTGGGGCCAATGGATAGCCTTTCCTGGGTTTCGCTTTTTTATTTGGGATTTGGGCAACCGGGAATAAGGGAGGGATTTTTATGAGCAAGGAACTGATTCCGGCGGAACGAATTGAAACCAAGATTCTACTGGTGCGCGGGCAGAAGGTGATGTTGGACCGTGATTTGGCGTTGCTATATGGGATTAACACCAGTCTTTTAAAGCGTGCAGTAGTGAGGAATGCAGAACGCTTTCCGGGCGACTTTATGTTTCTACTTAATAATCAAGAACTTACAGTTTTGAGGTGCCAGTTTGGCACCTCAAAAACCGATCCGCGGGGTGGAGTCCGGTATGCGCCGATGGTCTTTACCGAGCAGGGAGTTGCCATGTTGTCTAGTGTCCTGCACAGCCCACGCGCCATCCAGGTAAATATCGCCAGAAACGCGAAAGAAGAGCCGGCTCTGGCGTAGGGCGGGCATTCCTGCCCGACATCTGCGACAGATTGGGAGCGGGTCAGGCAAGAATGCCCGACCTACAACCCGGCCCCATTTCCTTTGTGGAGTGCGGGACTTCTGTCCCGCTTTGCCCCCCAAAGCGGCAGTGCACTGCCGCAGTCCAAAGTTCAGAAATCAATCTTCTGCAGTTGTGGGGGCGGACGGTGGCCGCCCTTCCCCCGTAACACAAAGGAAAGGCGGGGATATATCACGCAGAGTCGCTGAGTTCGCCAAGGGAGAAGGTCACGCGATGAGCGTCCACGAAATGTGGCCGGGTATCGCGTAACCGCTTGCCCCTTCCTTTACGTCGGAATAAGAACAGGAACTGGACGCGCGAGGCACGATCCCGTTTCGGGAGCGCTCGTCGCGCGGCCTTCTTTTCTGCCTCGATCCTCCGCGACCTCGGCGCCTCGGCGTGAGACTCTCCATCCGATTCGGATTTTAACGCAAAGGACGCGAAGCTGGGCACGCAAAGGGCGCGAGTCCGGGCAGATCAGGAAGAAATCAAACCAGGGGGACGTGCTCCCGGATTTTGCGTGAAAGACACGCAAAACGCGGGATCACGCCCCGTTGTTCACGGGGAAAAGGTTGCAAAGTGATGCTTCCAACGAGCAACTGACAACCAACAACGAACAACCCAGCCCCCTCAAACCACTACGAAATACGCAAAACACACGAAAGGATAGCCGGCTCGGATGGCTCTCCCGTAGGGCGGGCATCCCTGCCCGACATTTGTGAGAACGAACAACCGGGCCCCCAAACGCCCCTGGACACGGCGGTCCACGCCGTTGGACTGGCCCCCTTAGACCACTACGAAACACGCGAAAAGCGCGAAAGTAGAGCCGACTCTGACGTAGGTCGGGCATTCCTGCCCGACATCCGGGGAATTGTTGGGAGCGGGTCAGGCAAGAATGCCCAAAGCCTACAACCCGGTCCTTTCCGCCATGGGTGATTTTAATTGACGATGAACAGGTAGGGGCGTAAAGGATAAATGGTCTTCAGGGAATAGGGAATAAGGGAGGTATTTTTATGAGCAAGGATCGGATCAAGGGGGATATAATTGAAACCAAACCGGGTCAGCCGCCCGATCAGTGTATCGTTCGTATCCGGGGGCAGGGAGTTATTCTCGATTCCGATCTGGCCCTGATTTACGGCGTTACGGTTAAACGTCTCAACCAACAGATGATGCGCAACCGGGACCGATTCCCCGATGATTTCTGCTTCCAGCTTACGGAGCAGGAATGGCGGTCTTTAAGGATGCAAAATGCAACCTTAAAGCGCGGCCAACATCGCAAATATATGCCGTATGCCTTCACCGAGCACGGGGCGATCATGGCTGCATCCGTACTCAACAGCTCGCAGGCCGTCCAGATGAGTGTTGTCGTGGTACGGGCCTTTGTGAAATTTCGGCGCATGGCGTTGTCGGTCGAGGCCCTGGACCGAAAAGTCAATGCGCTTGAAAACAAATACGACGATAGTTTCAAACTGGTCTTTCAAGCCATCCGGGAACTCATGACCCCGCCGGACCCACCGCGCCGCAAAATCGGCTTTCAGGCCGACTGACCTCCCGTCAGACTGCCCCCCAAGACCACACCGAAATACGCAGAAAACGCGAAAGTAGAGCCGGCTCTGGCGTAGGTCGGGCATTCCTGCCCGACATCTGAGACTGGCGGGGAACGGGTCAGGCAAGAATGCCCGACCTACAACCCGGCCCCATTTCCTTTGTGGAGTGCGGGACTTCTGTCCCGCTTTGGCCTCCAGGCGCAGTGCACTGCGCTCCCCCAAAAAAGCGGCAGTGCACTGCCGCAGTCCAAAAGTTTCGAAATCTGCATGCACGCGGTGTTTTCTCAGCGGTAGGGCGTCGTCTCCGACGGCGCCGGCTCCTTCTCGCTGCCCCCCAACGATTTGGATTTTAACGCAAAGGAAAGGCGGGGATATCCGGGGGCATAAAGTGATCCTAGATTGCGATTTAGCGACACTTTATGGCGTGGCCCCTAAACGATTGAATGAACAGGTGAAACGAAATCAGAATCGATTCCCAAATGATTTTGCGTTTCAACTTACGCAAGAAGAGTTTACGGCCATGCGGTCGCAATTTGCGACCGCATCATCCAAACGTAATATTCGTTTCATGCCCTTCGCATTCACCGAACATGGAACGATCATGGCCGCAACGGTTCTCAATAAAAAGAAAAATCGGCTTTGATGCCTGAGAGAGGGGACAGGCGGTCGACCTTTCCGCCTCTGGACAAACGGTCCCCGCCGTTAGGCCCAAAGCCCACTACGAAACACGCAAAAGGCGTTCCTGCTTAAGAACAGGAACCGGACGCGCGAGGCACGATCCCGTTTCGGGAGCGCTCGTCGCGCGGCCTTCGTTTCTGTCTCGATCCTCCGCGACCTCTGCGCCTCGGCGTGAGACGCTCTATCCGTGAGATCCGTGCCATCCGTGGTTGATTGCTGGCTCGATCAGGCAAGAATGCCTGACATACCGATCCACCCCACCAACAACGAACAACCCGGCAACGAACAACCTGGCCCCCAGCTTAAGAGTTGTCAAAAGAATTAATATAAAATAATCTCTTTACATGAAAACAATCTTGCCGACACCGAACAATGACTTGGGTCCAATGTACAGTCGCGGGAATAGCTTCCGGGCGCGGGCAGAAAAGCGGCAGTGTGAATATCGCGCTGAGCAACTTAAGGTCGGGTGCGCGGAGTGGGGGCATTGGCTGGATTCAGCGGCCGAAAAAGCCGGTTTGAATTTCATTGTTCCCGAAGCATTCGAGGCCGCCAAAGCACGCATGTCCCAAGGGAAAGGAGTAGCGTCACAACGCACCTTTGGGAATATGCTTTCAAGCCAGGCGATGTGTTTCAATTTATTTGCGCCATTGGCGCGGGATGAGGCACAAAAGGCACTGGCTGCGAAGGTGTTAGGC
Organism: uncultured Verrucomicrobiota bacterium; assembly: GCA_964497135.1. Classification (GTDB taxonomy): domain Bacteria; phylum Verrucomicrobiota; class Kiritimatiellia; order CAIKKV01; family CAIJXV01; genus CAIJXV01. The sequence continues at coordinate 11,393 of CAZCDO010000101.1, forward strand.
AATTTTATCGGGAATATTTCAGCGATTCGCGAAATTAATATTGAATATACCCCCAGCAACGAGATTTTTGGCGACCAAACGGGCAGGGGAGGGGTCGACTGCGACGTTCTCATCGACTGCCTGGACAAGGGTGGCAAGCCTGTGGTGGTAACATTGGAGACGAAATTCGTTGAAAAGGAGTTCAGTACCTGTGGTTTCCGCAAGGTATGCCCGGCGGATCTCGTGCTGGATGCAGCTTGCTCCAACTGCCGCTATTCTTCCTCAAAAAAATATCGCTATTGGAATTGGTCTCAGGAAACAGGGAACCTCCGGCCCGATAAATTGCCTGCAAAAGGATGTGCATTTGGCGGCCCCTTATGGCAACTCTGGGTCAATCATACGCTCGCGTGTGCCGAAGGTCGAAAGCGTAATGCCACCCGTGCCATATTCGGGGTATGCGCCCCGGCCAAGAACGAGGCTCTTTTGAAAAATGGGATACTCGACCAGTTTCGGTCATACCTGAAAGATCCCGCGAGTTTTGTCTTCATTGATGTGGACGACCTGATCGAGACGATTCGTAAGAACGTCGAAAAACGGAGTGACTGGCATGATCGCTGGGGTCGTGGCCTAACCGCCCGGTATGCGGGAATTTAATAACGGGCTGGCCCTTCTTGCTTCAGGGGATTATTTTATCTTGGCCACAAAAACCCCAAGGATGGGATACCGACATTGTTCTTTGGAAACTGAAACCGTTTTGAATTTTGGGTTATCTGAAATGACGAGCCAATCTTCAGGGGTTTGCCGGATTCGTTTGATTGCTACTTCCGGAATATCGTCGGGTATTTCCGTGGCGTTTACAATGACCACCTGGTTATTCTCACGTGGGGTGCGGTGATATTCGAAAATCAGCCATTCCCCCCGCCGAAAAGTTGGCTCCATTGAGTCGCCGGCAACCTCCACGATGAACCGTTTGGGCCCAGCCAGGGCGGGGGGCACCCTTAACCACTGAGCATTGCGGCACTCGGACAGTCTCCCAAGCAGGAATCCATTAGTCAATTTGCCGGCCGCAAGGGCTCCAATATAGGGCAGTGCCGTTTTGAAGGCGTCCGACTCGACCTCTTCGAAATTTAACAAAACCGGCGGGGATATCTCAGGAACAGAAATGACGGCTGATTTTTTGTGTGTTTCACGAGGCCCATCCCAGCGATCCGCGCCCCGTTGAACGGCCACCAGTTCCAGACTTTCAACGAATCCATTAAAGGCGCGGGATTGCCAGTTGGACATTCCGGAATCATGGAGCAGGGAACGCGAGATCTCGATGGAAAAGCGTTCTTCTGCATGGGAATGCAATAGTTCCCAGGATTGAATGATGCGCTTCCGGCTTTTTTGTAGCAAACCCACAGTGACTAACTTGTCGGACTTTTGGCTGTTCGCCCGTTGGCTGCACGGAAACAGATTCCACAGGTCGTTATTGTGCCAGACGCTGAAGGGCACGGCATGGTCAACGTGCCAGTCTTTTCGTAAAGGTTCTTGGGTCCAGACACAGGTCAGGTCTGTTTGTCCGCTATAAATAGAGCGGGCAAACTGCGCATCACGATCCGGTTCGGGTTGGATTAGTAACCGGGCGACCGCGTCGGCGATGGAGATTCGGCCATTGGAAATGTCATGTGTCAATTCAGCCCAGCGTAATATCAACGATTCGCCGATCCACTGGCCGATCAGGCATAATTCGCGCCACATCGCGACAGGAACGCGGACATAGCCCAGCCGGTCGCAAGTGGAGCGGGGATCCCGGCATTTGCCCTTGGCGGTTTTGGGGCCGGTGAAATGGAAATGAGGTTGCTTTAAGCCTCCGGAAAAGGTCACGGGACCATCGACGATGGTGGCGGCGATGGAGTTGATGGCCACATCCAATTGTCCTCTCAAGGGAATGGGGACTTTGGCTGACTTAAAATCGGCGAAAGCCGCGTTCATGTTTCCCGGGCCGTACGCCTGGATGAAATTCCAGAGCGGAGTGCGAAAAGTGAGTCGTTTATTAATTTCCAAACCGCGCTTCTGCGGCATGCTCACGATGGATGCGCTTGGATCCAGTTCGATAGAGGTCAAATACACCGAGAAGGAATACCCGATTGGAAAGACTGAGAAGGAAAAGGTGGCCGACCCGGATTCATCCTATTGGAAAGTGACTGAAAAATCGAAGGCATTCTCCAACGCGCGCGATAAGTCACTGGGTGAGGACGCATTACGCCAGATATGGCGGAACCATCTCCTGGGGCTGTCCATGGTTCAGGCGGGGGATATCAAGTTGTTCACGTCCGTAACCTTATACCCCAAAGGGAATCAGCATTTTTGTGATGTTATACCCCAATACCAGGATCGTCTGAAACCAGATGCCAGGGATTCGGTTCGAGGGGTGACTTTCGAAGACTTTATCGAGGCAATCGATGGGGACCCAGCGATCCTGGCCTGGAAACAGTTCTTGAAAGCGCGGTATCTCGTCAGAAGGTGACGTGTATTTGTGCACCGTTTTAAGGTCGCAAATTGCGACCTTAAAAACAAACATTGATCGGCGTCAGCGGAG
>CAZCDO010000102.1:0-13947 GCA_964497135.1 uncultured Verrucomicrobiota bacterium
CGATGCGCATTGTCCCCTCCCCTGTTAATCCCCTCTTGAATCATAGGATCATATTACCACAATCACGGGGAAGGTAAATCGTTCTCTTGCCACCCAATCCTCGCTAGGAATTATTGGAAATAGGCGAATTCCTGGTTTTCATACATACCGGCACGGCTCGCGGGGACGCTCGCCCTCCAGGGGGATCCTCTCGACTGTCTCGATATCGTCTTTTGGAGGGCGAGCGTCCCCGCGAGCCGCAGCCAAGGGGGTGAAACCGGAACGGACCTATCGGGAATCCGGTCTTACGCGAGGATCAGGGTGTCATTAGAAATCATTGGAAGGCCCGGATCACGGCACGCGCACCGTCACCCGGTAGAACCGGACTGACGCGGCGTTGGTATCGCTCAGCGAGAAAAGGCGTCCGTTTCCGGCGACGGGCGTCGCGTCCGGCAGGTTGGTCGATACGGCGACAATTTTGAACCACGCGGCCGGATTGGTCGGGCAGATATCCGGGATATAGGCGGAAGGTTGTTCTGGCCGGTCGCATTCGTCGCGGAGGCCACTCCCGCCTTCGTTCACCGTAAACGGCGCGGCATTCAACGCCAGGCCGATCACTTGATCCTCTCTCCAGGTGGCCCGACGGCTCCGAACGCTTCCTTCCTCTCAATACCGGAATCCGCTCCGTCCAATATACTCCCTTAAAATCGAGGTGCTGGGCACCTCTCGTTCCGGGATCGCCAAAAAGTTCAACAGCAAGGCGCTCAGCCGCCGCGCCTCGGCATACTCGGCATGGATCGGTTTCACCTGCATCAACAGGGGCTCCGCCAGGGGTTTCAGCACCGCCAGTTCATAATCCAATGCCGAATTGAAAACCGCGTCAGCCCGATCCTGGAAGGGGAAGATCCAACGCTCCTCGCCCCGGCGAACCGACGACCACCGCCGCAGGGTCTCCATCGCCGGATGTTTGCGAAACTGATGGTCCCGCACCATGCGGCGGATCAGACGATTGTCCGTCGTGGAAATCCGGTGGTTGGAATCGATCCCGAGTTGGGACATGGCGTTGATATAAACCAGGAATTTCCGGTCATCCGGAATCCGGGCGGTCAACTGCGGATTCAAACCGTGAATCCCTTCGATGATCAGCACCTGGTCGGCCGCGAGGGTTTGTTTCCGCCCCCGGAATTCCCGGGTCTTGGTGTCGAAATTAAAAGTGGGGAGATCGACTTCCCGCCCCGCGATCAGATCCTCCAGATTGCGATTGAACAGGTCCAGATCGAGCGCCTCGATATGCTCGAAATCAAACCCGCCATCCGGGTCCCGGGGCGTCCGATCACGGGACACGAAATAGTCGTCCAGCGAAATCATCGCCGTCCGCAGTCCATTCACGCGCAATTGAATCGCCAGCCGTTTGGAAAAAGTGGTCTTACCGGCGGAGGAGGGACCCGCCACCTGGATCAGGCGCACATGATGGCGCCGCGCATGGATGCGATCGGCGATCAAGGCGGTTTTCTTCTCATGCAAGGCTTCGGCCAGGTGGATGACCTCCCGGGCTTCCCCGGAGGTGATCATTTCGTTCAGACGGCCCACCGTGCTGACCCCCAGAATACGCCCCCATTCCAAATGTTCGTGGAAAATCCTGAACAGGTGCGGTTGATCGACAAAAGCCGGAACGGTCCGGGGTTGCTGGGAGGTCGGCAACTGGAGGACAAAACCGGGCGCATGGTGAACCAATTGGAAGTGGGGAATCAGCCCCGAGGAGGGGGCCAACGGTCCCTGGGCCAGATCGTAAAAATCCCCGCAGACATGCAGAACCACCCGGGGCGGATTCCGATATTGCAACAGGTTCAGCAGATCCCGCTGACCGGACTGCTCGAATAACTCCACCGCGCGGGAAAAACCGATCTTCCGCCGTTCGACGGGCAAATAGTGGGCCACGATCCGACGCATCGCCGCATCCAATTGCGCCGTCTCGTCTGCCGTGATACCCGCCGGCGCATCCGGCCGCTCGAACAGGCAATAGAACCCGCTGCCCAGCGCATACCGCACCGAAAAGCGCGCCGCGGGAAACAGTTCATGCGCCGCCTTCGCCAGCAGAAAACAGGCCGTGCGGGCATAAATATGCCACCCATGCGGATCGGCCATGGTCACCAACCGGAGATCGCAGTCCGATTCCAGCGGGTAAGTGAGCGAGGTGACATCGTTATTCACCACCGCACCGATCCAGGGCAGTCCGGCGGGATTGGGCGGAAGATCCGCCTGCAGGTTTTTGATCTCGGTATGGAAGGGAACCGCCCGTTCCGTTCCGTCCTCAAAGCGCACCCGAATTTCGCTCATCGGTCCCCCGCTTTCTGCCAGGCGGGCGGCAGGAGCCGCGCCGCATCCCGGCGAATCTCGCCGGCGTCGGCCTCCCAGCCGGACCGGGCCAGGTCCGCGTATTTTTCACCCAATACCTCGCCGATCAGCCGGCGGGAGTGGTCCCACTTGTACACCAGTTGGTCGAGCACCCGGCAATCGGAGTGCTGAGGCACGAAACTCAGGCCCAGCAACTCCAGCCGCATGGCGGTCATTTCCCGAATCAAACTGGGATTATTCAGGAACCACCAGCACCCAAAGGGCAGAATATTGCGAAACTTGCGCGCCGCGACACACAGGGCGTGCGTGTTTTCACGGGCGAGGAAGGTCACCAGGAACCGTACGTCCGGGAACTCCAGCGCCAGGCTCTCCACCGTCGCCACATCGGCCGGCCCCACCGAATCGCCCGCCAGACGCAAAGCGGGATTGACCAGCTTGCGCACGCCGATCATCAGCGCCACCGGAATGCCATACTCCCGGGCCACCGGGATCACCGCTTTCGTCAGCAATTGGATCAAGGGCGACGTGGGATCCGGGTGGCGGAAGGTCGGCGGCAGACTGATGGCCAGGTAGCAGGCCTCCATCTTTAGCACCCAGTCGGTCAGGTAACGCCGGACCCCGGCCAGCGTGGGCCCCGACAGGTCGGCGCGCACGTCGTAGCCCAGCCCCGCCAGTTGCTCGGCGCCCTCCGGCCAGTTCATCAGGGCGCTGTCCAATCTCAACGCCGCCCGAAACCGCGGATCCCGGTCGAACCCTTTTTGCCAGACCGCCCGCTCCCCCTCATGCAGCGGATCGTTCGTCATGATGACTTCTGAAATGTTCGCCAGGCGAAAGACGGTATCGACATAGCCCCGCGCCGTTTGCCCGGCAAAATACCGGCGAATCCCCGCCAACCCGTCCCGGCACGGATCGAGCCCCAGGCGATGGATGACCGTCACCACCCCGCGACAGGCTTCGGACACCGGCGACCGTTTGATGAACAATTCATCCCAGATCAACTCCGCCTGGGCGGTCTTGGCGAGTTTCCAGAAGGACTCGACCTCCAGCTCGGGCCGGGCGCGCATCACTTCGGCGACGAGGTAGTGGTAGGTCAGCAATTCATCGATACCCCACAGGCAGAGCCCGCCAAAAGCCGGATCGAACAGGTGCGTATGCAGATCCATCAGGGGCATTTGCGCCACGGCCTCCCGGGCCATTTGCGCGACGTCAGATTTGGATTTCATGGAGCCTCGTTTTCAGTCAGACCCCACGGGCCTGTTTTGTTAAAAGAATTTGTCACTCTTCCGTGGACGACACAGAGGTCGTCCCTCCATCGCAGAAACCAGCCCGTTTTTCGAGTCATTTGGAGGGTCGGGCTCCGTCCCGACCGCTCTGCCGGGAGAATTGCGCGCGGTTTATGATCAAGGCTCATCATTGTCGTTTCCACGGCGGGGTATCCGGCAACAACGCCTGAAATTCGGCAATCCGTGCGTCCTCGTACTCTCCCCCGTAGCGTCCGGCCAAAAACCGGGGATAGGCCTCCCGGACAAAAAACTCCCACGACGCCTCCTCCTGTCCGGGATATATCGGAAAAAAGTGCGCGCCGTTGTCCCGGGCGGCCTGCCAGTCGCCCGGTGCGTCCCCGATCATCAGAATCCGGTCGGCGGGATATTTGCCGCCGGCGCCCAACCGAAGGTGTTCGGACTTGGTCCCCAGTTCCTGGCCGGCGATCAGCGCCACGAAATCCAAAAGCCCATTCTCGCGCCACTCCCGAACCAGCGCTTCGGTCGGCGTCTGCGAGACGCAGACGGCATCGGAGTTTTCCCGAATCAACTTCAATCCCGGCAATGCCCATTGAAAGGGCGGCGCCTGGCTGACTTTTTGCGCGATTTGCGCATTGACCGCTTCGCTCCACTTGAGCAGCGAGGCCAGGTCCGGCTCACCGGTGGTCTCCACCCGCTGTTTCAACACGGCATTGCTGAGGGGCTGACCGGACTCGATCCAGCGCCGCAAACCGGACAACGCCGGGAGTTGGACATCGGATCCGCGCACTTCAGGGTGATCGCGAAGCAGGTCAAAAGTCCGCACCAGGCAAAGAAATCGGTTCTGGCCGCGCCAGCAGGAATGCAGGTTGATGAATTCGGCCGATGCCCGCACCGCTGGCTCGATTCGCTCCAAGCCCCAATGCGACACGATCAGCCCGTGAAAACAGAGCTTCTGCTTCCGCTCCATGGTATCGAAGACACATCCGTCCGAATCGACGCCGACAAAGGTGGCGTGGCGCGGCTCGAATCGGATCAAATCTTCCCGGGTATAAACAGGATCCACGCCCATGAAACAGACTCCTCGGTGCAAACGGCCCCTGACCCGGTTGTTTGTAAATAATGAGGCGGCGGGAAGCAAGCTTTTCCTGTTTCCGTTCGGGCCCCCGTTTTGAGGGCCCCTAAACAAACATTGCCTTTATCGGTTCGAGCGATATAATACTTTTATGCACACGCCTGATCCCCGTTCCTTTGATTGCGATTCTCTGGAGGCCGGGGATCATCCCATCGAATTCGCGCCCGGCATTTTCTGGGTAGGATTTCGCGAAAAAAAACGCCCGTTCAATTGCAACCCCTATCTCATCATCGAGGGCGACGAAGCCGTCCTGATCGATGGCGGCAGTCGCCCCGATTTTCCGACCGTTATGATGAGGATTTTGCAGACCGGGATTCGCTCCGCCATTTCCGCCCTGATTTACCAGCATTACGATCCCGATCTGTGCGGCAGTATCGCTCATTTCAAGGCCCTGATCGCCCGTCCCGGACTCCAGGTGATTTCCGATGTCGAAAACGAGGCTTACATCCAGCAATATGCCGAGGGCATCAGCGTCGTCACGCTTGACCAGATCGAACATCGGTTCCGGTTCCAATCCGGCCGCGAATTGGTGTTCATTCCCACACCCTATGCGCATTCGTTGGGCAGCTTCATGACGTTTGACGCCACCAGCGGCGTCCTTTTTTGCAGCGATCTCTTCGGCAGTTATGCCCGGAATAAATTTCTCTTTTTTAAAGCGCCCGCCGATTGCCCGGATTGCCCCACGCCCATCTGCTGTCACCGGGACCAGCTTGAATGCCCCTACCAGGCGGTGGTCGAATTCCAGGCCCGGACCATGCCCTCGGTCAAATCCCTGCGCCTCGCCTTGAGCCGGGCTCAGGAAGTCCCCTTCAAAATCCTCGCGCCCCAACACGGCCAGATCATTGCCCACCCTATTCACGCCCGGCATCTGATCGAATTACTCAACGCCCAAACCCTCGTCGGCATTGACGCCCTGGTCCCCGACCCGAAAGCCGGCCCGGCATGAATCCCCCCTCCGTCTTCCCCGGCTTTTCCCGGGATGCCCCACCCGACTTGTTACTGCGCCTCATCGAGCACTGCGCCCGTGAAACCGACGCCGCCATCGAACAGAATTTTCTCCAGGAACTGATTTTAAAATACGCCGCCGCTGAACAGCGTCTCGTGGAGATCAATCACACCAAGAACCTGTTTCTGGGCATCGCCGCCCACGACCTCCGCAGTCCCCTCAGTTCCATCCGCGGTCTGGGCCAGATCCTGGCGGAGACTGAAACCGATCCCGAGCGCCGCAAATCCCTCGAAACCCTGACCCAAACCGCCCAGGACATGATCACCTTGATCAACGATCTGCTCGATCTCTCCACCATCGAAACCGGCCATTTCAAAGCCCTCCGGCTCCCGGCCAATCTCAAGGAATTGATCGAACAGCGGCTCTGGATCCACCGCACAAACGCCCACGGCAAACATATCGAGCTGGTCGTCGAATTGCAGGACGTCCCCTCCATTCCGGCGGACATCAACCGCCTGGGCCAGGTCTTCGACAACCTGGTCGGCAATGCCATCAAGTTTTCACCCATCGGATCGACCATCCGGTTGAACCTGTTCCAGGCCCATCACGAAGTGCTCTTTGAGGTGTTGGACCAGGGACCGGGACTGACGCCGGATGATTTTCACAAACTGTTCCGCGAATTTCAAAAACTCAGCGCCCAGCCCACCGGCGGGGAAAAAAGCTCCGGGCTCGGACTCGCCATCGCCAAGCGGATTGTCGAAGCCCACCTGGGAACCCTGGAGGCGCTGAATGGCCCAAACGGCGGGGCTCTGTTTCGCTGCCGCCTACCGCTCATGTCCCCCCCGCCGCCCGGTGATTCCAACGTTTGACGGCGGTTGCGGGCGGGGTACGGCATCACGCCCTCAACCCCGGACGCTCACTCATCCCCCGCGCAGGCATGTTCGATCTCGTCAAAGGTCGTCAGACCCCGCAATACTTTCTTGATTCCATCGTAATGCAGATTCGTAAACCCATCCCGCACGGCCTGTTCCCGAATCACGCTCACCGGCGCCTTTTGAATGATCGCTGCGCGCAGGGCATCATTGATCAGGACCATCTCGTGGATGGCGATCCGACCCAAATAGCCCAGCCGATTGCACCGTTCACACCCCTGGGCGCGGAATACCTGAACCGGTGTCTTGCCATCCCATTCGAAATACCGCTCGATTTCCTCGGGCTTCAGCGTGACGGGCACCTTGCAATGCGGGCACAACCGGCGCACCAGCCGCTGGGCCATCACCCCGATCAGGGCCGGTGCCGCCAGGGTGGAATCGATCCCCATTTCCACCAGGCGCAGAACCGCCTGCAACGAATCGTTGGTGTGCATCGTCGTCAATACCAGATGCCCCGTCAGCGCCGCCCGGCAGGCGATCTGCGCCGTCTCGAAATCGCGCACCTCGCCCACCAGGATAATATCGGGGTCCAGCCGCAAAAAGGCCCGTAACGCCTGCGAGAAATCCAGATCGATCGCTTCGTTGGTCTGGACCTGGTTGATCCCCGCCAGCCGGTATTCCACCGGATTCTCGATCGTCAGAATGTTGACGCCGGGATGATTCAGGTACTTTAACAACGCATAGAGCGTGGTCGTCTTGCCCGAACCGGTCGGCCCGGTGACAAAAAAGATCCCATGTTGAACATCCACGATGCGCCGCAAACCGGTCAGGATCGGCTTGGCGAAATCCAATTCCGTCAGGTCGGGTACCGACTCGAATTGGGCCTGACCCAAAATGCGCAATACGACCTTTTCGCCGAACTGCACCGGAATCGTCGCCATGCGGATATCGATCGAGCGATCCGGCAGGACCAGGGTGAGTCGTCCATCCTGGGGCCGGCGGGTCTCGGAAATATCGGCTTCCGCCATCACTTTCAACCGGGCGACAATCGCCGTCTGCATCGGGGTTTCGTACTTCAGGATCTCCTGCAGGACCCCGTCAATCCGGAAGCGCACGCGGGTTGCCTCTTCGCCGGGCTCGATGTGAATATCGCTCGCCCGGTGCTTGAGGGCCAGCAGGATCAGGCCGCGGGTGAAATCGATGATGGCCCGATCCTCACTGACCCGCTTGAGTTCCGACACCTTGATCGGCGTGCCGGGTTGAAACGCCAACTCGGTCAACGAGTGGTCGGCGATCATCCGGGCCAGCTCGGAATCCGATTGATACACAATTTCGATCGCCGCATCGATCTGGTCGGGAAAGGCAAACACCGGGCTTAAAAAAGTGCCCAGAAAGTTTTCGGCCTCGGCCAGCAAATGCCGATCCTTGGGCGTGGCTGAGGCCACGGTGATGGCCCCCCCGAATTCGTAAAGCGGCAGCAAATGCCGCTTGCGGGCGAATTGTTCGGGCAGACGGGCCGTCAGATCGTTATGAATCAGCGTTCGCCCACAATCGACATACGCCACCCCCAGATAGTCACCATACAACCGGCCCAAGGTGTCGCGCCGCCGGGGATCCCGTTTGATCAGGTCCATCAGAATCGCCAGATCGTCGCCGGGAAACCGGCTGCGCAAGGCATTGCGCTGTTCCGGCTCAACCGCGCCATGCGCCTCCAGATAATCGCAAAAATCGTTGGGTTTCGGGTTCATGGGGCCTCCCGCGTCGTCAGCGGTTCCAGGGGGGGGGGCGGCACGGGCCGTTTGCGGGCCTTGACCAGGCGGTTGATCTCCGCCTGGCTGAGGCGGACATTCGTCACCTTCTGAATCGTTTCGTCTTCCGCAATCTCCCGGAACATCCGGAACAAATTATAGCGAGAGCTCATGCCGGCCCCCCTTCCTGAAGCAGATCGAGGATAATCGCACGGATCTCCGCCGGAGAACAATCCTTGCGGATAAAATGCAGGGCGCCCAAGGCGAGGCAATGCTCCACACTGAGCCGGTCTGCCACGGAGGATAACATCACCACCCGCGCCGTGGGCCACTCGGTCATAATATCCTCCAGGGCCTCCTCACCGGTCCGCGTCGGCATGTTCAAATCGAGCAGGACCAGATCCGGCCGCTTGGCCTGTACCAGCGCCGCCGCCTCGAACCCGTCCTGGGCTTCCCCCACCACCTCCAGATTCAAGGTCTTGAGCAGGGCTTTCATGTACAACCGGACATGCGCCTCGTCATCGGCAATCACCACCGTTTTTTTAGGTTCCGCCATGGGGTTCTCCTTCCGCGTCCTATTTCGCTCCGGAGGCCGGCCGCTGGGGCTCGAACTCCTGTCGGCGGTCCAGGGCCCCCCGCCGCGTCCGTTGCACCGCCTCCTCGTAAAACCCGAACTGACTGCGAAGCGGCACCTCCCCGCCCGCCGGCCGACGCAATTCATACCGCCCGTCGGGACCTAATCGCCGGGCCTTGACGTTATCCGCCCAGCCGGTCTCGAGAATGCCGATCAACCGGGCGCGGCTGGCGGGTTCTTCCACCGGGACCAGCAACTCGATTCGCCGGTCCAGATTGCGCGGCATCCAGTCGGCACTGGTGATGAACACCTGCGGCTCGCCGCCCCGGTGAAAATACAGGATGCGCCCATGCTCCAAAAACCGGTCGACGATACTGATCACGGCAATATTTTCGCTGAGCCCGGACACGCCCGCGCGCAGGCAACAGATTCCGCGGACATTCAGGCGCACGGAGACCCCGGCCGCCGAGGCTTCGTAGAGCGCCTCGATGATCTGCGGATCGACCAGCGCATTGAGTTTGGCCAGGATGCGCGCCTCCTGGCCCTGGCGGGCGCGCAACGTCTCGCCTTCGATCAGTTCCAGAATCCGGTTCCGCAGGCCGATGGGCGCCGCCTCGATCTTGCGGTATCGCACCGGTTGCGAGTACCCGGTGATCGTGTTGAAAAAAAGCGAGGCATCCACCGCCAAATCCTCGTTCGCCGTCAGGTAGCTGATGTCGGTGTAAAGCCGGGCGGTGATCTCATTATAATTGCCGGTTCCGAAATGCAGGTAACGCCGGACCCCGGTCGGCTCGCGCCGCACGATCAGACAGAGTTTGGCGTGGGTTTTCAATTGCCGGATCCCGTAAATCACCTGGGCCCCGGCCCGTTCCAGGGCGCGGGCGCCCTCGATGTTGCGCTCCTCGTCGAACCGGGCCTTGAGTTCAATGATCACCGTCACCTGCTTGCCTTTTTCCGCGGCCCGGATCAGGGCCGCCATGACCGGGCTATTCCGGCTGGTGCGGTAGAGAATTTGCTTGATCGACAACACCTGGGGATCGTCGGCCGCCTCCTGGATCAGGTTCAAAACCGGATCGAACCGGTCATACGGATGGTGGAACAACAGGTCGCGCCGGGCCAACACGTCGAAGAGGGATTCGCCGGGGGTCAGCGTGGGCTCCGGTTGCGGATCCCAACGCTCAAACCGCAGGGTCTCGAACCGGGGCACCGCCGCCAGCGCCATCAACCCGGCCAATCCCACCGGGCCCTCCACCTCGAAGATAAACGCCTCCGGCACACTCAGGCCGCGCACCAGAAAGTCGCGTGACGTGGACGCACAGGAAGTCCGAATCTCCAGGCGCACACCCTGGCCTTCCTGCCGCTTCTGCAAAACCCGCCGCATCCGGACCAGCAAATCCCCCGCCTGATCCTCGCGAACCTCCATGTCGGCATTGCGAGTCACCCGGAAAACGACGCTCTCCAGCAACCGTTCGCCGGGAAACAATTGGGCCAGATGCGCGCCGATCAGATCCTCCACCATCAGATAATCCAACCCGTCCGGGCTGGGCAGGGAAATAAGGCGTTGCACCGACCGGGGAATGCTGATCACCGCAAATCGATCCCGCCGCCCCCGCTTTTCGGGCGCCAAACGGGCCAGCAGATTCAGGCCGAGCCCGGAAACCGGCGGAAAATCCTTCGACTCGGGCACCGCCAGCGGGGTCAGCATCGGGAAGATCTCGCGGGTGAATAACGCCCCCGCATATTCGGCTTGCGCCGGCGTCAACGCGTCCATTGCGCCCCGTCGAATCCCGGCCCGCCCCAGTTCCGTCTCCAATCCGCGCACCGTGTCGTATTGCAGCTCCACCAGCTCCCGGACCCGCCGCCCGATCTCCTCCATCTGTCCGGCGATCGTCAGTCCCGCCGGATCGGGAGGCAGGCTGTCCGCCCGCGGATCGATCGAGATCAATTGCAGGCCGCCCACCCGGACCATGAAAAATTCGTCGAGATTGGAGCCGGTGATCGCCAGGTATTTCAACCGCTCCAACGGCGGATTGCCGGAATCCCGGGCCTCGTCCAGCACCCGCCGGTTGAATTCCAGCCAGCTTAATTCGCGATTGATAAACCGCGCCGTCCTCTCACTCATTGGATACACTCCCCCGGAAAACCGGCGCATGTCGCAACACCACGTTCAACCCGTAAACCGCCGTAAACAAAGCCCCCTTGTCGCGCAACGCCGCCCGCTCGATCGTCAGGTCATCCACCTCCGGGACCGTGATCACAAAGTCAGGGGGTTCGCGCGAAAACGTCAGGTCCCGGTATTTCTGGGTGTGGCTCCGGTCCAACGCGTCCGCGATCCGCAACAAGGCCGCCAGTTTCAACACGATGATCCGGCTCTCCCGATCCAAAGCCATGTATTCGGGATGACTCGGGAGGGGCAGGGCGCGGCGATGATAGCGCGCCATCAACGCCACCAGCGTGGTGTCCTGTTTGGTCAGACTGAAAATCTCACTGTTCAAAATCAGGTACTGGGAATGCTTGTGATGACTGCCCACCCCCACGAAAGCGCCGATATCATGCAAAATGGCCGCCGTCTGCAGGAGCGCCTCGCACCGGGGCGACAGTTGATGCTCGGCCTGAAATTCACGAAACAACTGCTGGCTGATATCCGCCACGTGGTTGGCATGCTTCTCGTCCGTGTGGTATTTGCGGGCCAACGCCGCCGCCGAAAAAGCCATCGGATCGGACATCCGGTCAATCCCGGCCGCCGGACCGGCCAGCCGCAACAATAACCCCCGCCGCAGGCTCCCATCGGTCACCACCACTTCGCGGGCCTGGAAGGCCCGTCCAATCCGGTCATAGGTGAACAAGGCATGGCCCGCGGTCTCCGCCTCCTGCGAGGGCAATTGGTAACGAACCATCAATTCGTCGGCCGGCAACGACACGATGGATTCCGCCAACGAAGGTCCCTCCAGCGCCATCCGGGCCATCCGCCGTTCGCGATATCCGGGCAACAACCGGTTCATCGCCGACGCCGCATCGCCCGCCAACGCCACCACCACCGGAACCCGGTCCGTCGGAACCACCTGCCGCATCTGCCGCAGGGTTCGTTGGAGATGCTCATCCAAAATCGCCGGCACCTGTTCGGCCGGACGCTGATAAGTTTCCAGGGTCTCCCGCATCCGCAGGGAACCCACCCGAAAAGCGCTTGAATAAGTGACATGCCCGCCCTGGACCAACAGGACCCGCGTCATTCCCCCCCCCACTTCCAACACCAGTAAATCCGCCCCCTGCAGGCCGGGTTCCTGGCGGACCAAATCCTGCAGAGCCAGGTGGATTAGGTGTTCGACCTCCGCGTCTTCCAGCAACTTTACGTCGATTCCGGTGGCGATGTAGAGGCGGTCCAGAAAAGCGTCGCGATTATCCGCCTCGCGCACGGAACTGGTGGCCACCGCCTCGATCTGGTGGGGCGACTCGATTCCATATTCGCGCAAGACATGCCGGAAATCCCGGATGATGCCCACGCAATCCTCGATCGAGGCCCCCTCAATCCGTCCGTCCGCAAAGGTGTCCTTACCCAGTTTCACCGGCCGCTGGAGGGATTCCAAAATCCGGATCGCCCCGCCGGGCGCGATTTCAGCAATATCCATCCGGATCGCGGAGGACCCCACATCGATGACCCCCACCTGGCGCACCGTTGTGGCGGCTTCCGCCGCACCTGTTGCCGGAACCGGATTCATGGGGCCTCCGCGGAATCCACAGCCAATGCCGCCGCCCCCAGGGCCGTGGCCTGATCCCCCAAACGGGCGATGACGACCTTGTAACTGTTTTGGAACGCCGGCAGAACCCCTTCTTCCAGGGCCTTTTCCACCTCGGCCCGATATAAGCCCGGCAATTCCTCCACCAACCCGCCGCCCAGCACAAACACGTCGGGATTCAATAAATGGACCAGCCCCACCATGGCCTGCCCCAATTGGGCGGCCGCCGCGCGAACGATCCGTTCCACCGCCTTCTCACCGCCCGCAATGGCGGCGGCGATGACGCCGCTCCGGATTTGGGAGAGTTCGGTTCCGGCCATCGCCAGCAGGCGCGGGGTCTCGCCGCGGAAAGCGGCCGATGCCAACTGCGCGGAAATCGCCAGCCGACTGGCCACGGTCTCCAGGCAACCCCGCCGTCCACAGCCGCAATAGTCGCCCCCGGGCCGCACCTGGAGATGCCCGATCTCCATGCAGGATCCGACCTTGCCGCGTAAAATCCGGCCCTCGTAAACGCAAGCCCCGCCAATCCCGGTTCCCGGAAAAACACCGACCACACAACGTCCCCTGCGCGCCGCGCCGAACCGGTATTCGCCATAGGTCCCCGCGTCGACATCGTTGGCCACGCCCACCGGCACCCGGAATTCCTTTTCCAGCGCCTTGCGCAACGGCAGATGATTCCATCCCAGGTTCGGAGCTTGGAGCAAAATCCCCTTGTTCAAATCCAACATGCCCGGAACGCCCATCCCGATCGAATGGATCTGGCTCCGTTTCACTTTGGCATCGGCCAGCGCCTGATCGATGGTCTCGATGATGCGGACCAGCCCGGCCGTGGCGCCGGACCCACCCTTGGTTTTCCGCCGGCGCGACCCGATCAATTTGTAATCCAAATTGTAGATGGCGGCCAGCATCTTGGTGCCGCCGAGATCGAACCCCACCCGATAGCCTGCGGTTTGTTTTTTCTTCATGCGCCTTCCTCATCCCGATCGGAAAAAAAGCCCAACCGAATTATGGCCCCCAATGCCAAGGGGTCAATAACCAGACAGGTAGTAACCTTGCTTTATAGAGGTTTTTCAGGGGGGGGTAAAGGTGTTTTTATGCCCGGAAGAGTGCCCGGAAGAGTGAACGGCCGCAAGGACGTTCTGTGGGTTGAACAGCGCCCGACTCACGATCTGGAACTTTAACCCAAGGTTCATTCTGAATAAGTGTGGGTGATTGGCGTTTCGGGGGTGCAGACGAGGAGTTTTACGCGAATTCCAGGTTGCCATTCTACACCCAACTGACGTGAAAGGGATTCACCACCGAGTCGCCGAGACACGGAGGTGAAAGCCAGAAAACCGCAGATGCGGCCAGCCTTCGCACGCAA
>CAZCDO010000103.1:0-13647 GCA_964497135.1 uncultured Verrucomicrobiota bacterium
CCGGGGATTTCGAAGACCTGCTCGATGATGACCGAGCCGGAGAACATGACCGTGAGGATGCCGCCGATGCCGGTGGCGATCGGGATCAGGGCATTCCGGAAAGCGTGGCCCCAAATCGCGTGGCGGAAGGTTCCCCCCTTGGCGAGAACGGTCCGGACATAATCCCGGCTAATCTGTTCGAGCAGGGCATTTTTCATCAGGAGTGTGAGCACGGCGAAATTTCCGATGACATAGCAAAGGACCGGGAGGGCCATATGGCGGGCGATATCGAGGCTTTTACCGAGGGGGGAGAGGGCGGCAAACCCATCCGAATGAAATCCGGCGAGGGGGAGGACATCCCAAAAGGCTTCGTGCGTACCGCAGAAGAGCATTTTCAGGAGCATACCAAAGGCAAAGGCCGGGAGGGCGTAACCGATGAAGACCAGCAGGCTGGAGAAGGCATCGAAGGCGCCGCCCTGCCGCAGGGCCTTGGCGATTCCAAGCGGGATGCAGATCAGGTAGCTCAGCAGGAAGCCGGTCAGGCCGAAGATGAGCGAGACCGGGAAGCGTTGACGGATGAGTTCCCAGGCGGTTTTGTTGGGGAATCGGTAGGATTCCATGCGCATGCCCATGCGGTCTTCGACGAGCCAGCGCCAGTAACGGATCGGCAGGGGTTGATCGAAACGGAAGCGCACCTGAAGGGCCAGGCGCTGCTCGGGCGAAATGGTGGCGAGGGCGCCGGTGCCGGGACGGGACTCACCCGATCCGATACCCCGGATCTGGAGCAGAGCTTGTTCCACGGGACCGCCTGGGACCACCTGGGTGATGGCGAAACAGAGGAGCGTGATGCCCAAAAAGGTGGGGATGATCAATAATAGACGGCGGATGAAATAGGATAAGCGTTCCATGGATCTTAGGGCTTAAAAACCTCGTCGAAAACAACGGTGGGTTTCGCTGCGGGGAGCGATTTGCCGGACAGCCGGGCATCCCGGAGAGCCGCCGCGGAATCTTCGTCCGCCCACCAATACCAGTAGGCGGCGCGTTCGTCGCCGTATTTGGAGAGGACCGTGGGGGGGGTGCCGAATTTATTCCAGTACAACAGGCGGGTATAGTCAATGTTCCACAACAGGGCATAGGGATGCCGCGCAAAGACCCGACGGTCGATGTCCCGGCAGATGGCGTGGCGGGCGGCGGGATCGAACAGGGTTTTCTGGCGTTCGATCAGGGCATCGACATCCGGGTCGCTGAATCCGGCGATGTTGTTGCCACTACGTGCGGCCTCCTTGGTGGACCACATCGGTTCGGGGTCCTTGAAGAGCGAGGAGCCCCAGGCAACCCAGGTCATATCGAAATTGAATTCCTCCATGTCTCGGGTCCAGGCGGCAGCGTCCTTGGTGTCCATTTTCAGTTCGATCCCGACATCGCGCAGGTCCTCGGCATAGATGGCCAGAAATTTATCGGTGGAGCCTTCGCGGGAGAGGAAATGAAAACGGAAGGGGTGACCGTCCTTTTCGAGCAGGCCGGAGGAGGGATTGGCTTTCCAGCCGGCGTCGGCGAGCAGTTGGCGGGCGCGGTTTTTATCGAAGGGGACGGGCTCCACCGGGCAGGGCCGTTCAGCCGAGTAGAGATCTTCGAAATAGGAGCGGTGCAGGAAATACTGGTCATACATGAGGGTGCGATTCATTTTGGGGCGATTGAGCAGGAGGGCCATGGCTTCGCGGATACGGACATCGTTAAAGGGCGGGCGGCGGAGGTTCATGGCGAAACCCTGGAGCCCGACCGGGTTGTAATTCTTGATCTTTTGTTTAAGAATCCAATTCCGGTCAAACTTTTCGCCGCCGGTTTCATTGACCCAGATACGGGCCATATAGACGGGGAAGAGATCGATTTCACCTTTTTTGAAAGCTTCGAAGGCGTTTTCCTGTTCGGCAAAAAACTTGAATCGCAACCGGTCGAAATTTCCGATCCCCCGGGCGGAGGGGGCGGAGCGATTCCACCAGTTGGTGCGGCGGTCGAGGGCGACCGAAACTCCTTCGGTATGCGGACCGAGCCGGTATGGGCCGGAAACGACGGGAAAGCTGAAATTGATCTTGTTGAAATCCTGGGTGGCATAGATGTGGCGGGGGAGGATCTGGAATCCGCCGGCGGCGTTCAGGTTGCGCCAGTGAATTTGCTTGGCCCGGAAGATAATCTGGCGATCATTGACAACTTCGGGCGGATCGAAAATTTCGAGAGGCCCCTTGTTGGGGCCGGTGAGGTTGGTGGGATTCAAAATGGCATCGAATGTCCAGCGGACGTCGTGGGCGGTAACGGGTTGTCCATCGCTCCAGCGCGCCTGGGGATTGAGCCAAAAGGTAAAGGTGCGCTGGTCGTCGCTGATGGACCAGCGTTCTGCGAGGGCGGGTTCGAATTCGAGCGTAAGGGGATTCATGCCCAAGAGATTCTCGTAGAGAGCGCCGAAGAGTTCAGCGGAGAAAGAGTTGTTGTCGAGGTAGTAGTTGAAGCTTTTCGGGGAGGGACCGGCATAGATGACCATTTCTCCGCCGGGCACCGCGAACGGACTGGCGAGCGGGTTGATTTGATCGTGCCAACCGGGTTTCGGGAATAGTTGATCGGCGTCGACTGAGCCGACGAGGAGACCGGCCAGCAAGAGGCCGGCAATTGAAATTTTCATGGTGAGGTGGCTCCCCTTTTACGATGGGTCTTGAAGATACAGGGAAAGGCCGGAACTCGCAAGCCGAGAGACGGTGGGGCAGCCGTTGTCCCCCGCCATGGACCCACTTGCGAGCGAATTCCGAGCTGAATGCCGAGCTTGTGTTTCGAACTCTGTTTTGACACAATTTTTGCTTTTAGGAGGATCGATCCGGATGAGCGACGAACAACCCTCAGCGGCTCCAGCCTATTCCAAAGTCGAGGATACCGCCGAACTGGTCCGGCGGCTCTGTGTGGCCCTGACAAATGCCGAGATGTTTGGGGTCGATCATCCCGTGGCGAAAAAAGACATCACGGCCGCCTATGACTGGTTGGCGGGTATTTTCAGCCGGCGCAAAGAGCCCATGGTGATCAATATTTCCGGCCGGCATATGCTCATCGACGGCATTACGTTGGAGGAAAAGAATCCGCTGGTGGCCAAATTCGCGGGGCGGCTCGATGGCATCCATGTCAACAACCTGCGGTTCGAGGAGGCCTTGTCCGTCGAGGAATTCCTGGCCTTCTTCGCAATTCTTTCCAAGGGCGTGAAATATATCGATGCGCAGGGCGGTTTTGCGAACTTATTGCAAACCCACCAAGTGACCCACGTCAAGCTCCGCGATATCAGCTATGTCATGATCACGGAAGAGCAAAAGGTGGTTAGCCGGGATTCCAAAATCGTGGGGGGTGAAGGCAATTCCGTTGAAAACGATGCAGAAATCACCCAATACCTGGTGAGTCGTATTTTGCAGAAGGGTGACGAGGTGAAATGGCTGCTGACCGCCATGAAAAACGCGCCGGATCAAATGGCGGAGCGCATTCAGGAAGGTTTGGAATTGGCCGTCTCCCGGGCGGAAAGTGGACTCGCGCCGAACGACGATACCCTGGACACCCTTCTTAAGAACATTCGAATGGTCGGGGGCAGTTTGGTGGATGAAACGACCGGGGATCTCAAAGATGGCCAGGAAGACCTTGAAAAAGCGGTGCTGACGCTGGAAAATGAAGTGCGGATGCGGTCCCGCAAGCTGACCTCATCCTCAGTTGCCACCGGCTTCATCAACGAAATCCTGGCGGTCATCTCGTCCTATTCCGATCGGGTTCGCGCCAAGCAGATCTCCAATGAGTTTTTGAAAGGCGAACACAATCTCCGGCAGACCGAAAAACTCCTGCGGGACCTCACGCCGCAAGATGAGCCCGGAGAGCGCTTTCTATTTCGCCTGCGGGACTTGTTGTTGAAAAAAGGACTGACCGAGGAGGCGTTGGAGAAGCTGGTCGGGGCTTTGAGCCAACCCCCCCGGTCCCGGGCCAAGCCCCGTAAACCCCGTAAACCGTTGGAACAGGCAGTGGTCGACGGAATTGCCCGCCGGATTGAGAAACTAAATCTGACCGGTCCGCAAGCGCAGGAGACCATCGAGAGCCTGGGCGCGTTCGTCGAACAGCGCGCGCGAGAGAAAGCCGGAGCCATTCGGGAGGAGGTGGACCAGTTGCGGAAATCCACCGAGAAACGCAATCGGGTTCTGGAATCGGTCCCCACCGGTGTGGTGTTATGGACCGCGGAAGGGCAAGTGGAATTGATCAATCCGTCCGCCCAACAGGCGTTGGGCAATCCAGCCGGAATCGTTTTGAAACCGGAATTAAAAGCGTTTTTGGCAACCGGATCATTTCCCCTTCTGGCGCCGCCGCAGGACTCCCAGGTTGCGGGGCTGACCGAAGACGATATGCGTTTGTTGATGGCTATTTCCCAAATTATCCCCGATGAAAATGGGGAGGCGTGTGGGGTTATCTTGCGGAGTGTGTGACGACCGGCGGTTATGAATTTCCCAACCGGGAAGAGCGGAGTAATCGAATGACGAGAGACATGAGCTGGCGGGGGAGGCCGGGATCCTTTCGAGGCCTATTTTCGAGGTGGATTGGGTTTGTCGGGGTCGGGTTGGCGCTGGGTTGCCAAGGGCTGATTCTGTCCTGCCCGGCGGCGGAGAAGGTCGGATTTCGAGGGGACGGATCGGGACTCTATCCTAAAGCCAAACCCGTATTGGAGTGGTCGCCGACCAGCAATGTCGTCTGGAAAACCGCTCTGACCAACTGGTCGAATGCGAGTCCCATCCTGGTTGGGGACCGGCTTTTTGTTTGCGCCGAACCGGCGACGTTGATCTGCGTGTCGGCGGAGACCGGGGCGATTCTCTGGCAGGATTCCCTGGTCGACCTGCCCCAGCCGCCACCGTCCACTCATGCCGTGAATGGTTACACCTCGGCCACGCCCTGCAGTGACGGGCGGCGGGTGTGGATGGTGTTTGGGCATGGTGTGGTGGCGTGCTGGTCGGTTACCGGCGAGCGCTTATGGACGGTGACTCTCGAGAAACCGCCGCATGGCTGGGGCGGATGTGTTTCACCCCGATTGGCCGGGGATACGCTGGTGGTTCAGTTCAATCATCTATTTGGGCTGGACCCGGTCACGGGCGCCGAACGGTGGAAAACCAAAACTCCATGGGGGTGGGGTTCCCCCGTGGTAGCCCGGATTGGGAAAAAGGACGTTCTCTATACGTGCAAGGGTGTGGCCTTCGATCCAGCCACCGGTCGGGAACTGGTGAAAGGCCTGGTCGCTCTGGATTACAACAGCCCTTCCCGGGTCGATGGCGTCCTCTATTATCTTCAGCAAAAACCGCAGGCCTATGCCTTGCCTGAGAAACCCGAAGATCAGCCCCGACCCCTCTGGTCGGGTGTGTCCATCACGGGCGATCGGTATTATGCCACGCCGCTGGTTCATGGGGGCTTAGTATATGCCATCAATCAAACCCATCAACTCACCGTTTTGGACCAGACCAACGGCGTTGTAGTATATTCGAAAAAAGTGGACTTTCTTAATGGCACGGGCTATCCCAGCCCCGCGCTGGCGGGCGATTATGTTTTTCTGTCCTCCGAAAACGGACAGACCGTGGTCCTGAAAGCCGGACGGGAATATGAGGAAGTGGCGCGCAACACTTTGGAAGGATTTCGGTCCAGTCCGGTCTTTGCGGGGACCCGGATGTATATCCGGGGTCAGAAATTCCTGTGGTGCATTGGACGCTAATCCCCTTCGCGCGTGAGTTTGTTTTTGTCCGGTTGCCCCATAATCATTTCAAAGGGAGATCCAAATGAAAGTCGTGACGATTACTGAAGTGGGCAAAAAAGCCGAATTGACCGAACAGCCGATGCCCGAAATCGATTCCGACACCGTTCTGATCAAGACCCAGTATTCAGGAGTCAGCATCGGCACGGAAATGTGGGTGGCCACCGGCAAGCGGCTCGAAGGTCGCAAGGTGCCCTTTCCAGCGGCCGGGTACCAGTTGACGGGCGAAATTGTCAAAATGGGCGACCATGTGACCGGATTCGAGGGGGGGGAACGGGTGGTGGCGTTTGCCGGATCCGCACACGCCCAGTATGTCAAGGCGAACAAAAATTACGTGCACAAGCTGGCCCAACCCTCGGCCGCCAAGGCTTGTGCCTTGTTTGTCATGCCGTCAGTGGGCGCGCACGCGTTGACGCATGCGGATGTGAATACGGGCGACATCGTGTTGGTGGTCGGCCAGGGCTTGATCGGGCAATGCACGGCCCAATTGGCGCGACTGCGCGGGGCGTATGTGATCGCCAGCGAGGTGTCGAAAGAGCGCATCGCCATGTCCCAGAAAATTTGCGCGGACTGGGTGATCGATGCGTCCCAGGGCCCCGTCTCCGAACAGATGTTGAAGCGATTCCCGGACGGAGCGGATGTGGTGTTGGAGTCAACCGGATTTCAAGGACTATTGGAAGACGCGATGAAGTGTGTCCGGGCCGGTGGCTTGAATAAAGGCGGTAAATTCGTGTTCGAGGGATGGTATCCCGACACCGTGTCCTATACCTTCTCCATTCCCCACGGCAAACAATTGCAATGTTTTTATCCGGCGTTCATCGGGGAGCGGCCGAACCGCGAAGGCGTGTTGCGATTGATTCAGAGCGGCAAGCTGGAAATTGAGCCGTTGATTTCGCATCTCGTTCCTTGGAAAGAGTCCGCGAAGGTTTACACCCAGTTATTTTCCGCGGACCGGAATCGGTTCAACGGGATCGTCTTCGACTGGACGATGGATTGAGCCCGAAGGGGCTACCTGCGGGATAGAGTGGTTGCCCTGGTTTTGCATCGGCAGATCCCCTCATCGGGCGGGGTGGGTTCTTCGGAGGATGTCGGTATGACTTGGCTCGACATGATTTCTCCCCAAGTGAATATCGTGTGGCACGGGCGGAATGATCCCGGCTGGATCGAGCCGTTGCGCCGTCTCTATGATCATGAACTGGTGGTGGTCACCGAAGGCTGCTGCCAGATCACGGTTCAGGATGTAACTCTCGATTGTGGTCCGGGCTCTTTCGTGATCATTCCCGCCGATCAACTGCATGTGACCGTGGCCGGACCCGAACGCACCCTGTACCGGTATTGCGTCCATTTTGACTGGATTTACCAGCCATCCGGTCTTACCCACGGCTATTGTGTTTTTCACCCCGGCCATATCCAGCCCGAGCGGGTGCATTCGGCTCCGGGGTTTATGCCCCGCAAGCTCCTCCGGGGACTTCTTTGCGAGCCGAAAGAGATTCAGAGCCTATTGAAACGGATGGCCTCCGCCTGGGCCCATCGGACTGCCGCGGATCGCCTTTTCTGCCGGGCGTTGTTACTGGAGATCCTGATCCGGCTTCTTGCGCCCAGCGCGGAGGAACAGGATGACTCGGTGGACCGCCTTCGAATCGCCCGGGAGGCGCGGCAATTGCTGGATGAGACGATCGCTCAAAATGAATCCATTCAGGATCGGCTTGAAACCCTGGGCTATTCGTATGCCCATGTGTGCCGGTTGTTTCAAAAAGCCTATGGAACCCGGCCGATGCAATATGTCAATGCCGCCCGGGTTCAGCGGGCAAAAGCCTTGCTTCAGGAAAACCGGACGATTGCCGAAGTCGCACATCTGGCGGGGTTCAATGATGCGGCCTATTTTGCACGAGTCTTCAAGGCGCATGCGTCCCTTTCACCCCGCGCGTTTCGCGCGTTTTCATTGCGCAGTGCCAATCAGCCGGTGCAACACGGCTTCCGGGCGGGTATTGAGCCGCACGGGAATGCCACTCGCGCCGGTTCCGGCTGAGGTGTACCCCTGCAGTCGGCGATAGCGCCAGGGGCCGGTAAACAAAAAACCGGGGCCGGTCGAGTTGCGGATGAGCGGGATGCCGCCCGGCAGGCAGATTTGCCCGGCATGCGTATGGCCACACAACATCAGGTCGAAGCCCGCCGCTTCCGCCACCCGGTAAGAGTCCGCAGAGTGGGCCAGGACGATGGCCGGAAGCCCGGGGGGAATGCCCGCCCGGGCCTGCCATAGGTCATCGGTTTGGTAGCCGTGCGGGTCATCCGTTCCGGCCAGACCGAGGGCGGCGTCCCCGCGCCGGATCAACAGCGCCTCGTTGAGCAGAACCCGGATGCCGATCTGGCTGAGGCCGGGGACCATTTCGATCGCATCGTGATTACCCAGCACCGCGTAAACCGGGCGGGCCAGCGCTTCGGTCAGACGCCGGATCACCTGAAGACAGGGGCGGGGATCGCCGTAGGTTCGTGACCGGAAATCCCCGGTGATGACCACTCCGTCGAAAACGAGCGGCTTGATTTTTTCGATCAAGGAGGGGATGAACGCCGGGTCTAGATCCGCGTGTAGATCGCTGAGATGCAGGAGGGTGAAGCCGTTGAACGCGGGATCCAGGCGGGGCAGGGTCAAGGGATGGGTTCGGATCTGCAGGTCGAAATAGTTACGCCGTGCCCGGGCATACAACCCGGTGGCGCGCAGGAGGGTGGTGGCCGCCGTTTGGAGAAAGTAGATATTTTGCAGATACCGGCGGGGCGAGACCCAGCGGAGCGAGTAGGCGGAATGGCTCACCTGGATCGAGAGGCGATGCGCGAGCCGGTCGGGGCCCAGGCGGCGGGCGAGATCGTTCCAGTCGACCCCGGGCCACGCCATCGGGGCCGGATCAAGGGGCATTGGATGGGCCAGCCCCATACCCGTGCTCGATTTTATCGGAAACATCCCGGTAGGAAATGTCCACCTGATAGATTTCCTTGTAATACTCGAGGGCTTTGGGGCGGTTGTTGATGGCTTCGTAAATCCGGCCCAATTCGTAGAGGCAGGCCTTCTTGTTTTCGTCCATCTCCGACATGTCGGCATTGGCTTTTTCGAGTTGCTGGGCGGCCATGTCGAATTGTTTTTTGCCGGCGAAACACAGCCCGATGTAATACATCGACCGGGCGCGGTATTGGGGGCCGCGCTGGGACATCTGGAACTGCTGGATCGCCTCATTGATCTGGCCCCGGGCATACAAGAGGGAGCCAAAGTCGAACCGAATCTGCAGGTCATTGGGATAGCGCTTGACGCGTTCCTGCAAATCCTGGAAGGCGAAGAGTTCGCGTTCCTCAGTCTGGCGGGCGGCCCCGGCGGTGTCGCCGGCCATGCGGAGTTGCTCGATATCGCGATTAAACATCGCCATGCGGGCGCCGCTGATGGCGCTGTCGACCATGGGGTCACGACCGGCAGCGAGGGTCTGGGCGTTCTCCAGAATGGCGATGGCTTTTTCAAAGAGGCCGTTGGAGGAATAGAGATTGGCGAGGGCGCGCTGATAATTGATGTTGTCGGGTTCCTTGTTGATCCGCTCGAGGTATTCCGCCTCGAGCGATTCGAAGTCCCCGGTGCCGCGGACGGCCTTGGATTCCTTTTCGAGCAGGGTCGCCTGTTTTTTATCGCGGATCTGGTCGCGATACCCTTCGCGCCCCTTTTTGATGGCATCTTCCAGGCCGCCTTCGATACTGCCGATGGCCATGGCGTCCTTGAGGCGTTTCAATGCCGGTCCGTCATTCGGAAGAATCTGGCAGACGATTTCGAAACATTCACGCGCGGCGTTCGGTTGTTTGTTGCGCATGAACAATTCGCCCAGCCGGGTCTGCAGGGCGGTGTTTTGGGGATCCTGTTCCGTTGCGACCGACAGCGCCTGGATCGCCAATTCCGGAAGGCCGGCCGCCTCGGCCGCGTCGGCAAAAAGCTGGATGGCCGAAAGATGCAAGGGATCCTTGCGAAACAGGTTTTCCAACGTCTGCAAGGCGTCGGTGGGTTTGTTGGCCTTGAGTTGGGTGTTGGCTTTGAGCAGGTAGGGCAGGGCGCTGACCGAGTTGATCAGGGAGGAGATCAGGTTCGGCTTGAGGGCCTTGACTTGTTTGATTTCGGCCGCCCGTAGGAATTTACGGGCGCTTAAAAAACGTGGCTCCATCTCGATGCAACGGGTGAACAGGTCGATCGCGTAATCGAGGTTTCCCCGTTCCATCGCCAAGAACCCTTTATTGTAAAGGTCACGCACCTTGGGCGGAACGACTTCCTGACCGGTATCATCCATGGATCCATCCCTCACCGACAAAACGACGATTTGACAATTCACCTAAAGATGTACCAAACTAGCGGGCGTTTGACTACCAAAAACAAGGGAGGGTCGGTGGTGGGTTTTGCTCCTCACTGGAAACAGAGAGTCGGGAAGTCCTGCGGGCGCGCGGTCGCGTTAGGGGTTCTGATTTTCTGGGGTTGGCTGCCGACCCTTTGGGCCCAGCCGGCGCCGCCCTCGGGATGGGTCCGGTTGGACTATCTGGCGGCCCGTCAGGGGATGACAACCCGCTCCGAAGGGGCGCGCCGCTGGGTTGCGTGGAATCGCTCGTTCCGGATCGAGCTCGAAGAGCAAAGCCGGCGGATGGTGTTCAACGGGGTTCCCTTTTATCTCAATGCCGAGGCGCGTCGGGTCGGAGCCGATTGGCTGATCACGTCGGTGGACGCCAATACGATTCTCCTGCCCCTGTTGACTCCGTCGGCAACCTTGGTCGCGGTTGGCCATCAAGTGGTGGTGCTGGATCCGGGCCATGGCGGAGATGATCCGGGCGCGCCCGGTCCCGACCGGACTCCGGAAAAGAAAATCACCCTCGACATTGCCCGGCGGGTGCGGGCCAAATTGAAGGATACCGGGATTGTGGTCCTCTTAACCCGGGAGACGGACCATGTTCTGCCGTTGGAGTCCCGCACCTTTGCGGCCAAACGTGCGCCGGCCGATCTTTTTGTCAGCATTCATTTTAATTCCTCCGGAAACCGCTCGGTCTCCGGGGTTGAAACCTATGTGATGCCCTCCCCGGGTTTTGCCGCCACGACGGCGGTGGGTTCTTCCCGGCGGCCGCCGCGCCCGGTTTCCTCCTGCTCCGGAAGCCGGTTCGGCGCCATGAATTCCGTCCTGGCCTGGTATCTGCATAAAGGGATGACGACATCGATCGGCGCCGCGGATCGGGGGATCCGCCAGGCCAATTTTTACGTGTTGCGCAATGCGCCCTGTCCAGCGGTTCTCGTGGAATGCGGCTATCTCTCCCATGGCCCGGAGGGTTCCCGGCTTTTAACGGAAGCCCATCGGGACCGGATCGCGACCGGAATTGCCCGGGGCATCATGACTTATGTCAGCCGATCCCGAGAAAACAAAGCGCCGCGTCCGATTTCCGTCCGATAAGGGAAAAACCGGATACGGGCACCTCGAATACGGGAATGTTGGAAAAGTGGAAACTCGAAACTCGAAATTGGATTACGGGACGCGCTGGGCGGAGGTTCTGGCGGTGGCCGGTGTGGCGGGGATGGCGACCGCCTCCTGGACGGCCCTGACCTTGGCGGAAGCCGGTGTGTTCTGGACGGGATGGGCTTTGGTTGCGGGCCTGCTGGCCGCCGGCGGTTGGTTGTATGGGCTTCGTCCCCTGCCGACCGTAAATCCCCCGACGATCCGCCGATCCCTCCTGGTTGCACTGGTGGTTGTGCTGGCCTGGGCGATGTGGAGTGCATTCCCGCCCGGTGAATTGATTCTGGGCGGCTGGGATCCCGGGGTCTATCTGCACACGGCGGCGCAAATGGTGCGACACGGGTCGCTCCAATTCCCCGCGCCGGATCTGGCCGCGCTCGATCCGGAAGGCCGCGAGTTGTATGCCCGACACTTGGGCGCGATCTGTGAACCCTTCGGCGGGATGCGTCTGTTGGGCGATGGACAGATCACGCCCCAATTTTATCATCTCTATCCGGCGCTCCTGGCGGTGGCTTACGGTGGGGGAGGCATCCCGGCCGCTCTGTCGGTCAATCCTCTGCTTCATATCGCGGCGCTCTTGGGCCTATTCCTGTTGGCGGGCCGCTTGCTCGGTAGCGCCCGCGCCGGCCTGATCGCCGCGTTGGTCCTGGCGCTCAATCCCATCCAGATTTGGCAGGCCAAGTTTTGCACGGCCGAAATGCTGGTCCAGGTTCTTTTCATCTGGGGATTTTACAGCCTGGCGCGCGCGGCCGATCCGGCCGAACCCCGGCGACGGGCCTTCGGTGTCTTGGCGGGTTTTCTGCTGGGGGCGACGATGCTCGCCCGGTACGATTCTCTCATTCCCCTGACGGTCATCGGTCTTTTTTGGGCCTGGACCTGGCGAGGGGTCGATCGGCCGGGGGTGGTCATCGGACTGCCGTTGATCGGCGCGGCGCTCTTGACGCTTCAGGCTTGGTGGCATCAGCACGCCGTGGCTCCCTTTTACGCCCCGCTGAGCGCGCAGGTGCGCCCGTTGCTCGGGGTGTGTGGTGCATTGGCAGTGGCGGGCTTGTTGTTCAATGTGTTGCCGGCCCTGTTTCGCAATCCTGTTTTGCGCCTCTGGACTCGTGCGGAAAAAATCCTGCGATGGGTGGCGGTCGGGATGGTGGCGGGTTGGATTGGTTTTGTCTGGCTGATCCGTCCTGCCTTGCATGCCGGAGGCACTTTCGCCGGTCGGGTGGCCCATCTCTGTCGCTTGGTGGGTTGGCCGGGAGGCCGGGATATCCTGATCGGCGACGATCCCTGGGCACTCGCTTATCTGCAGGATGCCTGGGGAATCGCGGCCCTGGCTTTGTCTTTTGCCGGAATGCTCGGCTTCTTATTCAGGGAACGGAGGGTTTGGGCGCTGACCTGGGGCCTGGGCGCGCTGGGTGGATTGCTGGTGTTGAGCCTCAATGTCCACAACGATGCCTTTATGATGTGGGTTACCCGCCGATTTGTGCCCGTGGTTCTGCCCTTGCTGGCCGTGGGCCTGGCTTTTGCGGGTTTGAGTGTCGGCCGCTGGCTGGATCGGTTTCGGCCGGGGGCTGGGCCCATCGCCGCAACATTGCTGTGCGTGGGAGTTCTTCTGATTCCGGCGCCTTCCTTTTGGGCCATGGCCCGGCATCGCGATTGGCCGGGTCTGACGGCCTGGTTTGACCGGGTGGTGCCGGGGTTGCCGGTGGGGGCCACCGTGGTATGCGACCAACCCGGTTTTGGCGCCCCCTTGCGATTTCTGTATGGGATTCGCACGCTGGAGTTACGGTATCGCGGGGCGGATGCCCGGACGCGATTATTGGCCGACCTGGCGCGCCGGGCCGAACATGAGCCGATTTATCTGTTGACCGAAAACACCGATGAGCTGGAGACCGCGCCGCTCGAGGCGCAGGCGGCCTTTACGCTCCGCTCCGAGATTTTTCACGGCTATCGCCGGGGGGTGCCGCAAGATATGAAAATGCGGGGGGCTGAATTTGTGTTGTATCGCCATTGGCCGCCCGGACATAAGACGCCCACCCGCACGAAAATCCGGGTGACGTTCCCGGGGCCGGGCCCGTAATTCGGAAGACGATCGCCCTTACAGCAAATCCAACGGACTGGTCACCGGATGGCGCAAATCCTTGACCACATGGGTATAAATCATCGTCGTCTCCACATTCTGATGCCCGAGATATTCCTGGATCTGACGGATGTCGACGCCATTGAGCAACAAATGCGTGGCAAATGAATGCCGCAGGGTGTGGACTGAGGCATGCTTGGGTATTTGGGCTTTGGACAAAGCGTCTTTTAGTGCTGTTTGCAGGATGACCGGCGAAATATGATGACGCCGAATCAAACCGGAACGCG
>CAZCDO010000104.1:0-13474 GCA_964497135.1 uncultured Verrucomicrobiota bacterium
CGCAGAGGATGCCCCTACTGATTATTTCTGCAACCATAATGATCCCCCTCACCCCACCCTCCCCCACACCGGGGGGAGGGAGGAAACCAAAGCCACCGCCACGGAAAGCGCGACCAACGGGGCGTTTTCAAGATCTTAACTTAACACCTATGAGGGCACCCCGACTCAACAGCGGGAGAGGACAACAGTCCATTAGCCCTTCCTTCGTGTAACCGCCCCACGAAAATAATTGGAATAGGCCGATACGGAATGGTATAAATTAATGCGTTTTTGCAAACGAACCGTTGAATCACCAGCCGGAAACGGCGCCGGGCGTGAGCCTGGCTCTGCAGAAGGGTCGAAACATGACGGACAAATTGCGGGTTGTATTGGCCGGCTGTGGTGGAATTAGTCATGGCTGGTTGGAGGCCGTCGGCAAAAGAACTGACATCGAAATCGTCGGACTGGTCGATCTCCGCCGGGAGGCCGCCGAAGCGCACAAAGCCAAATACGCGCTCGCTTCTGCCCAAGTCAGTGAGGACCTGGCGACCCTGCTGAAGTCGGTCAAACCGGATGCCGTTTTCGATTGCACGATTCCCGAGGCGCATGTCCAGGTCGTCCTGACCGCCCTCGCAAGCGGGTGCCATGTGCTGGGCGAGAAACCCCTCGCGGACAGCATGAAAAATGCCCGGCGCATGGTCGCCGCCGCGAAAAAGGCAAACCGTATTTACGCCGTTATTCAAAATCGCCGCTTCGACCAGCGCGCCGCGGCCTTCCGCGATTTCATTGCCTCCGGCCGGATCGGTAAACTAACCACCCTGCACTGCGATTTCCTGATTGGCGCGCATTTCGGCGGCTTCCGCGACCGCATGAAACACGTCCTCCTGCTCGACATGGCCATTCATACATTCGATGCCGCCCGCATGTTGTCCGGCACCGACCCGGGCTCGGTTTATTGCCGCGAATGGAACCCGGACGGCTCCTGGTATGATCACGACGCCTCCGCCGTCGCTGTTTTTGAAATGTCCAATGGGGTCGTCTTTACCTATCGCGGGAGTTGGTGCGCGGAAGGCCTGAACACCACCTGGGAATCCAACTGGCAGGCGATCGCCACCGCAGGGTCAGCCTCCTGGAATGGCGGCGATCAGTTCCGATGTCAGGCGGTCAAGAAAACCGGCGGTTTCTTCTCTGAATTCGACGAGGTCGACATTCCGGTGACCACCGATCCCGCCTACCTGGGCGGACATGCGGGTCTGATCGACGATTTCGTCCTGGCCATCCGCACCGGATCCCGCCCCGCAACGATCGCTTCCGATAATATCAAAAGTCTGGCCATGGTTTTTGGCGCCATCAAAAGCGCTGAGACACTTAAACCGGTTAAAATTAAAATCTAACTTAACATCCCGTCAATCCATCCCCTAACCCACAGGAACCCGCCATGCCCGCACCCGACCTGAACAAGGAAACCATCCGAATCGGCACGCTCGTCAGCGCCCCCACCGCCCCCGCCTACATCCGGCAGATCAAGCATCACGGATTCGAAAGCTTCAGCCTGACCTTTTGGCAGACCCTCGGCCAGACCGATCTCAAGAAGCTGGCCCGCGACGTCCGGGAAGAACTCGCCGGCACCGGCATCACCATCAGTACGGTCTCCATCTTCGGCAATCCGCTGGAAACCACGCCGATTGACCTGGAAACGGCACGCGGCTGGAAGGCCATCATCGATAACGTTCATCTATTTGGCGCGGATATCGTCACCGGCTTCTCCGGCCGCTTACGCGATAAACCGATCGACCAGTCCATTCCCCGTTTCAAAAAAGTCTTTGCGCCCCTGGTCGCACGCGCGGCTGACAAGGGCGTCCGCATCGCCTTCGAAAACTGCGATATGGGGGGCACCTGGCAGAAGGGCGATTGGAATATCGCCCAGACACCCGAGTGCTGGGACATGATGTTCGATGCCATCCCGGCCGCCAACATGGGCCTGGAGTGGGAACCCTGCCACCAGATGGTCAAACTGATCGACCCCATGCCCCAATTACGAAAATACGCCCACAAGATGTTCCACATCCACGGCAAGGACTGCACCATTCACTGGGACGTGGTCCGATCCAACGGGGTGTTCGGGTCCAAGCCCTTCGCGTTTCACCGTACCCCAGGGTTCGGCGATTCCAATTGGACCGACATCATTTCCGACCTTCGCAAAGCCGGATTCAAAGGGTCGATCGACATCGAGGGCTGGCACGACCCGGTTTATCGCGGCGAACTCGAAATGACCGGCCAGGTCCGGGGCATGAATTATCTCAAAGCCTGCCGCGGCGGGAATTTCGTGGACAATCCAAAGATATAGTCAATCGGATATCATCAAAATGATCCCCCTCACCCCGCCCTCCCCCACGCCGGGGGGAGGGAGGAATGGGGATCTCCCAATAATGCCTTTTACGGAATCGTTTCCTATCCTCGATGGATGACCTCTCCCCGGCGCGGGAGAGGTCGGACTCGATCGCCATTACGGCGCATCGGGTCCGGGTGAGGGGGCTCCTTACCCCCTCGCCGGAGGGAGGGAGAAACCTGCGTGATTATTTCACACCTGTTCCGCGCTGGCTCTCTGGTGAGCGGCAGGCGCGGCCTGAACCTCGGCTATGCCGGCACCCGCCTTTGTTATTTCCGTGTTGCCGCAACACGGAAATAACGCGGGAACCGATCCAGCCCAAATATCCGCTTGGGATTATCGACAAAAAGCCAGTCGGAAATCTTCAGGGCGGTTTCCAAATCCAGGGATCCATCGGCCACCTTTTGCGCCAATGCCGACGCGACATTGCGCCGGGCGAGGTATTGGTGCCCGTACACCCCCTCCACGAAACAATAATCGCCGCCAAAAGCGCTGATCTTGTTGGCCGGCACGGCATCCAGCCACTCCACCAGCGCCCGACGCGCCGCCTCGGGCGAAATGATATGCCCCCAGCACATGTCGATGAAGACATTGCGGAAGTTTTTGGCCATGTTTCCCAGTTCCATGACATAGGGATAGCCCATGTGGAACAGGTCGAATTTGATATTTTCGTATTCCAGGCACAGGTTGGTCAATAGCGTCGGATTGGAATGGGAGACGAAATTTCCACTCCCCTCCTGCAAGCCGGTATGGACCTGCAGGGTTAACCCGCGCTCATCCGCCAGGCCGCAGATCTGGTGCATCATGTAATTCTGAAAGGCCTCACCCACCTTGGTGCCAGGACGCCAGTTCGGCAGTTGGTTATCCTTGAATAATTCGATAAAATCCCGCTCAGCCTCCATCCGTGTCCCCTTGTCAAAACGCAGGGATCGCACATAGGCTGCCCCCAATTTCAAACAAACCAGAGGGCTGTCTTTTTTGCACAACCGGTCGATATACCGCCGCGTCACTTCAACCCAGTCCTCCAGCGAATGAACCTCCACCTCGACCTCCTGGCCGGCCCGCTTGAAATCGCTCACATGCATCGGAAAGAGGAACGTGTCCACTTTTAAGGTAAAAACCAAGGCGTCATCGGTCTCCAGGTCCGCCAACGGCGTGGGCACGGAATCGCGAATGGACACCGCTACGCCGGATTTTTCCTGCAAGACCCAGCGATAATAGCGTTTCCGGGTGCGGGCCTCCATCAGGCGCGAATTCAGCTCGATCAGCGTCTTGCCGCTGATCTTCTCGATACCAAAAAGGTCCCGAGCCACAATATTCAAACACCGTCCATAGCCCGTGTTTTCCGCGGCCTCCCAAAAGGGTTCGATCCGTTTCCAGCGCTTCATCAAATCCTGCTTGGGATCGCACACGGCAACTAACTCCGCTTCGGGCAGGCCGGCGGAAATCAAATCCCGATTGAAATAATGAATCAGAAATTGGGCCAGCACGTCGGTATTTTCCCGGGGCATATCGCGCTCCAGGGGAATGTGTTCGTGCGTGTCAACAATCCGTAATCCATTGATGTGCGCCAACAGGGTGTCGTAAGCCTGCATTCCGACCTCCAGGGGTTGTTCTCGCCGTTCCGATCATTTAAGGTTGCGACCGGCCTGAAGTCAACCTTGAACCACAGGCATTCTTGCCTGACTCGGTCGGGCAGGAATGCCCGACTTACTTGGATTCACGCGATCACTGCACTAAAACGAAGATGCACCCAATAATCCGGCTCCTTTCATAAAATCCGTGTATTTCTTCAAATAATCTGGTAACTGTTGCCCGTGTTGGGCCCCGTATATATTTTGGGAAAGGTGGATCCATGACTGTTTTTATTCCGTTGTTGGTTTTTATTTTCGGGCTGTCAGCCGGCGCTGTTCTGGGATACTTCGCCGGCGTGTGGCGCCTGCAATCCGCCGGCCGCGAACTCCAGATTCGACTGGAAGCCGAACAACGGGCGGTGGCCTCCCAGTCCGCCCTGCTGGCGGAAGCCCAAGCCCGGCTTGGGGATACCTTCAAATCCCTTTCAGCCGATGTCCTGAAATCCCACAGCGAATCCTTCCTGCAATTGGCCCAGACGCAACTGGCGCGCTGGCAAACCGGGGCCGTTCAGGATCTCCAAAACCGGCAGGACTCCATAGTCCAAACCCTCGCCCCGGTCCGGGACGGTTTGACCCAATTCAATGCCCATTTACACCAGGTCGAAAAGGATCGCATCGGATCCTTTAATGCCCTCGCGGAACAGCTCCGTTCCCTTCAGGAATCGGAAAAAAATCTGCGCCTGGAAACCGGGCGTCTCGTAACCGCCCTGCGCGCCCCCCATGTTCGAGGGCAATGGGGCGAACTCCAACTCCGCAAGGTGATTGAACTCGCCGGCATGCTTAATCATTGCGACTTTACGGAACAGGTCCAGACCGGCGATGGCGAGGGGCGATCCCTGCGTCCGGATGTCATCGTCCATCTGCCGGGCAACCGGCATATCGTAATCGATGCCAAGGCCCCCCTCTCCGCTTTTCTCGATTCGCTTCAAGCGGAAACCCCGGAACAACGCGGCAAATGTCTGCAGGATCATCTTCGACTCATCCGAACCCATATCGAAAGTCTCTCCCGGAAAGCCTATTGGGAACAATTCGAACAGGTCCCCGATTTTGTCGTGCTCTTTCTGCCCGGCGAACATTTCTTCAGCGCCGCCCTGGAACAGGATCCCGGCCTGATTGAGGAGAGCGTCAATCGGAAAGTCATTCTCGCCACCCCCACAACCCTCATCGCCCTGCTCAAGGCGGTCGCCTACGGCTGGCGCCAGGAGTCTCTCGCCGAAAACGCCCGCCAGATCAGCGAACTGGGAGCCGAATTATATAAGCGACTGGGCGATTTGACCGAACACTTCGCCAAGGTCGGGAAACAACTGGATGATGCCGTAAAAAGCTACAACAAGGCCATCGGCACACTCGAAAACCGGGTCCTGGTGTCGACCCGAAAACTGCATGAACTCCACGCCGCGGGCGGACAGGAAATCATCGCCGCGCCGGATCCCATCGAAACCATTCCCCGGTCCGTCCAATCGGCGGAATTGGGACCGGCGCAAAACACCCGTGCGGGATAAATCCCCCGCCTGCCGCTAAAAGCCGGTGCCCTTAACGGCCCGGTTCAGCGATACAACGGCCCCAGCTTTTCACAAGCCCGGAAGTCGTCCCCGGCATAACGGTCCCACAGGGTCGGCCGGAAAATCTGTTCCTTTGGCACATTGTTCATATCCATCGGTATACGCAACATCGCGTTTAAGGTCACCAGATCGGCACCGATCAGCCCGAAGGAATTGGCGTCGTGGTTGGGCCCAATCTTCGACATGTAGTCGAACGAGGTCATGCCATGGGGTGTCCAATACGTCTCCGGCCAGGTCTGGTCCGTCACGCGACTGATATGATCCGCCACCGCTTGCGGTAGTTCGACCGTCTCACCTTCGACCACCGAACAGGTCAGCTCGTCGCCGACGACATTGTAACGGTAGGCCGTCATGGGAATCCCGCCCGGCGTCCGGTAGTGGCTCGATAGCCCGTCACCGGGGAAATAGTCCAACGAAGCGTGCATATACGTCGTATTCCGGATCGCCTGCGACATCAAGGCCTTCTGGGCTGCCGGCTGGGCGCGCAGGGACGCCGCCAGTTCCTGGACGGACAGCTTGCGCCCGCCCTTGACCAGGTCAAAGATATTGAGCGCATAATCCAGCGCCCCGGCGCCCGAATTCCGCTTATCGATCAACCCCCGCGGCACCAGGCGGCTGACATCCCGTCCGGTGGCCTTCTTGATGCTCGCCGGGGTCCAATTCGTTCGAATATCGGCAAACAGTTGGGGAACCCCCGACAGCAGGTGCGCCAGCAACATGCCGATGCCATTCTTGCTGTCGTTCTCGGTCGCCACAATCTGAGGCGCGCGGAAGCCGTTCCAGTCGAAGGAGCTGTTCAACATCGATTCGACCAGGTCGAAATTCGGGTAGAGATCGGTCCATTGCCGTTGACCTTGCGTCCCCGCCGCGATCGCATGCGTGCCCTGGGCATATTCGACATCCGCCTTGAACCCCATCCGGCGTCCCACCGCCGGGTCGGCCAGCCGCGCATTGCCGATCATCAGATCGCGCACGATCAGGGCCATCTTCACACATTCCGCCAGCAAAGCATCCGGGGCGTAAGGCCGCTTCCCCTTGCCGAAAACCATCTTGAACTGCCGCATGAATTTCATCGCCCGGTCGAATTCGTCATGATCGTAAAAGCCCTTCGACATCCGCCCCTGCAGGGCGACCATGTCAACCGATACCGTTCCCATGCCCAGATAATCCAGCATCAGATTCCGTCGCACATCCGAGCCGATGATACCCATCGAAACCGAGCCGATCGACAGGTAATTCTTGCCGCGAATCTCGGCCACGGCCGTCGCGCATCGCGCAAATCGCAGGAGCCGTTCGGACACGAATGGATTCAACGGCCGGCTTTCATCCTCCAAATCGGGGCTGTAAATGGCGAAAATCGGGCGTTTTTTCTCATCCATTGCCGCCGTGAAAGCCTTCAACCAGACCGCTCCGGGTCGGTCGGTCTGGTTCAATCCATACGCGGCCTGCACCCACTCGGAACTGCCGATGCCGTTGCATACGCTCATCAGTTCGTCGCTGTAGGACCAGGAGCGCCCGATCCAGATATTGGCGCTCACGCCTTCCCGGAGAAAGTATTGCTGGGCCAGGGCGCCGGACCGCGGTCCGTAAACGATCTCCGGAGCAACCACGACGCGGACCGGAGTGCCGTCGGGCAATTGGACGTTGTGGGCGATCAGGGAGTAAACTTTTTCGACCAGCCGCCAGGTATTGGCGACATTGCTTTCATAGGCGCCGGTGCGACCATCCGCCACCGGGGTCAGGGCAATGGTTGGAACGTGCCCGGCCAGGGCGCGGGGCGTCGGGGTAAACCGGCGTTGGGATTCAATCTGTTTTCGGAAAATCGACGGCAATGCGGCATTTTTCAGAACCATGGCGAAACTCCTCCTGTGAATTCAAAAACGATGTAAAATTACCCATCCCAACCGATTCTGGCAATCAAAAAGACGACTTGAAGGAATGAATGCCGGGATGGCCCGGCACATCCGAAAACTTGCGAAACCAGCGCAACGCACCTCGCTCGTTGTCGTCATCGGCAAAAAAACACCAGGTTTCATCCTTACTTCCACCCGGCCACCCGGCCGCGCCAATGCTGAATCCCTCGATGTTTGAGCCGCTTGGAACCCGGAATTCACGGATCGTCGTAAACCGGCGGTCGGCCCCTTGAGGCGCGGAGGTTAAATCCGTTACTTCCAATGTATTGCCGTCATGGTTGTGGAGAATAAAAAGCAAACCGGACTCGGCATCAAAAGCCAATTCACAACTTTCGAGGCGGGCGGTTTGGTATTTTCCAACCGCCGTCCAGGTTCCGTCCTGTTTCAAATCGACCGCATAGATATAGCCGGCCTGAGGCCGGCCAACGGCTTGAACCGCCACCAAAAAGAGGCCGCCCAATCCGGAGAAACCATGGGCGCTCCGGGGGTACAACTGCCCGGCAGAGTCCCGAAAGCCGCGCGTTGCCAACCAGGCATCCGGCACAAAAGCCAATCCCTCCGGCCCATTGTTTTTCAGTTTGCCCAGATACGCGGTGAGATTCCAAGTTTGTTTGAGCCGCCCCTCTCCAATCCCATATTCCCGGATTTCGTTCTCCCGCTCATCCAGAAGAAACACCGAATCGCCCGCGGGATCCGTCTGGGTGATGGCCTCCAGATCCCCGCCGACCGAATAATCCCGCTCCTTCACGAAACCGCCGGTGCCGTCGGATTTCAGCGCCGTAAACGTTCCGGAGTTATTGGCCAACCAGAGTCGGCTAGTCCGTGAATTCCAGTGGATACCGCTGAGGTTGCGTCGCCATAGGCTGGAATTCAACGGCGTCAAATCAACGGCTTCCTCCCACGGTTCGCCCGGCCAGGAACTTATTGCTTGCGAGGGTTCGGTCCCAACAGCCGGGGAACCGGCCATCTGTAAGAAAAAAAACACGAGAACCGGGATCGGCACAGAGAATGCCAGGGCCATTAACCACGGCTTTGAGGGTGTCATAATTCGACTAACGATATCACATTAATCGCCTGACACAAGATCAGTAAACCGCATAAAGGATTGAAGCGTCTTCCGCTAAAACACAACCGGTGGCGGTGATTGAGGTAATGCGGAAAGAAAAGCGCGGATTGGTCATTTTTTGCAGGGTGGTCAAAACAGCCCATCCCCCGCTGTCACTGGTACCCGACCGGGTCTCATTGAAATCCCCTGTGAACTGCCCGGTCACTTTCGCACCCACCACCGATTTCCCGGCAGCATCCACAACACTAACCCGGGCTTGACCGAATTTCAGTTTCCCCTTGACCACCGTCGTCAGGACGATCGAACTAACGCGGATTTGAGTCAAAGTGGAAATCGAGGTGGTCCCTCCTGTCACCCCCGTATCCCGGGATAAAACCAGTGTAGTAATCGATTCGCCCGGCAGCGAAAAGGTCTTACCAGGCGCCAATCCGCCGACTCGGACTCCCTGCTCGGACAAACTGGTCCGATGAATTTCTCCCGTCGCGACATTGAAACCCGGCACATTCACGGCAAAACCCGTGGCCGTGGCGGTCGAATCGTTGATCAGGACTACCGATACCATACTGGTGGTGCTATCGCGGAAGGCGGAAACCCGGACGGCACTCATTCCCGAGACCGCGCCAACTCGGCGCCAACCCGTATGAATGAATTTGGAGTATTGGCGAAACGCATAATATTGCGGGTTGATCTTAAAACTCGGCGAAGTCGTCGTCCAGGGATTGTCCAATTGAACCAAGGCATATCCTTCGCTTCCATTGGTGTTCGGAGCCCAGAACAGAGACCAATGAATGTAGGCGGCCGCCTGGTTTTCGACCAGTGAATTATGGATATGCCGCGCCAGATTCAATGCGCCGCGAAATCCATCCCCGCCGGCCAGCCGGGCATATTCGGTCTGGAAAATCGGTTTCGTCCCGTAAGCGGCTGCATAGTTGCGCATCGCCAGAAGCACCCCGTCGGGTTGATCGAAAGAGCCCGGCCCATACAGGTGATGAGCATGGCCGTACAACAGACTCGAATTGGTAATCGCCGAGAGATAGTTGCCAGCGGAACTCAGACTGAGAGTTTCGGGACCGAGCAGTTTGGGCGGATCGGGGACCCGGTAGACCAATGCGGCCTTGACCGCGGCCAAAGCCTGATGATAACCGGCAAAATTCGCGTTTTCCGTCGGATCGAAACGGCAGGAATCGTAAACCGCCGCATAATCGGGTTCATTTTGAATGCTGATGTAATCAAATACGATCCCCTGTTGCCGGTAGGCCAGGAGACTGTCCGCCCACCAGCCCGCAAAATCCGCATACCGGTAAGCGCCCAAAGAATTGCGCGACAAAGTGCCGCCATTGCCGGTGGTACCGTTGCTCTTGAGTAATGCCGGAGGAGACCAGCTGGAATTCATCAGGCGAACCCGCCGCCCCAGTGACGCCTGGGCCGCACCGGTCACCTCCTGGAGTCTGGCCATATCACCAGCGAAATCTGCGGATATCCCATAGGTATTGCGAATCCGGAGGATATCCAAACCCAACCCTCCAAAAATGGCGGCATAGATTTCTTTTTTTTGCGGATGGGAACACAACCAGTTCATATAGTAGGCACCGGCGGCACCAAATCCCTGGATTTCCTGTTTCTCGGACATCATATCGATCGTCGCAATGGGAATAAAGCTCTGCACAGGAACCGATTGCGCCTGAACGGACACATCATCCACCATGAAATCAACTCCGACAGCCGGACCCTCAAAATACAGGTATAAAATCGTCAGGGTTCCACTCGTCTTGTGCGGATAAATACCGGAAATCCGGGACCATTGATCATTGCCGGCAGTCACTGAGCCAACATTGTAGTATACCGTTCCAGCCCCATCGGTCTTCTTGATCGTAAGCCGAACGGGCTCCGAACCGGCGTTTACCAACCGGACCCACCCGCTGATTTGATAAGTCGTCCCTGTAACCATGAAGGGCAAACTTTGCCGGGGCCCCTGCCACGTTGCCGTCCGGAGGCTCGTCTGACAACTGAATAAACCGCTATGGGTGGGAAGGGACAAAAGACTTATTACCGCGCCCCCCCCGGAACTGTTCCATGGGGTCAATCCATTCTCAAATCCGGGATTTGTCAGCAGCTCGGATTGCGCGTAAACCGCTCCCCCACCACCTCCGACCAGAAAAACGGCCATTAATAGTCGAAGTATTGAGTTTTTAACGAATCGCATATTGATCACCCGTTAGTTTTGAGACTAAATGGTTTATAGCAGAAATCGAGCCAAATCCACTTCCACCTGTGAGCGCCGGGCGAAAATGGATTGAGAGCGACCGGCGGGAAACTGGTTGGATCGGATCCCCCAAAGCCATCCGGATCGGATTATTTTCACGCCGAGGCGCTGAGGTCGCAAAGGATCGAGGCGAAAAGAAGGCCGCGCGACAAGCGCTCCCGATACGGGATCGTGCATCACGCGTCCGGTTCTGCGTATATTTGCGGGAGGTTGCCACGCGCAAATAAAAAACGACCAAAGGTTGGCGGGGGCAGGCTCATCGCAGGACGATCGGGACCTTGGCGAACTCTGCGGCGTGGCATGAGAATATCAGAGTTCTCACTCACCAGAAGAAGAGGGAAGAAGTGGGCATTACGATTTCAGCCCCAAAACCTCGTCCAATGTCAGTCCATCGTTCGGCACCGCCTTACGCCAATAGGCGGCGCTGGCCTGCATCCGTTCTAATATATCGCGAGCTTTGTCGGCGGTCCCACTGAACATCTCGAGGGTCAGATAGATATCCCCGGCTCGGGCCGGCATGAGGGAGTCGACCGGCTGGTCGTAGGCGGCCCGGAGGGCGCGTAAAACCTTCAGCGGCTCGATGATCCCTGTGGCATTGTGTTCCACCGTGAAGGCCTTGTGGGACGAAGCGGTGTTGTCGGTCTGCTGGAGATGCACGATCGGTGAATAGCAACCCAATTGCGCCAACCACTCATAGGGATCGCCATCCTCAACCGACGCAAAAAGATGGGGATTTTCAGCGACCGACTCCAACACCAAATCCATTGCCCGGCCTTGTTCGTCTCCGTTCCTCCCCACCGCGCCGAGCAACACCTCCTGCGCGCGCAGGGTCCCCACCCAGGGCATCCGCTCCGAACCATCCGCTCGCCGGTTATCCAACCACCGGATCAGGGCCTCCCGGTTGGGCGGCAAAAAACGGCGTTGCCCATACTGATGCCCCACATCCAGGGTGACATACAACGGCGCGCCCCTCTTCCGTAAAACTTCTGCCAGTAGTCGACGCGCCCCCGCAACTGTCCACGGAGGCTGATGAGGCGAATACATCTGTTCAACCGCCATGAACTGCGCGCCCGCCTCCACCCCGTAAACCGCGGACTGGGCCAGCCGGTCCGTCAAATCATCCAACGCCTGATCATACGCCGACCGGTCCTCGAGAACCGACTGCGGAAAGGCATGCGCAAAAAAACCCATCCCCGCCCCCAGCCGGCCCGCCGTTTGCGCCATGGGCTTGACCCAGTTTTTGAGAATGTGATCCCGTACCCGCGTATCCGTGTGCCCCAGCCCCAAGGTGGCATAGGTCCCGTGCCCCGAATACAGGGTGACAACCCGAACCCCCGTCCGCGCCCGCACCCGCTTGACCTGGGCCACCCAGGTTCGGCGGACGGAAGCCGGGGAATAGAGGGGATCGATCTCGTTGTCGGCACTGGCTTCCACACACGTCAAGCCCATCTCCTCCCGAATCACCCGGGCCCATGCCTCCGGTGTGGTCCAGCGTTTGGAAGCAAAACAGTTGTCAACGGCCAGATAAATGCGCGGATATTTCATAAGCTCCTCGTCCGTTGGATCTGCCATGACTTAAACCAAAAATCAGCTGTAAATATTATCCGCCCTTCACCCAACGGGCAAGTAGCTTATTTGGTGTCGTCGTCCAACCGGGTGCCTCTGCGATTGGGATCGGTTTTAGCTAATGAGTCCACAGAGCGAAAAAAGAACGGCGCTCGTGCTTGCCCTTCGTAGCCTTGGCGAAGGAGGGCTCGCCTACTACCAACGCTGGGTCGCTTCCATTCGGAGTAGCGCCGTGTGTGGCGCGTTATTCCGGAGGAGTGTGAGACCCTGTGAAAGGATTTCTGCCACAAGTTGTTGATATCCAATATTTAACATCCTGTCAATCCGGTCTAATGGCTCTTTTTAGGTAGCCTGTCCCTAGTCCCTATCTGGAGTCCATCGAATGACCCCCATGTGGTATCGGTCATGGAACTGAGGCGCACAACTGCTGTAGAAGGCCGTAACAATGGTGCCATCACTCAACTCCACACTGGCGGGGTATCCCCCGTCACTGGCCGGCCATTTCATGTCGGCCTGGTGTTTACTCTCATGGATGATGACGGGCGCCGACCAGGTGCGGCCCCCATCACCACTGAACCGGCAGCCGATCCCTTGGAAGAAGGGGTCGCCACGTCGTCCGTAGCTCAACAGGACGCGCCCGTCCGCCAAGTTCAGCAGATGCGCGGGGTGTTCCATCTTTCCCGTC
The DNA here is from genome assembly GCA_964497135.1 of uncultured Verrucomicrobiota bacterium. GTDB lineage: Bacteria > Verrucomicrobiota > Kiritimatiellia > CAIKKV01 > CAIJXV01 > CAIJXV01. The sequence goes on from CAZCDO010000104.1 coordinate 13,058, forward strand.
AGGGGCTGTTCGCGCTGCCAGGTGCGGCCGTGATCGGTTGACCGAAACAGTTCGAGATGCTGATCATCGAGAGTGCGGGCGCAAGCCAGCAGGTCTCCGTTCTTCAGTACCAGTGGGGTGGTTTCGTTGATGTTGTTTTCTTGGATGACGCCACGGATGCTCCAGACGCGGCCGTCGTCCGTGCTGCTGTAGAAATAGCAGTTGTGTTCGTCCGGGGGCTGCCAGCTGTAGATGCAGACCCCCAGCGCGCCGTCTCGGAGTTGGACGACATCCCCGAAGGGGATGATGCGGGCCGATTTGCTTTCCGGTGGCAGGAGCGCTTCTGTATGAGTCCACGTGCGACCATCATCCGTAGATCGGCCGACCCAGGGCAGCAGCGGGCGGGCCTCCCCGCCGTGGCCGGCCGCGCCTTCGCCT
>CAZCDO010000105.1:0-13438 GCA_964497135.1 uncultured Verrucomicrobiota bacterium
CCATAGGGCGAGGCGCCCTTCGGGTAACTGCCCACCGGCACATAAAGGGCCGACTGTTGGAACATGGGACCGAAATGACCGTATTCAGCCATTGGTGGCGAATTTCCCCAGGGATACCGCCGACCATCGGCGCCTCGGGCCGCTTTTTCCCACTGGGCCTCGGTGGGAAGCGATTTACCCGCCCATTGCGCGTAACGCTTGGCCTCGTCCCAAGTGACTTCCGCCGCGGGCAGTAACTGATTGGTCGCCTCATTGAAATGCCGCGAACTCTCCTTGAATTTCAAGACCGTCCCCGTGGCATCGACAAACTGTTTCAGTTGTCCGACCGTCACTTCACAACGATCTATAAAATACCCGTCGAGGTGAACGGTTCGTTTGGGATAGGCCTCCCAAGCCCAAAGCGTCTCGACTTTTAAGCCCAGATCTGCGGCGATGTTTCGTGCCTCCGTCTCGTCAATGCCCATGATAAAATCACCCGCCGGCACATAGACCATGACGGCCTTATCGCCGGGATGAACAATCCGGGTGCCGGCAGGGGGAAAAATAGATCCATCGTCCAAATCGGACCGGGGCACCGAAATCGGGGGCGTGTCAGCCCAAACAGCTCCGAGGATTGACCCTAAAATCAACCCGGAAACAAATAACATTCGATGGCATGACATCATAATGGAAACGGAAGAGTAATGGGATTGGTGCCGGAGGAGGGACTTGAACCCTCATGCCCTTGCGGGCGCCAGATTTTGAGTCTGGTACGTATGCCATTTCGTCACTCCGGCAACCGTCCGTACCCAAAGGACGCGGATGTGAGGGTTTTCTATATACCACAGTTGTAACAAAACACCACACCTTTTTTACACTTGTCGAAATAGCCTCTTTATTTTATATTCAAGTGTCTGAAGACTATTATGACTAAGGATGGTTCAATGAAAAAAACGTCTCGAATTCTGCCGTCGGAACGGCAGACCTATCACCCTCCCACCCTGACCCGGATCAAGCTTCAGGATCAACGGGTGGTGTCGATGTCCGTTTGCAAGGATTCGCTAGGGAACACCGCCTGTGCTCAGGATGGGGTCACTCTGCTCTATACCCTGAACCCGTCCTGACCGGTGCAACGCCTTTTTTTCGAATTGGCCGGCATCCCGTTTGAGGTCAATGCCCGGCATTCCCATCCGCCCTTGTTACTCCCCCCCGATTACAACCCGTTTCTGCGAACCGTGGCGTTCCCCCATCCCACGACCCGGATCCAGGTGGTCGATGCCGACATTCCCCTCCCGCCGATCATCGGTTCCAATTATCTCTGGGCCTGTGACATCTGGCGCCTGGGGAACAACAAACATCAGCGCTGGTCCATCGAAATCCATACGGTATCGAAAAACGAATGGTTGCCGGTGGCCGACTGCTCGCGGAATTTTGGCCGGATTAAAATCAAGCTCCGCTCCGGTCGCCAGGGATTACCCACCTCTTATGCGCTACACTACCCCGCCGACCAAGCCATCATCGCCAACCGACTGATTCAACACGACGCCCTGATTATTCACGCCGCGGGTGTGGTCTGGGAAGGACAAGGCCTTATTTTCGGCGGTCGCTCGGGAATCGGAAAAACCACCCTGGCCCGTCTCTGGCGCAAACAGGGGGGCGTTTTACTCAATGACGACCGGGTGATTCTGCGCTTGATCGATGGCCGGCCGCACCTTTTTGCCTCGCCCTGGCACGGGGAAGAAGAACGGGTTTTCGACCAATCCGCGCCGTTGGCGGGGATTTTTCATCTCTCCCAGGCACCGACCCACCAGTGCACGCGATTGAATGGCGCAGCGGCGGTTGCCAACCTGATGGCCACCGCCGTGGCCCCTTTTTATTCGGCACCGGGCATTGCGCGAATGCTGAAACTGGCGGAGCGCATCACCCAGGCGGCTCCCAGCCAGCGCCTCGCCTTCCACCCGAACGATGGAATTGTCCCGTTCTGCCTGGCCCGGTTACCCGGCAAGGATCCTGCTCCGGAACTTTGAATCAGGAATTAGGCGGTACGGGGTAGCTGAAAGCGTCTTTTAGTTTTTGCAGTGCCTTCCGGGCAACCGGGGATGCGCGAAGGATCTTAAAACCCCCATGGTAAAGCCCGGCCGTAGCCGCGGGCCAGCACCAGACGTTTTGCACGGTCAACCGGATTTCTTTGGCGCCGGTCAAATGTGACGGAGGGGCTAGCCGCAAGGGAATGATTTGGTCCGTCTCGAAGGGGACTTCGCTGTGTATTTGGATCCCTTCGTCGCTGATATTGGTTACCATGCCCACTTTCTTGCCCGTGTATTCATTGTGAGCCGGCCAATAAGCGAAGGTCTCGCGGCGGTCGCTATGTCGGATCTTGGGCATGAAGCGTCTCCTGTGTCGCTAAAATAACCGAACCGCGCCTCTTTACAAGGTTATTCGCCTTGATCCGGCCGATGAAACAGCGTCCAAAACAATCTCCCGATTCCGCCCGTCATCCATCGGAACCGACGCCACCAGACGTTCGCTGACTCCAACTCGACCCGCCGCCCCTGTTGCCAAAGAGCCACCACTACGCCTTCCACTGCGTTTCGTCGGGGCGGGGGCCAATCGAGCGTCCAAATCGCATCGCCACCGGTCAGAAGCCATTCGCCCCAGGTCAGCCACACCCGATGCGCCACCCACCGTTCATTTCGTTCAAAAACAAGGATGCTGCCCGGCACGATCCGCCGGCCGGGCTGACCGGCGCGAATCACCAGGGATTCAGCGCCCTGGAATATCGGCCCCATGCTGAAACCGGTAGCCAGCAGGGCGATTTCTCCCCGCTCCGACAGCACAGACCGCAGGGTGTCCAATATCACCGCCTGCGAAACCGCGTTCTTTTCAAGGGTGCCATTCATAGAGTTTGAATTCATGCGCGAGGGTTCGAACCGGAAAATCACGATTGGAGGCATGCTGGTGTATTTCGCGCAATTGGAACGAATCAGACTGCCAGATCAATCGATGCCGACCCGGGGTCGCGCCCCAGGGATCGGCGACCCCCTCCTGGGCGGACAGGAGGTATATCGTCCGACCCTGGCGCTGAAGACCAGCCACCCGATGCCAGAAAAGAGCGGCTGGGTGCGTTTCGGATTGTTCCAATAAGCGATGTCCATCCAATGCAGGGATGCCAAACGCGAACCACAGCGGCGTCGCCCATTGGAAATGATCGCAGATGACCCAGGCCTTGTCGCCCACCCGTTCATGGATCGATTGAAGGGCCTGATTCACTCCGACATATTCGCGGCCTTCCCAAGCCTGCATCGTCACTCGTCCGGCCGGAACCACGAGAATCAGGGCGAGAACCCAGACCAGCCATTCCCGTTCCAGGCGACGGGCCCAGTCGACACAAAAGAAGGAGGCACCCAAGGCGACCCCTGGAACCCCCCAGGGCAGAAACCGTTTCAACGCCCAGGGATAAAGGTCAGCCGCATGTTTTTGCCACAATACGATGACCAACGCCCCCCCCAGGAACAATAGAAGAACCCCGCCGGCGTAAGACCGGCGCAAGGTCGGCCCTACGCTTCCACCGATCGCAGCCCCCACCACCAACACCCCCGTGAAGGCCACCCAAACCCGAAAGTTGTGCGAAATCTCAAGTCCTTGTCCCAGCCCCCCAATCGTCACAGCCAGAAGGAACACCCAAAAAGCCGGAAGAATCCAACGCCCCCCCCGCTTCGCTACCCGAACACCCCATTCCCGTATCGCAGGGATCGAGGCTAGTCCATCCAGAAGAAGCGCCCCCCCCATCAAAATCAAGCTGGCCCCATAAATCCGCGGCAATACATGGGCCAGTTGATAAATCGCCACGGGCGAGACTAATCCCAGCAAAAAATGCCCCACCCATAAAGCAACCCCCAGCGCTCCATGCCCGATCAACACCTGACGCCGGTCTGTCCGAATCCAATCCCATAGGGCGAGTCCCACCCAGCCCAGGGACCCGAACAGAATAAAAGAGGTCCGGTTCGCCGCCAGGGTCATCCCCAATATCGCCACCAGAATCCAACCCCGACGGGAGCCCTCTCCGATCCACAAAACTCCCCAACACACCGTCAGCACTAGCAGTTCAATCATTTCCGAAGACGGCGTATTGGCATAATGAATAAAGAGCGGTTGTCCTACCGTTAAAACCAAAATGGCCACAGCCTGGGCACCGCCTCCTTTGGAAAGCGCCATCCACGCCACTCCCAATAAAAGAAACAACACCGCGAAGACCAACGGCGCCTTCAATACCCCGTCAATCCCGCCCCATCGACCCACACCGGCAAAAAATGCGACCGACATCCGGGGAAATGCGGGCGTGACCGTTCCCGATCGGATCTCGATCGGAACCCCGGGAAAAAGTTCGGCATGGGTGTCCAGTGATCGAATGGCCGGAGCCAACGCCTCTTCACCCAGCGCCTGAGCGAAGGAATGCACGTCCCCGACGAGGGACCCGGTTCGCACCAGTTGCAGGGCTTCATTGGTATAAATCCCCGGGTCCCAGCCCCCGAGCATCCATTCACTGCGGGTTGGAATCCAGTGCACCAGAACAAAGACGGCACACGCTATCCCCCACCCCATAATCAACTCGCGCCAAGACCGCCCCCGTGGTCCCCGGGCAACCGCCCACAACAAGAGCGCTGGCACCCAAGGAAAAAGAAGGGAATTCGCCCCATTCCACATCCCCAGACTTCCCAGGATAAAGGCGCCCCAGGCATTAAGGACTAATCCTAAAGCCAGACCCAAGGCGGTCCGGATGGCAATCCGCTTCCAAACCGGTTTCGTTTCAAGATTTGCTGGCAAAAAACCATCTGCAGCCAATGCGCCAGGCAGATAAAGCACGGACGCCTGGATCAGAGATGGAATCAGCATAACATTCTCCACAGAACCCCTCAGGGATCGAAATAAAGCTCAACCTTATAAAATTGCCGGGAAGCATTGAGGGCTTCATTCCATTGCAGGTTGGTCCCGCCTTGGGCTGGATGGTAAATCGATTCCAGCGGGATCCATCCTCCCACGGTCAAGTTGGTGGATCGCCATAGGCGATACAGGGAATCCGGAACCGCAGGCCAATTAACCGTGGCCATGCTGGGATTTATTTTACGGGGTTGGAGAAGCAGGGCGGATGCGGAATTGGTCGGCGATGTTTTGGCATAAAACTCGGAGAGATTATTGAATCCATCGCCATCGTCATCGTCCTCCGGTCCACTATCGAGCCATCCAAATTGAATAAATTCCCAAACATCCCAAATGCCATCCAGGTCAGAATCTTCCACTTCGGACCCGCCGGACGAAAGCGGGATCACCGCAAAGGAATAGGTTCCGGTGGTGAACGCTAAATACCCGCGAATACCGGCATAATAAGTCCCCGCGGCGCCGGCATTGGTCCATGTCAGGGTGACGGTTCCGGTGACAGAACTGAGGGCCGATGAGGTCGCGCGAACCAGGCGGGCGGTATGCGGGCCTCGAAAATCGACCTCCAAATCCCAGAGCGAGACCGATTTGGCCTGAAGGCGGTAAACCGTATCGGGCATCGCCAAAAAACGGAACCAATCCTGATCGGTATCGATCTCAATTCGCGCGGCAATCGTCACTCCGGTGGCGGGAATCGACATCCAAGTCGACTCGGCGATCGCATCGCCATGGTCGTCAGGGAAGGGGTCGGCGGCCTGGACCGTCATAAACAGGGCCACGAAAAGGGCACTCCACAGGATCCCCCGGAGAACGACACGGCGGCTCATGTTGCGCCTCGCAATCGTAAGTTGCGAAGTTTCCAGACCGCCAAACAAACCGCGGCGACACAACCGGCGCCAATCAGATGCGCGCCGGCGCGCCAGCCGCCTCCGTCCCGAAGATAGGTCCACGCATCCCCCAGCCGTCGGCGCCGAAAGCCCAGGGAACCGAAGAAGTTCTCGTCCGTCCCCCCCACCGCATACGGTTCCCAACCCACCGGCAGAATTGCGTCTTGAAAGTCCCGCAAAGCCGATCGGGCCCGGACAACAACCTCCTCGATTTGCCATTCCCGTGCCAATCGGCTGACCGCATCGAATTCAGGACCGGAATCGACCGGAAACCCGCAAATTGCCAGATCCAACAGGGGCTTCAGTTGGCCCGAAAGGACGGCCCGAACCCACAGCGTGGAATCAGCCATCTTATCCGGCAAAGGGAATTCTTTCGCAAAATGAAGGGCCGTCAACAGCCGCTCATGAACCGGGGTCGGGATCCGCCACCGATGCCGTCCAAAATCCTGAAAAGCGGATTCCACAAAAATCGTTTCATACGGGATTCGGGCCTTGCGGAACGGATGATCCGCCGCCCAATGCAGATCGCAATAAATTCCCGATTCCAAATGAACCAGCGGATAATGCAGGTGAATGGCTCGGAAGAAACGAGCCGGCATTCCCCGGGGTCGCAAGCGGAATCCCCCGTGCTCCAATAATTCCAGCGCCCGCCCGGCGTGATCGCGCGGCACGAGAAAATCCAGATCCGAGAAGGTTCGGGCGGCCGGGTCACCCCAATACTGAAGGCCCCAAAAAGGACCGCGCAGTGGGATACAGGGAATCGTGGCATGTTCCAAACGATCCGCCAACCCGGCGCCCAACGCCAGGGATAATTCCGACTGGCGCACATTGCGCACATACGCATCGCGCCAGAGTTCAACTGGGTAAAGGGAATCATCCAAATCGAGGGCCGGATTCCCACCGATCCCCCTCACCCTACCCTCCCCCTCGCCGGGGGGAGGGGAAAAACCGAAACTCCGGATACCGTCACCGTCGAGTGTGGCACACGCATGTCCCAACTGCGGTGCTGACTGGGAGTTGCCCATCGGGCCGGAAGAACCCAGCACGTAAAACAACGGTTCCAGGCGGTTGACCCGCACCAAGTCGAGCCAATCGTCCTCCGGCGGACCAGCCGCCTCAGATCACGCGCCCAGCCGGGACAAAAGCAAGCGGGCGAATTGTTGGATCGATTCCGGACGCATTTAATATTTCTCCAAAGCCGGATCGCCAATGATTTCGTAGCTCAATAATTCATAGGCCGTCTGATTGCCGGAGGGACCCCAGAGATGCAGGAGGCCGGCATTCATCGAATCCCCCAATCGGGTGGTTTGATTGGTGAATTCACCCATGAAACCCTCGGCGATACTTTCAGCATAGTCTTGAACGGATAATACTGTGGGTGCCACACAAGCCACCGCTCCATGGGTTTCTTTTATGAAGACTTCGGCCAAACTTTTCTTGGAGAGATCGTCATAGGCACCGTTTTTACAGCTAAAAATAACCACAATCGGATACCGAGAATTATTTAACAAAGGAATATCGTTCGTATTCCAAAAGTTTTTATCACTCCAGAGATCAGCGGCACCATGTCCAAAATAGGTCACCAGATGAACCCCAGAATTAATACTCATTGTTATGTTTGAGCGCATGATAGTTGCACCACCCAACGTATCGTCATAATAGGCCGTCGAAGGAAAATAGCCGGCTTGGTCAAGCGGTGGCCAAATCAATGTTTCTGAAGCAATTTTGAAATATTTTGGCGGAGGATTGGTATCCGTCTTATCTGCGACCAACAGGACTTCCAACGGAGGAGTATTAGTCTCGAAAGACCGGGTTTTTGCGACAACCCGCGAAAATTCAGCGGTTGAAGCAACCGGAATCCGCCCGATGGACAGATCCACCAGCCAGTCGGTTCCATCGACACAGGCATACCAGTTGTCCTGCGCGCACCAATTAAATGAGGACGGGCCGTAATGCACCGGCAGAGTCAAAGCCGGATTCAAGCCTAGCCCGTTGCGTGGATCGGGAGTTCCATCCCCCACCAAACAGACAAAACGCGGGGCCGGTTTGCGCCAATAATGATACGCATAGCCGATGAACTGCTTGATCGCCGCGGCATCGACAATCCCATAGGAGAATTCGTTGTACAGGTCCTCCAGGGGAATCGCCTTGACGGCCATGCCGTTGGTCTGTCGATGCTTCAACAAATCGTACGCCGGACGTCGAAACTCGTAAGAGGTGATCAGCAGATACTCCGCCAGGTTATTGGTGGTCGCCAGGTCCCGGAAGAAATGACGCCGGAGACCGGACACAGCGCCGATCCGGGCGGGGGCCACGACACAATACCGACGGGGAACTGTGGCAACGGCACGGAAATTCAGGACATAATTCCCAGACCCGCCGGTCACATTCCAGTTGGTGTAAATTAATGGGGTCGCGGGATCGGAGACATCCAACACCCACAGGCCGGAATTGGTCGACAGCCCGGCGACCTGGTAGATATTGGTCCCGGCCAGACCATTGAAATGCAGAGTATCACTGCGCACCTTCAAAGACCTCAGATAATCGATTGAGTACTCCATCACAAAGGCGCTATCATTGGACACATTGATCTGTCGAAAAGTGAACGGATTGGCTCCGTTGGTGAGCTGCGAAGCGGAAAATTGACTGGACGTGGCAAAACGTTCCGCACCGAAATAGGCATAGGACAACGTCGGCGTTCCGTTCACGGAAACGCGGGTGGTATGCGAGGAGGACGTCAACCCATACATCAGGAGATTAAACGTCGCGTTTCCTATCGCAAGCCGGTCGTCGATGGTTACAAGGGTTGGTGTATCGCTGGTATGCGAGACCAATGCCGCGAACCAATGATCTATCGTATCATCCCAGGGTCGATAAAAATCCCGCCAGAGCTGATCTGGCGCATAAGTCACACGCTCCCAATAGGACGTTACCCGGATACCCCCGGAATTCGTCGATCCATCAACCCCTGGCATCGCCAACCGCATCCCCCCTGACACTCCCAGCCAATAGATATTGGTCGTCGAGTAATAGCCGGGGTGAGGCGCGCCGTAAAACAACAGCGAATCATTGGTCGTCCAGAGGCCGGAGTTCGACACCTGGACCGCCACCTCCTGGGTCCGACAAAACAACCGGATCTGATCGCCGATCAGTTGGTTGGAGACCATTCCAGCGGCAACCAGTTGCGGCTGGGTAATCCGGTAAACCCCGGCCGAGCCAACGGGGATCCGCAAGTCGGCCAGTGCCGCAAGGCCGGAACGACGCGGTGCAAAATCCGACCCAATCCCATTCATCGGAGGAACCACTTGGGATGAAAATTCGCCACCGGAGGGAACATATTGAGATCGACCCGCGGGAGGGGCGTAAACACCCCATCCCAGGCAAAACCCAAATAACCACAATAAAATGCGCCGTTTCATCCGGGTAGTATACAAAAAAAAGATGTCCGCGTCATTATATCTTCGGTAGTTCCACGTAAGGCGGGTGATGTGGAGCCGGGGTGCCCTCATACGTGTTAAGCTAAGACTATGAAAACGCCCCCGTTGGTCACGCTTACCTTGGCGGCGTCTTTGGTTTCCGCCCTCCCCCTCGCCGGAGGGAGGGGAAAACCTGCATCGCTTAATTGCCGATGTTCTCTCGGCTATACGGCCCCTGAAAAAGGGCGACGGCAAGCCCTTTGGGTTGTTATTTGATCTTAGCTTAACAGCTATGAGGGCACCCCGAATCCAGTTTTAGTCGCAGAGGAATATTTCTATCGTTGGGCTAAGGAGCCGGCTCGAAAAACAGAAAGCCCTGGATTCGACGGTGAACGCGCAAAATCTGTCGGGTTGGATGGTACTGATTCGGATGGCAGACCAATCGTACCCACCGCTGGGTGGCCATTTGAGCCTCTTCCGTCCAGAGTTGGCGCAGGGGAATTAAGCGGTCACTGGCATACACGGACTCATTGGTGACCCGCGAATATTCGTCCCGGTATCGGGCGTCATCAAAGTGAACCCTTTTCATCACGGAAGCCGGCGCCACCGGGAAATTGGTGCGATCTTCAAATTCGGAATCCACCCACTCAACCCGAGCCACCTGTCCCATCCGTCCGGGGAACCGAAACGCGACCGCCCCCAGTTGGGGATGGCCTGGAGTCTCAGGAATCGGATATCCGGAAAACGATAAGGCCCATCCAGCGGGCGTTCGCTCCTCGAGAAACGGCGGCACACGGATTTCGAAATGACGGCCGCCGGCGGCGTTGGTCACCGGATCGAATCGAATGATGTGATTTCGCGGAAACCCATCGAGTCCGTCTGCCGATGCAACGGGATACCAGCCTGGAATAAGTCCCATGACAAGGGCTGAGGCAAGCCAATACCGGAGAATCGATGGGAGATCAGGAGGAGATATTGTCGGCGCGGGGGAACGTGCCTCCCACATTTCAGAGATCATACGTCGGCATCCTGAATTCCGCTCCACATTTTTGGACTGCGGCAGTACACTGCCGCCTTTTTCGGGCGAAGAACACTTCGCCTTTCGCAAGGCGGGACAGAAGTCCCGCACTCCAAAGGGTTTTCGCGGAAGGATTGCGGGCGAAGTCCGCCTTAAGCCTTTCCTCACCATCATGTGAATCGTCGCCTCGGGTTCCTTACTCGCCCGCCGTTGGCACCCATTCGATGACGGCCGTGGACCCGACCCCAATACATTGCGCAGGACCGGCCTCAGGATGACTGAAATACAAGCCGGACTCATTGGTCAACCGGACCCATTGGGCACCGAGCATCAGCCGCGGGTTTCGCGCCTCGGTAACATCCAACAGCCAGGCCGAATCACCGGTGAAACCGCTCAGTAGATATCGAACCTTGTCCGGAGCCACCGCGACCCGAGCCACCTGGGCTACCCCCACCCTGACCGACCCCACGTCGCCCGCGGAACGCGACGGACGCGCATACAGCATTTCCATGCGCAAGCCCGGTTCGCCGCTCAAGTCGATCGTCAGGTTCGTCACCGTCAAACCTTCGACACTGAAGAGCACCCAATCATCATCGGCCATCGGCCGGCCTTCAGCCGTCGAAAAGACCGAAATCGGCTCGTCATTGACCCAGACTTGCAACCGGTCAGCATCCGTCGAAGTCACCGGAAGACCCAGCGCATCCAGGGTCGCACCCGTCACCTTGAAGAGTGTCCCCGTCAACGTCGCTCCCGGCAGGGTGATTTCGGTGCGCAGATCCGTCCGGCGCACGACCACAGGCCCGTGCCATTCAGTTTTTCCGGTGGTTTCGACATCCTCTAACCAGTAATACACCACCGCTTCCGACGCGGGTTGTTCATCCCACCACTCATAGACCCGTCCGGCACCGGTGCCAGCCCCGGCAATCAACTCTAAGTTCAGTTTCTGCCGCTCGCCCGTCTCGCTGGCAGACCGATACACATTATAACCCAGGTTATTCAGTTCGATCGCCGTTTCCCACGACAATTTGACCTGATCGTTCTCGCGGGCTCCGCGGAACCACATCAGTTGAACGGCGGTGGGAGTCGATTTCACAAACCCGAAATCGGCGCTGATATTAAATCCTTTGGGCGTCAGCTCCACCGTGACGGTCGGAGGTGTAGTGGAAATATCCAATCCCGTTGGAATCGTTGACCGATCCACGACCACCAAGTAGGTGCCGTAGGTCAAATTAGAGAATAGATAGGTTCCGCGGCGCCCGCCAATCGTTGCCGTCCAGGTCTCGCCGATATAATTCGTCGTTCCATTGACGATTTGATAGAGGCGGACACGCACATTGTTCAAGCCTTTAGTCGCCAGATCCTCGTCAGGCAGGCCATTCAGATTGTCGTCCACCCAAACGGTGTCCCCGATCCATCCCAATTGCGACGAGAAGGTGGCCCGATTGGTTTGCGGCGGAACCGTCGGCTGGTCTGGGGCCGTCGTCGGGGCCACAATAACCGTATTGGTATGTAAGGTTCCCAAGGTATTGGCGATCATGGTAAAGCGGACCAACAGGGTCGTCGTCACTCCCGGATTCAGGGGGCCGACATTCGCCCAGTTGATTTCCCCGTCATTCTGATTATCATCCGACGCCGGGGTCGCATTCGAGTAGGTCATAATGCCCGTCTCATACAGATCGCGCACAGGTACGGTTACCAACGGGATGTCACCCGTGTTCGCGATCCGGATGGCGAAGGTCATCGGCTCATTCACGACCACCGGCCGATTGGTCGGATCGATCAGCGTCTTGGTCAGTGTAAACCCGACCTTGCTAACCCGATAGGGCGCCGTACTCGTCTGAACCGTGACCGACGGATAGTTGACTGGCGTCGTCGGAGCTGAGACCACTAAATTGGTCTGATTCGTCCCCGCCGAACTCCGAACGGCGATGAAATTGACCACCACGGAAGTGCTTGCGCCGGGCGCCAAGGGCCCCAGATTAGCCCAATTCAATACTCCGTCATTCGTGGCATCGACCGGAGTGGGCACCGCCGAAGTGAACGACAGGTAGGCCGTTTCATAGGTATCTTCCAGCGGGACGGTCACCAGGTCAACATCGCCGGTGTTGCGCACGGTCACCGTAAAGACGACCGGTTCGCCCACCTGAGACGCGACCAGGCCCGGGAAGATTCTGGTTTTGACGAGTTCAAACGCGGGCAACACCTGGTCCACCACGGCATCGTCACTATCGGCAATCGGATCATTGTTTGGATCGTAACCCGTTACGATGGCGATGTTGGTCAGGTCGCCATTGATCGCACTGATCACAGTGACCGTCACCGATTCGCCCGACACCAAGGTCCCCAGATTCGTGCTGAACGTGAGCAATCCATCGACCAAGGTCACATTCGTCAAGGCCACATCGCCCGGGTTGGATACTACAAACGAATACGTCAGGGCCGCTCCATTAGTCCCATGCACCGTCTGGAAGCCCGGCACGGAACCGTCGAGCGAAACCGTCTTATCCACCGCAATAAGCGGCGTAATCTGGTCCACGACCGCATCGTCGGTATCGCTCACCGGATCATTGTTCGGGTCGTAACCCACCACACTGGCCGTGTTCGTCAGATCGCCGTTCACCAGCCGCGTCACCGATACCGTCACCGCCTGGCCCACCGCCAGGGTGTATAGATTGGAACTCATTATCGGAACGATGTCGGTGTCCACCAGCAGGACATTTGTTAATGTCACGTTGCCGGCATTCAATACGACAAATGAATAGGTCACCGTCGCCCCGTTCGTAGCCTGTACCGACTGTTGTCCAGGCACCGATCCGTCGCGAGAAACGGTCTTCTCAAGAACAATCATTGGATTCTGGTCGGCCGTAACAGTCTCATCGTCATCGTCACGGGTCGGATCACCATTGGGATCATAACCGGTCGTCGTCGCAATGTTCGTAAAGCTGCCGCTATTGATGTCAGCCTGCGTGACCAGATACGTGGCCGTGAAAGTCGTCGTATCGGCCGCACCCACCGCCAGGGTCGCCAGCGGACCACCCATCACCGTCGTTCCCGGATCGGTCACGGTCACATTGGTCAGTGTAACGTTCCCCGCATTCGTTACCATGAACGTGTAATTGATCACGTCGCCCACGTTCGTGTACGTCGTGTTCACCGCCGTCTTCACGATCATAATCGCCGGGTTCTGGTCCGCCGTCACGACC
>CAZCDO010000106.1:0-10472 GCA_964497135.1 uncultured Verrucomicrobiota bacterium
GTGCACTGCGCCCTCCATCAAAGCGGGACAGAAGTCCCGCAGTCCAAAATGGTGAAGGGGAAACTTGGCAATGGGAAGGAAACTGTGGTCACAGGATATAAGCTTTACAGTGGCCTCCCGGCTCCATCCCATAAAACCAACACGGGCCGAGTTTGCACGTAGCGTGCAAAGGCGGACGGTATCCGTGTCATCCGTACCATCCGTGGTTAAATCGTAAACGGCGGGGACCGCCGTGTCCAGCCGTCACAAGCGGATTATAAAAAACCGCATTGCTTGCGGGCGTGATCAATCACGCGCATCACTTCCACGGCTTCATCCAGTGTAATCGGATAGGGCTTGCGCAATCGCAGGGTATTGTAAATCGCATCCCAGATGCCCGTCATTTCAAACCCGTTGGCGGGCTTGACGGGAATCGTCGATTCCAGCCAGTCCAATTTGTCCGGCGTCCCAAAATGACCGATATCCGGGGTCCCGGTCATTAAGCGCCGCGGAGCCAGCCGCCGATGGGGATTCAGATACTTGAGTGTGATTTGGGATCCGGTTGATTTCAGGGAACCCCGCGTTCCCCAAACCAGATATTCCGGCTCGCCCAGGGCCGCTCCCCCGCTGATCTCCAGATCAACCAGGCACCCATTCTTGCCCTTCAGGATGATTTTCAAATGATCTTCGGCATCGCCCACCGCCGCCACGCGCCGTAAATCACTCCACTGGTCAACCACTTTCCCTTCCAGAAAGCGCAGCGCATGCTGAACGATATGCGGCCCCCAATTCAATCCCTGCCCGCCCCCGAACTTTTTGATCGTCTGCCAGTCATTCCGGCGCTGGTAACTCACCCGGCGCAACTTGATTTCAAACACCTCGCCCAGCAGTCCTTTTTCGATGATTTCCTGGATATGCTGAAACCCCGGCTCCCAATGGCGGTTGTGGCGCACCAGCAACTGCCCAAAAGACCGTGCCGCAATCGCCTTCAGTTTGCAGGCTTCGTCATAGGTCCGGCACATGGGCTTTTCGATACAAACCTGCTTGCCCGCCTTAAGCGCCATAACCGCATGCGTGAAATGATCGACCGAAAGGGTGGCGATATCGACCAGTTCCACCTCGCGGTCCTTGAGCAAATCCTCGTACCGAGCATAGGTCCGGCATCCGAAGGTCCGATCCATCAACTGGCGCCGTTCCTTCAACACGTCGCAAGCCGCCACAATCTTAAATTGTTTTTCGTGCCCCTTGAGCTCCGGCACATGCATTCCCCAACCCGCCCGCCCAATACCGACTAAACCCACCCGAATCGGATCCGCATTATTCATAATAAAATCCTTGGTCGACCGCATCGGCGGTCTTCAATACTGAGCGGCCAAAAGCCCTGGGGGTCGGTTGCATCGGAGAAGGGCAAATTGGAGGCGCGAACCGGAATTGAACCGGTGTACGAGGTTTTGCAGACCTCTGCCTAGCCACTCGGCCATCGCGCCCTAACGAGCCCTTCAGGGAAATCGCATCGAAACGGCAAATGCCGTAATCGTCCGCAAACCCCTCCGGCGCCACCGGCGAATTACTTCGCCGCCGGGGTTTTCTGCTGTTTTTTAAGCTTGGAGGCATCGGTCCGGCGCTTGATGTACCGGATCCGACGTTTCCGCTTGATACGTGGTTTAAGTTGTTGTCCCATAAGGGGGAAGACGTTTACCAGACCCCACCCCACCCGTCAACAGAAAAAGATTTTTTTTGCCGGTTATTTTCCGGGTGCCTTGGCCAATAACTCCTGCAAGTGTTTCACATAAGCCGCCGCCCCGCCGCGTTGATACCCGGTCCGGGCCAATTCCCGCCCGCCCGCGTCCAATATCAATACCGTCGGAAAACCCTCCACCCGGTATTGGGCCATCAAGGCTTCATTCTGTTTTTTCAGCCCGGCCGCCTGGGGCGTCGAACGCGGATAATCAGCCAAAAACAGGACGAGTTCCTTTTCCGCAAAAGACTTGAACTCCGTTTGCTTGAAAACTTCCTTATCCAACTTGATGCACCACCCGCACCAGTCGGAACCCGAAAAATCAACCAGAATCGGACGTTTCAATTCGGTCGCACGCGCTTTCGCCGCCTCAAAATCCGTCATCCACATCGGGTCGGTTTTATCCGCCGCCACGCCCCGATGACAGCCCCATCCCAGAACCAATGCCACAACCAAACTCAGCCATCCATATGTTTTCATCGTGACTCCTTTTTTCCTTGTTTCTGTTTATGAGGGAACCCCCCCATCGTCAAGGGTCGAATTTGAGCATGGGCGCAATCTGTTCCAAGTCATCCTTGCCCTGAACCGCGCTGATGTCAACCCGGTAATCGCCCGAAAAACAGGCGGTGCAATAGTTGGCGGCATCGGGAAAGGGCGACAACAACCCTTCGATGCTGAGATAGCCCACCGAGTCCGCCCCGGTCACTTTGCGGATCTGCTCCAGCGATCGATCCGCCGCCACGAGTTCCTCCCGGGTGGCGAAATCGATTCCGAAAAAGCAGGGATGCGTGGTCGGCGGGCAGGAAATCCGCAGGTGGATTTCCCGGGCCCCGGCCGCCCGGAGGGCGGCCGCCCGGCGCTGGGACGTCGTGCCGCGAATAATCGAATCGTCCACCACCACCACCCGCTTGCCGCGCACCACATCGGCAATGACCGCCAGCTTCATATCCACACTGCGCGCGCGGGCATCCGCCTTGGGCATGATAAAGGTCCGCCCCACATAGTGATTACGCATGAAGCCATAATCGAGATGGATCCCGCTCCGTTGCGAATAACCGAGCGCGGCGGAGTTGCCGCTGTCCGGCACCGAAATAACCACGTCCGCTTCGGCCGGGTGTTCCTCGGCCAGGCGCATCCCCAGTTTCATCCGGACGGTATGCACATTCTGCCCAAAAACCAGGCTATCCGGCCGCGCAAAATAGACATGCTCGAACACACACTGGGCCATCCGCTTTTTATCGAGATCCATAAATCGACTGCTTTGCAGACCGTGCTCATTGATCACCACCAGTTCGCCGGGCTGGACATCCCGCACATACTCGGCCCCCAACTGGTTCAGCGCGCACGTCTCGCTGGCAATCATCCAACCCTCCCCCAATTTCCCAATCGAAAGAGGCTTGAATCCATACGGATCCCGCGCCGCCATAATCGAGGTCGAGGTCATCAGCACAAAAGCGAACGCGCCGTTCAACTCCATCAAGGCCCGTGCCACCCGGCGGGGCCGGTTCCGGTACATCGGATCGGCCAGCAGATGAATCAACACCTCGCTGTCGGTGCCGGTTTGAAAAATAGCGCCCGCCTCCTGGTACATCCGGCGCAGGGCCTGGGCATTGACCAGGTTCCCGTTATGGGCGATCGCCCAGATACCGTCCACGCATTCGGCTACCAGCGGCTGGACGTTCTGAATCCGGTCTGATCCGGTGGTGGAATACCGAACATGCCCGATTCCCAAGTGGCCGGGCAACTCGGCGAGTCGTCCTGGCAAAAACACATCATTGACCAAGCCCAGGCCCTTGTGGGACCGGATGCTTCGTCCATCGCTGACCACAATCCCCGCACCTTCTTGTCCCCGATGCTGAAGCGAAAACAAGCCCCCATGAATAAGGGTGGCCACAGATGGCACGCCATAGGCCGCGACAATTCCACACGCTTCGCGCGGCCGATCCGATTCGTACATAGTCGGTTCCTTCCTGATCGGGAGTCGCTGTCGATCCCGCCAGCTGGTTATCCTATCCCTTTTTCTCACCGACCGCAAATTGTTTACCGTGCCAGGTAGGCTACCATCCGCGCCCCTACCCGCCGCCCATCCGCAATCGCCCGGACCACGAGGGACGCGCCCTGGGTCATATCTCCGGCGGCAAAAATCCCGTCCGCGGAGGTCTGGCCGTCGGCATCCCTCGCCATCACCCCCCGCTCGTTCAGTTTCAGACCCCACTCGTCCGCAAACGGATTCGCCGCCGGCCCGGTAAATCCCATCGCCAACAGGACCAGATCAGCCGAAAAACGCCGTTCCGAACCGGTCCGCGGGCGCGGCGCCGAACGCCCATTCGCCCCGGGCGCCCAATCGACGGTGCAAACCTCGATCCCGGTCACCCGGGCGCCATCCCCGACAAAACGGAGCGCCGTCATCCCCCAATACCGGGTCCCCCCCTCCTTGTGACTGCTCGAAACTCGAAGTTGATGCGGCCACATCGGCCAGGGGGTTGAATCCGCCCGGGTCGGGGGTGGTTCAGGCAGGATTTCGATCTGGACCACGGCCCGCGCCCCCTGACGCAAGGCGGTTCCCAGACAATCGGAACCCGTATCCCCTCCACCGATGATCACTACATTTTTGTCTTCAGCCGAAATCAATTCCCCGGGCGGAACCGGTTCGCCGCCCAGCACTCGGTTTTGCAACACCAGGTATTCCATCGCAAAATGAATCCCGCCCAACTCACGCCCCGGAATCGCCAGATCGCGGGGAACCCGGGCCCCGGCACACAGGCATACGGCTTCAAAACGATCCTTCAAATATCGGGCCGATAAATCCCGGCCGATCGCCACGCCGGTTTCGAAAACCACCCCTTGCGCCTTGAGGAGGTCGATCCGGCGGTCCACCATCCATTTCTCCAGCTTGAATTCGGGAATTCCATAGCGCAGGATCCCCCCGGGGCGGGCCGCGCTCTCGTAAACCACGACGCCATACCCGGCCCGGCTAACCGTATCCGCCACCGCCAGCCCCGCCGGGCCCGATCCGATCACCGCCACCCGTCCCACCCGCCGCACGGCGGGGGTTCCCGGCCGGATCCAGCCCTCTTCAAACCCCTTCTCGATGATCGCGAGTTCGATCTGCCGGATCGTCACCGGTTCCTCGTGAATCCCCAGCACGCACGAGCCCTCGCAGAGCGCCGGGCAAACCCGGGCGGTGAATTCAGGAAAGGGGTTGACCGTCAGCAACAGGTCCAACGCCTCCCGCCAGCGCCGCCGGTAAACCTGTTCATTGAATTCCGGAATCAGGTTGTTGAGCGGACACCCGCACCCATGGCAAAAGGGCGTTCCGCAATCCATGCATCGTGCGGCCTGCGCCACGATCTCATCCTCGCCGGCCCGTAATTCAACGGCTTTGAAATCGCCCAACCGCTCGGAAACCGGCCGGTAGCCCGGCTCCCGCCGGGCTTGTTCCATAAATCCACCCGGCTTACCCATGGACCACCTCCTGCCGCTCCGTCGCCTCGTCATCGCGCATCATCCGGCCCAATACCCGTCGGTATTCCATCGGGAACACTTTGACGAAAGACGAGGCCCGCTCGGGCCAGTCGTCCAGAATCCGCTCGGCCTTCCGGCTCCCGGTGTAATGCACATGCCGGGCCAGCAGTTGACGAAGCTCCGCCAGGTCCTGGGGATCCTCGAGCAACTCCAAGTCCACCATGTCCAGATTGCACCGACTGTCAAAACGCCGGTCCTCGTCATAGACATAGGCGATCCCGCCGCTCATCCCGGCCCCGAAATTCAGCCCGGTCCGCCCGAGGATCACCACCCGTCCCCCGGTCATATACTCGCAAGCATGATCGCCGACGCCTTCCACCACGGCGTTGGCGCCGCTGTTCCGGACCGCGAAGCGCTCCCCCACCGTTCCTCCGATATAGACCTCGCCGCCGGTCGCGCCGTACAAAATCACATTCCCAGCGATGGTATTTTGCGAGGGGTCAAAGGCCGCCTCCGGCGGCGGACGAATCGCAATCCGACCGCCCGACAACCCCTTGCCGACGTAGTCATTCGCCTCGCCTTCCAGGAGCAAGGTCACTCCCCGGGCACACCAGGCCCCGAAACTCTGACCGGCCGAACCCCGGAATCGGAAGGTAATCGTGTCGTCCGGCAAGCCCTCGTGGCCATAGCGCCGCGCGACCTCGCCCGAAATACGGGTCCCGACGGCGCGATCGACATTCGTAATCGGCGAATCCACAGTCACGGCCCGTTGATGTTCCAGGGCATCCAGCACCTTGGGCATAAGGCGCGCATCCAGGGTTTTTTCCAACTCGTAATCCTGGGCCCGGGTCTGGCGCACCGACACCCCGGGCGCAACCGGGCGGCTCAAGATCCGGGTAAAATCCAGGCCCCGGGCTTTCCAAAACCGGATGGCGGGTTCCACATTCAGAAGATCCGACCGCCCCACGGCCTCGTCCAGCGACCGCAATCCGAGTTGGGCGAGATATTCGCGAACCTCCTGGGCGATGAAATGGAAAAAATTCACCAGGTATTCGGGCTTGCCGGCAAAAAACCGGCGGAGGGCCGGATCCTGGGTCGCCACGCCCACCGGACAGGTGTTCAAGTGGCACTTGCGCATCATCACACAGCCGCAGACCACCAGGGCGGTGGTCGCAAAGCCGAACTCCTCCGCTCCCAGCAAGGCGGCGATCATCACATCGCGCCCGGTCTTTAACTGGCCGTCCGTCTGCAGGCGGACCCGTTCACGCAAGCCATTCAACACCAGGGTCTGCTGGGTTTCCGACAGGCCCAGTTCCCAAGGCACCCCGGCGTGCCGGATGGACGAGAGCGGGGAGGCCCCGGTCCCGCCATCATACCCGCTGATCAAAATCATCTCCGCATTGGCTTTTGCCACACCCGCCGCGATCGTCCCCACCCCCAGTTCAGAGACGAGTTTCACCGAGATCCGGGCCTGGGGATTGATGTTCTTTAAATCATAAATCAACTGCTTGATGTCCTCGATCGAATAGATGTCATGGTGCGGTGGCGGTGAAATCAAGGTGACGCCAGGGGTTGAATGACGTACCCGGGCGATTTCGGCATTGACCTTATGGCCCGGCAACTGCCCCCCCTCCCCCGGTTTCGCGCCTTGGGCGATCTTGATCTGCAATTCACGGCAGTTGACACAATATTCGGCCGTCACCCCAAACCGGCCACTGGCCACCTGCTTGACCGCACTGCACCGGCTGTCACCATTCGATAGGGGGGCATACCGGGCCGGATCCTCCCCGCCCTCCCCGCTATTGCTCTTCGCGCCCAACCGGTTCATTGCGATGGCAATCGTCTCATGCGCCTCCCGGCTGATCGAACCAAACGACATTGCCCCCGTCACAAACCGCCGGCAAATCGATTCGACCGACTCCACCTCATCCACGGACACCGGCGTTACGGGCTTGAACCGAAAAAGCCCGCGCAGGGTAAAAATCTGTTCGGATTGATCGTCGATCTTGCGCGTATATTCCCGGAACAACCGTCCATCGTTCTCGCGGGTGGCCCGCTGGAGGGTGCTGATGGTGAAAGGCGTCCAGAGATGCCGCTCCCCATCCTGCCGGTAGCGGTACACCCCGCCCGACGGCAACAAGCCCGTGCCATCGCCGTCCATCCGCCGGGCTTCCTCCGCCCGCAGGCGACATTCTTCGGCAATCTCCTTCACCCCGATCCCCTCCACCCGCGAGGGGGTTCCCGGGAAAAAGGCTTCCAGTAGCGTGTGGTTCAGACCGACCGCCTCAAAAACTTCGGCGCCCCGGTAGGAGCGCAGGGTGGAGATGCCCATTTTGGACATGATTTTGCGCAAGCCCTCGCACAGCGCCGTGATGTAATTCTCCAGCGCCTTGGCGACTCCCAACTCGGCATCCAGTTCCCGGCGCAAGGCCAACGCGGCGACGGTCTCAAAGGCCAGGTGGGGGTTGACCGCCGTCGCCCCATACCCCAACAAGAGCGCCATGTGCATCACTTCCCGCGCCTCGCGGGTCGAAATAATCACCCCGGCCTGGGTCCGTAATCCCTCCGCCACCAGGCGCCGGTTCACCGCTGAGACGGCCAGCAGAGAGGGAATCGGCATACGCCCGGGCGAAATCGTCCGATCGGAAAGCACCACCAGATTGCGCCCTCCCCGGACCGCTTCCGCCGCCTCGTCGGCGAGCGTCCCCAGTGCCGCCGATAATCCGGCCTCGCCCGCCCCGGGCTCGAATTCGGTAACCAGGGTCACGGCGGCGAAATCCTTCAGATTCAGCGACTGGATCTGGGCCAGATCCTCGTTGCTCAGGATGGGATGGCGTAGTTTGATCAATCGCGCGTTGAGCGGGGTCTCATTGAGCACGTTGGGCGGGTTCCCGATAAACGTCATCAGGGACATCACCAACTCCTCGCGAATCGGATCGATCGGCGGATTGGTGACCTGGGCGAACATCTGTTTGAAATAATTGAACAGGAGTTGGGGTTTTTCAGAGAAAATCGCCAGCGGCAGATCGTGCCCCATGGATCCCACCGGCTCATGCGCCGAGGACGCCATCGGTGCCAGGATCATCTGCAGATCCTCCCGGGTATACCCCCCCAGCAATTGGCGGGCCCGTAGCGTATCCCACTCCGGCATGACGGGCGCAACGGCGCCAAAAAAACTTTGCAGGGTGATCTTGTTCTCTTCCACCCACCGCCGGTACGGCTGACGGCGGGCCAGACGCGTTTTAATGACATCGTCCCGAAGAATCCGCCGTTCGGCCAGATCCACCAGGATCATCTGACCCGGCCGCAGGGATCCTTTCTCGCGGATCTCGGAAGCCGCCAGAGGCAACACGCCCGCCTCGGAGGCCATCACCATCAGGTTGCCCCGCGTAATGCAATAGCGGGCCGGACGCAGGCCGTTGCGGTCCAACAGGGCGCCGACCCGTTCGCCATCGGTAAAAGCCACCGTGGCGGGGCCATCCCAAGGCTCGATCAGTCCGGCATGATATTCGAAAAAGCCCCGCTGGTCGGGTCCCATCGGATACTTCACCCCCCAGGCTTCGGGAATCAGCATCGTCATCGCGTGCGGCAGACTCCGTCCACAGGCCGTCAACATCTCCAGCGCATTGTCCAGGCAGGCGGAATCACTGCCCCCGGGATCGATGATGGGCAGAAGATCGCTGATCTCCTCCCCCAATAACGGCGACGCCAGGGACCGCTCGCGGGCGCGCATCTGGTTCAAGTTGCCGCGCAGAGTATTGATTTCGCCGTTGTGCGCCAACAGGCGGAACGGTTGGGAGAGCTCCCACGAGGGAAAGGTGTTGGTGCTGTAGCGTTGATGAACCACCGCCAGCGCGCTCTCGAAATTCGGATCGACCAGGTCCCGGTAAAAACCCGACACCTGGGCGCCCATCAGCAACCCCTTATAAACCACCGTCCGGCAGGATAGACTCGGCAGATAGAGCCGCAGCCCCTCGGTTGCAGCCGCATGGGTAATGCGCTTGCGCAACAGGTAAAGCCGCCGCTCGAATTCGACCGGATCCTCGAACGGTCCCGTCACCCAAAATTGCACCACCGAGGGACAACTGGCCCGCGCCTGGTCGCCCAGTAAACCCTCTTCCACCGGCACGGGACGCCAACCCAAAAAATCCAACGGCATCGCGCGCGCGAGCCGTTCAATCAGCGCCTGCGCCGCCAGGGCCGGGCCGTCTTCCTTCGGTAGAAAGACCATCCCCACCCCGTAACGACCGGCGGGCGGCAGGGCAACACCCCGCGCCTGCGCCTCGCGCCTGAAGAACCGGTCGGGTACCTGGAGCAAAACCCCTGCGCCATCGCCGGTCCGTTGATCGGCCCCCACCGCGCCCCGATGCAACAGGTTTTGCAAAACCTGGACGGACTTCAGCACGAGGTCGTGGGTCGGACGCCCGTCCAGATGGACCAGAAATCCGACGCCACAACTATCGTGTTCAAAGCGGGGATCGTACAAACCCTGCGGGTCGAACCCCCGTGCATCCTGTCGTTGAATTGGATTCACCCGGATACCGCCCCTTTCCCCCGGCACCTACATCATGAACAACATCTCGGCGTAACTGGGCAACGGCCAGAGATCGTGGGGCACCAAGCCCTCCAACTCATCCGCCGCAGCCCGCAAAGCGGCCATTCCCGTCAGCATCTTCTCGGTCGATTCCGATTTCACGGCTTTCTCGAGCGTGAGGGTGGCCATCAACGCATCGTCAGTCAGGCTGGCCACCTGGACCAGCAAATCGCGGGTTGACTTGGACGCCTTGACCCCGCCGGTTTTTAAGGCCGTCAAGGTTGAACCGAGCCGGTTCTGATACTCCAACGCCGCCGGAATGATCATGGTCCGGGCCATGGTTCCCGCACACAGGGCTTCGATTTGGACGGTCTTCAAATACTCGTGCAGGTAAACATCGTAACGCGATTCGATCTCGCGCGGCGAAAACACCTTGTATTTTTCGAACATCGCCACGGACTCTTTCCCCATCAGCGCCTTGAGGGCCTCGGGCGTCGTCCGGATATTCGGCAAGCCGCGCCGGGCCGCCTCCTTGCGCCATTCGGCCGTGTAATTATCGCCATTGAACAGGATCCGTTTGTGCTTGCGGCTGATGTCCGCCAGGACCATCTGCAGGGCCTCATTGAACGCGACCCCTTTCGCCAGTTCCGCCTCGATCCGCGTACAAATCTGGTCGATCGACTCGGCCACGATCGTATTCAGCACGGTCATCGGCAAGGCGCAACTCTGATTTGAGCCCACCGCCCGGAACTCGAA
>CAZCDO010000106.1:10518-13314 GCA_964497135.1 uncultured Verrucomicrobiota bacterium
CCGGTTCCGGTCGGTCATGTCCTTGGCCAACCGCGGCAGGGACGATACCCCGAGATGCAGGGTTGCCGTTCCATTCTTCTGGCGGGATTCGCCTTTTTCCAACTGGGCGATAACATCCGTCAATTCTTCGCCCAGGAAGATCGAAACGATCGCCGGGGGCGCTTCGTTGGCCCCCAACCGGTGATCGTTACGCGCCGACGCCACCGAGGCGCGCAACAAGTCCGCGTGCTTGTCCACCGCCTGCATCAAAACGCAGATCATCGTCAGGAACTTGGCATCCTCGCGCGGATTCGACCCGGGACTGAGCCAGTTTTTGCCGTCCGGTCCGCAGATCGACCAGTTGTTGTGTTTGCCGGATCCATTGACCCCGGCGAACGGCTTCTCGTGCAGGAGGCAGACGAAATCATGCTTCTCGGCCACCTGGCGCAGGGTATCCATCACCAGCATATTGTGATCGATGGCCAGATTCAATTCCTCGAAAATGGGCGCGATTTCGAACTGGGCCGGACAGACCTCATTGTGCCGGGTCCGCGCCGGGATGCCGAGGCGCCAGAGTTCGAGATCGAGATCTTCCATAAACGCCAACACGCGGTTTTTAATCGCCCCGAAATAATGGTCTTCCATCTGCTGGTGCTTGGCCGGCTTCCGCCCAAACAGCGTCCGCCCCGTCTGGAGCAAATCCAAGCGCGCATCGAAATACTCCCGATCGATCAGGAAATATTCCTGTTCCGGGCCCAGGGTGGCAAAGGCGCGGGCCGCGGTCTTGATTCCGAACAGGCGGCCCAATCGATCGATCTGAGAGGACAAGGCGTCCATCGAGCGCAGGAGGGGCACTTTTTTATCCAACGATTCGCCGTGATAGCCAAAAAAGACGGTTGGAATACAGAGGGTTGCGCTGTTGACCCCCTCCTTGATAAATGCCGGACTGGTGGGATCCCAGGCCGTATATCCGCGGGCCTCAAATGTACTGCGCAAGCCGCCGGAAGGAAAACTGGAGGCGTCCGGTTCCCCCTGGATTAATTCCTTGCCGGAAAACTGCATGATGGCTCCCCCGCGCCCGTCAGGAACCACAAAAGCCTCGTGCTTTTCGGCCGTGGCGCCGGTCAGCGGCTGGAACCAATGGGTAAAATGGGTCGCGCCCCGTGAAATCGCCCAGGTCTTCATCGCATCCGCCACCTCATCAGCGATCGACGGATCCAACGAGTGGCCCTGACAGATCGTGGCCACCAGCGAATTACAGGCCTTTTCGCCCAGATAATTCCGCATCGTCTTCATGTTGAACACATTCTCGCCGAACAACTCGGTGACCCGCCCGGCTTCGCCCGCTTCCGTCCCTGGTTTTTTAATATCCGCGCTCATCGGTCCTCCGTTATTTCCATTCGATTCGTTACGTTAAAAATGCTCGTACGGTTACCTTACGGCAACCGGACCCGAAAACATAGATTTATAATAGCACGGGGCGTGCCAACCGGCAGAATCGTTTATTTAAATCGTCCTAATGCGTTGCAAATTAACGTCATCTATTAATAATGGCGCCGGAACAAAAACAACCCGTCCATCTATTTATTACATTTTTGTATTAATAAAGCCGAACTGTTAGTTACATTTTTGTATTAATACATCGTATCCCTGCACAGACCTGTAGGGCCGCCGCTTGTCGGCGTGCCGGGCCCCAGACGACCTTCGACGAGCGAAGGCCCTACGATATCGCGAATCCTGTGCAGGCAAGAACCTAAGGGTGCGCCGAACTGCCTTGCCCCCCCCAAAAAAACCTGCGTCAGGCAAATCATCTGGTATTCGACACTCAACCGATCTATGATGATGGGACATGACTTCCCCCAACAACGTCACCATCAAAGGCCGGATCATTGGCGCCTATGGGCGCCAGTATGAAATCCGGATCGGAGAGGGGTTTGCCGACGGTCCGATCCTGATGTGTTCCCCCCGTGGAAAGAAAAGCCTCTACGCCTGTGGCGACGAAGTCGAAGTGGAACCCTCCGGCGCCACCCAAGGCGTCATTCAAACCCTCCTGCCCCGGCGCAGTCTTTTTTATCGCGCGAATGCCTTTAAGGAAAAACTGATTGCCGCCAACGTCACGCAAGTGGTGATCGTCGTGGCGACCGAACCCGGTTTCAGCGACGAATTGCTTATCCGCTGCCTGTGTGCCGTCGAGTCGCAGAATCTGACCGGCCTGATCCTCCTGAATAAATGCGATCTCGAAACCCATCTTCAACGGGGGCGCGAACTATTGGCGCCGTTCGCCCGGCTGGGTCATCCGGTTCTCGAAGTGAACGCGTTGACCGGCGATCTCGGCGAATTGCGCCGGCATCTAGCCGGACACATCTCATTGCTATTCGGTCAATCCGGCATGGGCAAGACGACCCTGACCAACGCGCTGGTGACCGAAGCCGACGCAAAAACCGGGGAAGTATCGGAAACGCTCAACAGCGGCAAACACACCACCACGCAGGCCCGCTGGTATGACCTGCCGGGGGGCGGCGCCCTGATTGACAGTCCCGGCCTGGAAGCCTTTGGTCTCTCGCATTTGTCGCGCGAGGAGATCGAGTACGGCTTCCGGGAGTTCAGGGACTTACGCGGCCAATGCCGGTTCCGGGACTGCCAGCATGACCACGAACCCCACTGCGCCTTTCGGGCCGCCTTCTCCTCGGGCGCCATCGACGCCCGGCGCTTTGAGGTATTCCAAACCCTTCTCGCCGAATATCGCAATCGGCCGAAACACTAGCCCGGCTTTCTGCGAAAGCCGGGCCAAATTGCAGATGCGCCATCAGCAATACG
>CAZCDO010000107.1:0-13254 GCA_964497135.1 uncultured Verrucomicrobiota bacterium
TCGTGGTATCGACATGCAAGAGGGGAAAGGGAATCTTGCCCGGATAAAAGGCTTTCTGCGCCAGGCGCAACATCACCGAAGAATCCTTTCCGGCAGAATAGAGCATCACCGGCCGTTCGAATTCGGCCGCCGTTTCCCGGATGATCTGGAGGCTTTCAGCTTCCAGCATCTTCAAGTTGCTGATCCGATAGGTTTCTTGCATTTTTTAACCTTGATTGAGTCAAAAAGCGGTGTACGATCTTAATGCGCTGTCGTTTTTGAACTATTAAGGATACCTCTGGGGGAGAAGATGAGTCAACTTCAAAAATACTATCTGGTCTTCGTCCTGGGCCATTCCCATTGCGGTTCCACCCTGTTGGGACGCATGCTGAACCGGCATCCCGATCTGATTTGCCCCGGCGAATTTCTCTGGATCGACGATGCGCTTGAAAAAAACATCCCCTGTTCCTGTGGCCTCCCCCTGGACACCTGCCCGTTCTGGACTGAACACCTCCCCCGTCTGCCGCCTAAAATTATTGAGGATTACACCCGGACACGGGCGGCCGATCTTCACACCCTGCGCCTCGCCACCCATCGCAAGGTCCTGTTGGATCTTTCCAAAAGCCGGTTCTACCGCGTTCCCCGCCTCGCCCGGACTGAGCGGATGGGATTGATCTTTCTGGCCCGTGACCCGCGCGCCCTGCTCGCCTCGCGCTTGCGCGAGGGTGGCGAATTGCCCCATGAAATCCGCAAACTTCGCAAATGGTCAGGCCGGTTTCTGGACCTCGTCAACGAGCACCAACCCGATGCCCTGACCGTTTTTTATGAGGATTTCGTCGCCCAGCCCGAACCGTTTATCCGCTCCCTCTGCACCTTCATCGGTCTGGAATTCCGGCCGGAACTCCTCCTCCCCGGCGATCAGGACCACCATTTTTGCCACAGCAGTGTGTCCCCTTATCTCAAGGGAAAAAACGAGATCCGGATCGATGAACGCTGGCGCCGGGAACTCTCCGCCGACCAGATCGCCCTGATCAATCGGAAAGTGCGGAAGATTCCGCTCTATGCGGATCGGTATGGCCTCACCGATTCTCCATCCGGGAACGAATGACGGTGGCCAATTCATCCGACATCCGTCCCGCAAACAGTTGATGAGCAATGGCATTGGGATGCTTATCGCCCGGGTATACGATCAAATCCAGTTCCCGATACGCCTCGAAATTCAAGTCCGTCGTGTCGAGAACCGTCATTCCATAGGCCGCTGCGCGTTGACTCAAATAAGCCCGAAAGCCCGCCCGATCCGTGAAGCCCTGCCGATTCGAAATCGGGCGCAACAGGTAGAGGGCTACGGGAACAGGACCGGCCGCCGCCTGGATACGGGTCAGGCCCGTCTCCAGATTGTGCTGTTGCCCCTCCGGCATTTTGTATTCCAGAGTCTCGCCACTGGATAAGGGCCGGGCCAAGACCCGGCCCATCCCCACGATCTCGCCGGATCGCAACTGTTCCAGCAAATCGATGAAGAAAAAACGAGATCCGATAAACGCGTACTGCCGGTCGAGCACTTTTCGCCAGGGTGAAACCTGCAGGGCCCGCACTGTGCGCGCCCGAATTTCCATTTCCCGGGTCGGGATCAAGACCTGATTCGCCCCCACCAGGATCAGATCCGGTTCATACGACATCCCGATCGATTCCAGACAATGCACCATCTCCCCCAACCGGCTCCCCCCCAAGGAGAGATTCACCACTTCCACCCGAACCTGCAACCCGGTGGCGTTCAAGCGGGACTCCATCACTTCGGTCATCACCTCAGAATCTTCCAGTCCCGACCCTTGAGTCGCGGAAGCGCCCAAAAGAACGACTCGAAATACCCCGGCCGGTTTGGGTCGAAGATAGGATTTTCCCCGGAAGCCATCGGCATTGACGCTGAACAATTTACCCTTGAACCGAACCACGGTATTCGGCTTGAGCCCGGTATACGTCGCTTCGGAAAACTCAAAGCGGGACCACGGATGCCCGTAACTGGCCGGTCGATACCGATCGAAAGACATTCCGGCTGGGCCGAAATAACGAACCCGCAAATACACTTCACCGCCCGCGAGAAAAAGCAGGCCCATCCCCACGAATAGAAGGACGAGCTTTCGATGGCGCGAATTGATCCACAGGGAGACCGCCAGAATCGCCCCTTCACCCAACACCAATAAGGGCCAGTGAATCCGCTGTAACAACAGGATCGGCCATCCGGCCAAAGCTAGACAGGATACAACCAAGAGAAATTGGCTCCGGTCGATCAAACCGCGAAAAGCCCCGATTTGTTTAAAATTGAAAATAGATAAACTCCTCTCCGCCACGGATATCGGCAGTAAACAGGTAGATGAAGAAAACGATCAGGAGACAGGCCGCCGTTCCGGCAAAACGCGCCCAAGCCGGCCACTTGGTGAAAACCAACAGGTCATTGGACCGATATTGAAAAACCTGCAACACCCACAAAGGCCAGCAGATGAAGACAAACTTCAAACTCATCCGTAACAATTCGGGCGTACAGGCAAAGGTACCTGAAAACAGTGCGCGGAATATCTCCCAGGATTGCCCCATATTCTGCGCCCGGAAGAGCACCCCCCCCAGAATGCACAAGTGATAGGTTAAAAATATGCTCCCCAGCAAGATCAGTGTGCGCTGGGTGGGATTCCGCGCCGGGAACCAGCGCCCCATGAAGGGTTGAATTAAAATATGCGCCGATTGAATCACGCCAAAATAGACCCCCCATAACACAAAGGTCCAGGAGGCCCCATGCCAGAGTCCGATAACGGTCATGGTCAACATCAGGTTGAAATGGGTCCGAACATTTCCATGTTTGTTGGCGCCGATTGAAACAAACAGATAATCCCGCACCCAAGTCGTCAACGAAATATGCCAGCGGCCCCAGAAATCCGACGGCCGGACGGCCAGATAGGGAAGCCGGAAATTGACCATCAGTTCGACGCCCATCAGTTTGGCCAGCCCCCGGGCCATATCCGAATACCCGCTGAAATCGCCAAACAACTGCATGCTGAACGCATACATGGCCAGCCAGGCCTCCCCACAATTCAGGGTCCCTGACCGGGCAAAGAACGCATTGACAATTTGAGCCGAATGATCGGCGATGATCACTTTTTGAAACAACCCCCAG
The DNA here is from genome assembly GCA_964497135.1 of uncultured Verrucomicrobiota bacterium. GTDB lineage: Bacteria > Verrucomicrobiota > Kiritimatiellia > CAIKKV01 > CAIJXV01 > CAIJXV01. The sequence continues at coordinate 3,143 of CAZCDO010000107.1, forward strand.
GCGATCAGGAAAAAACCTTCCTTGATCTGGACCAGTTTTAAGGTCCGGGGTTTTTCCAATTGCGGCAACAGGTTGCGCGCCCGCTCAATGGGCCCGGCCACCAGTTGGGGGAAAAAGGCAACGAAGAGCGAAAAGTTCAACCAGTCATAGGTGGGCTTCATTTTGCCCCGGTAAATATCGATCGTATAGCTCATGGTCTGGAAGGTATAAAAGGAAATTCCCACCGGCAGGATAATGCGCAGGGTGGCCGGGTGGACCTCCAAGCCCAGCCAGGACAGAAATACCGCACAGGACTCAACGAAGAAGTTGTAGTATTTGAAAAAGCACAGCATCCCCAGATTGCCGGTCATGCTGAGCGCCAGCCAGGCCCGTTTCCGGCCCGGGGTCGGCGCCTCATGGATTAGAATCCCACAATAGTAATCCAAAACGATCGAAGCAATTAACAGGGATAAGAAACGGACATCCCAGGACCCGTAAAACCACAGGCTCGCAACCAGCAACATCCGGTTCTGCCAACGATGGTTAAGAACCAGATACAATCCATAGACCAGGATGAAAAACCACAGAAATGTCAATGAGTTGAATAACAAACCGGACTCCTGCTGAGATTTAGCTCCTGAAACGAGTTCGCGCAGAATATCTAAAAACAGCAGGGGATGTCAATAAAGGGGTTCCCCGGATGGTGGGCCGAATCGGTCGACATAAGCCCGGTTGAAGGCAAAGGCATATTTATTGCGATCCGCATCAATGGCAAACACCTGAATACCCATCGCCTGATACGGGGGCATCGCCAGAATCGCGCGAAAATGGCTGATTTCCGAACGCCGCCCCAGCAACATCACCGGTTCCGACCCGGCAAACGCTGTAATCGATTCCCATGGATCGACTTCGCGTACCGGTCCGCACACCTCGGTCAACACGGAACTGGGAACTTGTCCGATTATCAATACCTTTACACCCGTCTTGAGATAGGGTTGTGCCAGTCGCCCAAAATCACGCCGGGTTTTCCATAAACTGGGAAGATCCGTCAAAGCCATTTGCATGCCTTGATAGGCGATCAAGGCGACGAGAGCCATCCCCAAAACCCCCCGGACATTGCGCCATCGCGCAAAAATCGAGGGTAATACAGCCAGAATCAGCAATACTCCCCCACCCGCGGTCAAAAGCAAGGCGCCCTTTAATAGTCCCACTGTGGCCAATCCGAATATCCCGAGCGCCAACCCCGCCAAAACAACAAATCCGACCCGCGGGAAAGACCCATCGCTCTCCGGGGCAGACGATTCCTGCCCCACCCTGTGGGCGATAAACAATGCCAAGCCGGGAATCAACGGCAGGCTATATTGGATCATTTTCGCCGAACCCAGACTCAGAAATATCGCCCCACCGATTCCCCAACTCAATAAGAAAGATTCCCAGGGGTGGGAGATCGCCCATCCCCGAAATCCGGCACCCCGTATTTCTCGACCCACCCGACGCAGGCCGACCCCTAACAGCCCGGTCCACGGCAGAATCACCAAGGGCAACACCCCAACATAAAAAAAGAGTCCCCGGGACCGACTCTCGCCATCCCCGAAAAAACGCCCGATTAATTCACTGCCTAGAAAATACGCAGAGGCTTCATGGCCCTGCCGCCAAATCACCGCAATAAACCAAGGAACGGAGAAAATGCAAACGGTTAAAAACCATCGCATCCATGGGGCGGAACGCCAAAGAACACCCGCTTCCCCCCGCCAAGCGGCATAACTCCAAAAAGCCACCAGAGGAAGCGCCAGCGCGATCGGCCCCTTGAAATTAAAACCCAAGGCCATCGCCAGCCCGGCCAGCCAAAACAGGCGCCGGCGGTCCCGCTGGCGCTCCCACCCATAAAGCAGAAGCGAGGCCCAGGCCACACACCACGCCAGCCATAAATCAACCATGGCCATGCGGGCCATCATCCAAAACAGGATCATGGTCCCTTGGACGGCCATCAAACAGGCCACCGAGGCCGGGAACGGCAGAAATCGACGCCCCAACCCTCCCAGGGTCAACAACATGACGATGCCGGCCAGAACCGATGGCGCACGGGAGGCCGTATCGAAGGAATCGAACAGCCGTTGCGACCCGGCCACGATCCACTGGAAAAGCGCCGGTTTTTTGATTCGGGGCTCATAATTGAGCTGGGGTATTAAAAACTGTCCGGTCTCATTCATTTCCCGGCTGACTTCCGCATTCCGGGCTTCATCCGGCTCGTAAAGGGGTAGATAATCCAAGCGAAAACAGAGACTGGCAAGGATTAAGGCCCCCACCGCAATCGCCAGCCATCCCCCGGTGCGACTTGAAATCATCTTAACCCTCTTCCGGCGATTAGTATTTCCCCATCAAAGTGCGGCCAGATTAACAGATAAAGAGTCCATCGCGCAATGGGATTGGGTCGCATCGCGAGGATCGGGCCGTTCGCGCAACCCGGAATTTCAAGCGATGGAGGCAACCGGTCAGCGGTGGGCATTCCGGCTCTCCAGAACGGAGTGGAGGGTCTCAAGCAGGGTGGCCATTGAATAAGGTTTCTGGATAAAACTCATCAGGCCTGTTCCCGCGAAGCGATTCTTGATGTCCTGAGAATTGTAGCCGCTGGACAGAATGATCGGGATATCCGTGCGAATCCGGAACATTTCATGGGAGGCCACATCCCCATCCATTTGGGGCATGGTCAGGTCCATGAGAACGCAGGATAGATGGTCACCCAGGTCTTTGAACAACTGGATGGCTTCCTTCCCGTTATCGCAGGTGACGACGGTAAAACCCGCCCGCTCCAGCATCCGACGGGTTACGGAACGGATCGTCTCCTCATCATCCACGAGCAGGATGGTTCCAACCCCACGCCAGGTCGTGGCCTGCGGCACCGGCACCTCGGAAACGGCACTCCGGCCGGAGGCGGGGAAAAAAACCTTGAACGTGGAACCTTGGTCAGGCGAACTCTGGACTTGGATGGCCCCCGTATGCCCCCGGACAATGCCCATGACCGCAGCCAAGCCGAGTCCTCTGCCTGTGAATTTCGTCGTAAAGAAGGGGTCGAAGATCCGGGCTTGGGTATCCGGGTCAATTCCGCTCCCGGTGTCCGTCACTTCCAGAAAAACATACGGGCCCGGCGGACCGCCTGAACTGAAAGTGACGTCGTGCAGGAAAGCCGCATCGCAGTTCAGGACCCCGGTTGTCAGAGAAACGACGCCACTCTTCTCGCCTATGGCTTCCGAAGCGTTGATGACCAGGTTCATAACCACCTGCCGCAACTGTGACGCATCGGCCTCGAGGGCCGGTAAAGATGAGGCCAAATTGTAACGCAGAACGACTTTTTTCGAGACGGACACCTCGATCAGTTTTGTCATATCGGCAACCAGACGGGAAATATCCAGAGCCTCCACAATGAATTTACCTCGGCCGGAATATGCCAGCATCTGTTTGCACAGGTCAGCCGCCTGGAGCGATATCCGCTTGATCTGATTGAGACTTGGGGCGAGGGAGGAGTCCGATGGCAGATCATGAAGGGCCAGGTCGGCGTTGCCCAGAATCGCCATGAGCAGATTGTTGAAATCATGGGCGATCCCCCCCGCCAGGAGACCCAGTCCCTCAAGCTTTTGGACGTGTTGGAGTTGTTCTTGTTCCTTCTGTCGCTCCGCCTCCAGCCGTTTTTGCTGGGTGATATCGGCAATAATACAGGCAAATTTACCGGGAGCGGGACGGTAGGCCGTCACCTGGAAATAGCGGTCAAGACTTTGGGAATAATTTTCAAAATGGAAGGGGGTTCCCGAACGGACCACCTCCCCGTAGGTTTCGATCCAATGCGCTTCGATGGTGGGCAGCACCGTTTTTACCGTTTGGCCCAGAATAGCATCCCGTTTTAGACCGGTCATCTGCTCGAAGGCCGGATTAACATCCAAAAACCGGTAATCGACCGGCGTTCCCTGCCCGTCATAAATCATTTCGTGAACGGCAAATCCGTTGACCATTTGCTCGAACATCATTTGGTATTCCCGCGCGAGCGCTTGATAGTTGCCTTCGCTTTGCCGAAGGGCCTGATCGGTTTCCCGCTTTTTCCGCCCCATTTCAAAGGTGCGCAGACCAATCCCCCCGATGCCCAGCCCGATCAACAACGCAAGGCCCAAGGCAGTCGCAAACCCGATGCCCAGTGCCCGCCGCATGCCGGCCAGACGCGCCGTATAGTGGTCTAATTTAAGGTCCACCCCGACCACCCCCGCAAAATCACCCCGGGAATCATGGAACGGAGCATAGGCGCTCAAATAGGTCCCCCAGGAATCGGTGATGGGTTCAGCATCCGCCCCGGCTTGATGGGTGGCCAGGGCGGCCCGCAGGGCTGGCGCCGGCGTTTCAAAGGGTTGCATAATGGGGGAGTGATCCTCGACGCCGTCATGGTCGAGATCACCGGACGGGGTGGCATCCAGAACGAAACAGGGGATCCCGTTGTGGTCCGTCATGGTATACAAAAACCGGATTTCAGGGTTGACCTTCAGGATCCGTTGCAGGGGGGCAATCGCCTGCAGATAGGCCGGACTTTGTTCCTGCTCGGGAGAATAAAAGGTTTTGTGTAGATCGCCATCCACCACGGTGGCGGCGGTCTTGGCCAGTTGAATGAGGTTGCAGCGCACTTCCTGAGCGAGCGCCTCTTTCCCGATCCGATACAACAGAAGAAGGCATAAGCCGCTGGTCAGAAAAGTAATCAACGCAACCGCGAGTGCGTTGCGCATGACACTTTGAGTGGACTGGGCTTGCATGAGATGGGTCAACCAACCGCAATAATCAGGCGACGGGGCACATCCGAATAAATTTCCAAATCTCAAAAGAACTCTCATAATATCCCGAATGACCTAAAACACAATGAGAAAAAAGAGATTTTGAATTGACTCTGCGGCAGGGTGGGCGACAATTCCCCAAACAAGGAAAGAGGTAACCATGTCCCCTGCTGTTGCTCCCGTATTGAAACCCGACTTCACCTGGCCGTCCGGCATCCGAGGCGCCTTGAGCCTCACCTTCGATGACTCCCGTCCCAGCCAGGTCGACCAAGGCGTCCCGCTCTTCGACCGGTTCGGAGTTCATGCCACTTTCTATGTCATGCCGGCGGCCGTCAAGCAACGACAGGAGGACTGGCGACGCGCCGTAGCCACCGGGCATGAGGCGGGTGGCCATACGATCTCGCATCCCTGCACCTGTAATTTCGGTTTCTCATCTTCACGCCCGACGTGCCTGGAGAAAATGACCCTGGACATGATGGAGGCTGAAATCAAAGAATCCAACCGACTCATCGAGGAACTCGTCGGAGTCCGTCCCGTGAGTTTCGCCTATCCCTGTGGACAGAAATTTGTCGGTTGCGGGGAAAAACTCAAGAGCTATGTTCCGCTGATCGCCCGCCATTACCTCACGGGCCGGGGCTGGCGCGATGAATATTTCAACGCCCCCGACCGTTGTGATCTGGCACAACTGGCCGGAGTGGAATTCGACGGAATGAATTTCGAACAGGTCCGCCCCCAGATCGATCAGGCTGCGGAAACTGGAAACTGGCTGGTACTGGCCGGGCACGATATCGGCCCGGAAACCCGCCCGCAAATGACCCTGACCACGACGCTGGAAGCGATTTGCGCCTATTGCCGGAATCCAGCCAATGGAATCTGGATCGATACGGTCGGCCAGATCGGCGCCTATATCCGTCAGGCCCGAGGAGCCTGATTTGCCGGCAGTCAAAATGAAGTCCAGTGGGTTCCGTGGACCTGTTGATGCCTGCGGGTAGAAATCTGAATCGCTCCCTCGCTCTCGCGTCTTACGCCAAGGTCGGTCCCGGCAATTCCACCCTGAATTCGGCCCACTGTCCATAGTCTGAATCGGCGGTCAAATGGCCGCCATGCGCGTGGACGATCCGCCAGGAATTATATAACCCGAGGCCGGTTCCCCTAATCCCTTTGAAATCCGGGGTCTCCAACCTTGAAAACCGGCGAAACAAACGGCTCCGATCGCTATCCCGAAATCCAGCGCCATCGTTTCTCACCGCCACTGTCAGGCCGGTCCCGGCGACTTTCGCACGGATCTGAATCAATCCCCCCGCCCGTCCGTACTTGACCGCATTCCCCAGCAGATTCGTCAATACAATCCGCATCAACCCGACATCGCAGGCGATCACCGGATCCTCCGTCGGGAAATCGTATTCCACCCGCAAATTCCGATCCTGGATCTGCACTTCAAGCTGTTCGATCACCGGCTCCACCAGTTCCGCCCGCAGCCGCACCCCGGGCTTGATGGCAACCTGTAACTCCCCCCCCTCGACCCGTGCCAAATCGAGATATTCGCGCACCATTTCCGTCAAATGCCGCCCTTGGCGGGCGATCCGTTCCACCGCTTTCTGCTGTTCCGCCGTCAACGTACCCAAATAGCCGCCCAATAGGGTTTCTCCCGACATCACCATCGTCGCCAACGGGCTCTTGAGTTCATGGCTGATGAAGGCCAACATCTCCATATAGGCGCGGTTGGCCTCGGTCAACTGCTCGATCCGATAGACCTTTTCAACCGCCTGGCTCAACCGCTCTAAAATCCCCTCGTGCCATCGGACATGGCGTTCCTCGTAGGCACCCGGCCGGCGCGCACTCCGAAATAAAACCCCGACCACCCGGCCGTCGACTTTCAAAGGACAGGTCAGATTGGAGCGCACCCCCTCTTCCACCAATAACCGCGTCGAATGGCTCTGGGGATGCCGATTTAAATACCTTTGCAGATCGCCGATGATCCGGATTCGGCCTTCTTCAATCACCGTCTTTAAGGTGCTATGCGCCAGATCCTCGGCGTATCCTTTATCCAGACGAAGCGGCGTATAAAGAGCCCGGGTCCAATAGGCTGACACCCGCTGCCCGGTTTCATCGGCAAAAGCCATACCCATCCGGTCACAAGGGCACATCTCCCGGGTGGAATCAAAAAGATAATCGAGCACATCGGACAGATTTTGACCGGAGGCAATCCGTTGGTTGACCGTCTCCAACAAACGCTTTTCCGTTGGATCAAAATCCCAAGGTTTCACCTCAAGGGTGGCATAGGCCACGGTGTCCGCAGATTGCTGTAGCATGGGTTAAAAGGTGATGCATCCCCCGCGCAAAAACAAGCTCTTATTTTTAGGGGAGCCATCGTCTGAAAATATAGAACTTGAGCCCTTTCTGAAATTCCCTTAGAAAAGAGCCCATGCAACGTCCCAATATCCTCTGGTTTTGCACCGATCGCCAGCGCGCCGATACGCTCGGCATTTCCGGCAATCCCTGGGTGAACACCCCAAATCTGAATGCATTAGCCTCCCAGGGCGTCCTGTTTGATGAAGCTTATTGCCAATCCCCCATCTGCTCGCCCAGTCGCGCCAGTTTTCTCACCGGCCGCTACCCCCGTACCACCGGCATCACCTCCAACGGCAGGGCTCTTCCCGCTTCGGAAAAGTTGATCTCCCGCCTGCTGGCCGATACCGGTTATTATTGCGGACATATTGGAAAAATGCACCTCAGCCCCGGCGATCCAAAAATCACCCAAGGCTGTGAACGCCGAATCGATGATGGCTACAAGGTTTTCGAGTGGTCCCTGCATCCCCCGGGACCGCCCGTCAACGCCTATACGTCCTGGCTGGCCGAAAAAGGCGTTGAATTCAAACGGACCCCCGTCGAGGGATCGCCCTATATCGATTATGGAATGCCCTCTGAATTAAGCAATCCGGGGTGGGTCGCCGAACGTTCCCGCGCCTTCATCCGCACCGCGTCAACCCTCGATCAACCCTGGTTTTTAACTTCCTTTTTCGAAGCCCCACACAACCCGTTCGATCCCCCGGCTGAATTTCTCGACCGTTATCTCAAGCGCCTCGACGAAATTCCCCTGCCTCGCTACACCCCGGGAGAATTGGATAACAAGCCCCCCTTCCAGACCGTCGACCGCAATGGGGTTTGGGGGGGCTGCCGGAATTATTATGCCTACCCGGCCATGTCCGACCGCGACCATCGCATGATCCGGGCCGCCTATTGGGCCCTCTGCGATCAGGTTGATTACGAGATCGGCCGCGTGCTCGATCTCCTGCGGGCCACCGGCCAACTCGAAAATACAATCGTCCTTTTTTCGTCTGATCACGGCGAAATGCTGGGCGATCATGGCTTGTATTTTCAAGGCGCCTACTTTTACCGTGAAATGATGCGGGTGCCCCTGCTGATGACCTGGCCCGGCCGGACCATTCCCTTGAAATCAAGGGCCCTGGTGGAGTTGACCGACATCGTCCCCACCTTGCTTGAAGCCACGGGAATCCCCAACCATCCGGGCATTCAGGGACGGTCATTCTGGTCGCTGGCCTCCGGACAGAGCGATCCCCATCATCATCGCTCCGATATCTATCATGAATATTACCAGGCCATTCCCAGTCGCGGAGCTTACAGCCAGACCGGGGGCGCCTACCTGACCGGCGTGCGCACCCGCGAATACGCCCTCACGGTAGTCCACAATCTCGAGGGTGGCGAACTCTATGATCTCAAGACGGATCCCGGCGAAGTCCACAATCTCTGGGCCGACTCAGCGCATCAATTCATCCGGGGTGATCTGTTGAAAAGATTGTGTGATCGCATGGCGGGAACCATCGATCCGTTACCCGTGGTCGAAGGCCTTTTTTAACACGACCTCAACCCACTTTGAAGGCGAGTTCTCCTTTGACCACATCGATTTTCAATGACTGCCCTTCGCCAACTTCGCCGGAGATCAATTTACGGGCCACCGGGGTTTCGATATGGGTCTGGATAAACCGCTTCATCGGGCGCGCGCCATACACCGCATCATAGCCCTCGCGGGCGATGTACTTCTTCGCCGCCTCGCTGAGAATCAACTCAATCCGTTGCTGGGCCAGCCGACGGCGCAACTCCTCCACCTGGATATCGGCGATCTGGACAATTTCCGCCACCGTCAAGGGCTTGAACAGGACAATGTCATCCACCCGGTTCAAAAATTCCGGACGGAACTTCGCGCGGAGTTCATCCATCACGGCCCGCCGCGCACCTTCGGTTAGGTGCCCCTCGCGATCAATCCCCTCCAACAGGATGGGCGACCCGATGTTGCTGGTGAGAATCAGAATCGCATTCTTGAAGTTGACCGTCCGTCCATGAGAGTCGGTCAGGCGTCCATCATCCATGACCTGGAGCAGGACATTGAAGACATCCGGATGGGCTTTTTCGATTTCATCGAAAAGGATCACGCTGTAGGGCTTACGGCGGACGGCCTCCGTCAATTGCCCGGCATCATCGTACCCAACATAGCCGGGCGGCGCCCCGATCAGGCGGGCCACCGTGTGTTTCTCCATATATTCGCTCATGTCGATCCGCACCAGATTGTCCTCGGTGTCGAACAGGGTCTCCGCCAAAGCCTTGGCCAATTCGGTCTTCCCCACCCCCGTCGGCCCCAGGAACAGGAAGGTGCCCACCGGCCGGCGCGGATTCCCAATCCCGGCACGGGCGCGCTGGACGGCATCCGTGACCGCCTGAACCGCCTCATCCTGGCCGATCACGCGCCGATGGAGCGTCTCGCCCAGGTGCATTAATTTAGCGCGCTCGCCTTCGACCAGACGGTTCAGCGGGATCCCGGTCCATCGTGACACCACGGCGGCGATTTCATCCTCGGTCACCTCTTCCTTGACAAGGGTCTTTCCGCCTGTAACGGAAGCGCTGAGCTTCTGTTGCTCCGCCAACTTGCGCTCCAATTCCGGAATCACGCCATGCCGCAGCTTGGCCAGGCGGTCCAGGTCATAGGCCCGTTCCGCCTCCTCGGACTCGCGCCGGGCCGCTTCCAAATGTTCACGCAGGTTTTGCAATTTTCCGATGGCCTGTTTTTCGTTGTCCCATTGGGCGCGCAGGGTCTTGGCTTCGGCCTGCAAGTCGGCCAATTCTTTGCGCAGAATTTCCAATCGCTGAAGACTCCCACTGTCCCGCTCTTTTTTCAGGGCCGTCTCCTCGATCTCCAGGCGCATGACCCGGCGGGTAATCCCATCCAACTCGGCGGGCAGAGAGTCGATTTCCGTTCGAATCGAGGCACAGGCTTCGTCCATCAAATCGATGGCCTTGTCGGGTAAAAACCGG
>CAZCDO010000108.1:0-6717 GCA_964497135.1 uncultured Verrucomicrobiota bacterium
AGTCTGCGGGAAAACATGGCCCAGTTCATGCAGATTCCGATTCAATCGATTACCCGGTTGCGCAGTGTCGGGGTGAACCATTTTTCCTATGTGACGGAGTTTGAGGTTGAGGGGCGCCCGGCGCTTGAAGCCTTCCGTGCATTTTGTCGACGGGAAGCCCCGCGCCAGGTTTCGGAGCGAGTCCGGCTTTGGATGGAATGGGTTCGTGACACCGGCTGGCCTTATCTGACGGTCGGGCATCCAGCTCCTTGGAATGGGCCTTTTCTGCCCAATGCCATGTGGGACAATCCGGAGGCGGGTGGCATGGTGGCGGCTATCGACCGGGAGTTGGGGCACGCCCGGGTTGATGTGGAACTCCTGATTGAGACGTTTGGATGGGAGGGGACGACGGGACGTGCGATATCCCATTTGATTGGGGCGCTTTGGGGAAAGGGGCACTATGAAGTGGCCTGGCAAGGGCGGCATGCCGGGAATATTCCCGGGTTGCCGGAAGGCTCCTGGCTTGAACACACCATGCGGGTTGAACAGGGGCATGTTTTTTCGGTTGATTTTAAACCCTTGCCGGATGAATTGCGGGCTCAGATTTCCCTGTTAGCCCTCCAAAATCAGGCGATGGTCCGGGCGGTCATCACGGATGATCTGGATCAGGGGATTCGGGCCCTGGCGATCAATCCCTTTACGTGTGATCTTCCCAAGGCACGCGCGTATCTCCGGGAAATCTGGGCGGGATAATGAAGAAAACAGACCGTTTGTTTCTTGCAAATTGAGCGATAAGAATACACATTTCAATGATGATTGTCAGAAAAGTGTTGTTGGATACCGTATTGGATGCCATAACGTGGCATCCCCGTATCCAGTCATTGGGGCAGATCCTCGCCACTCCGACCCGTCCGGTTGACGGTGCGACCCAAAGCGTGGCCTACGAACTCGGGAAGTGTTTCCAGCTTGACCCAGACCACTGTCTCCTGGTGGCCAGCCTCGATGAACAAGGCGGTGGCGACAAGTGTGTGGGCAATGATGCCTACGTGTTCTCGCGCCTGACGGATATTCATCCTGACCGGTCCATCCCGTTGAACCGTCCGGATCCCCGCTACCGCCTGGCCGGTGGGGGCTCGGCGTGGATGTCCAAGTACCCGGCCACCGGGGCCTTCGTTCCGCTTGACGCCGACCAACCGGGGCGCGGCACGGGGTTCTTGGTGTCCGGCGGCATCACCTACAATGCGGACGGGACCAGCATGGACGAGGGCTCGGAACGCACTTTTGAATTCATTCAACTGCGTTGGGACGGATCCGAACTGCGTGTGACGGAGCGGGTTTATCGGACCGACCTTGGTGGCATCGCGATCCGTGGTCCGGCTTTGTCGGCCTTCCTGGTGGAGCAGGGCGTTATCCTGGCGCCTTTTACGACGGATTTAGGGTCGATGGTTTTTCGGTTCGAGTTTCAAGGTGGACAATGGCGATGTGCCGGGCACGGGGAACCCTTCACGACCGGCGTGGCTCGGGGATTTCCCTATCCGGCGCCGGAAGTTGAGCCGTCGATCCAGTCTAGCGGAGGTGCGTACTGGATTCACACGCGCGGGGTTGATCCGGTTGGCCGCCTGTATCGGTCGACCGATGGACTGAACTACCGGCTCCACCGGGAACAGGCCATGCACACCGTGCCGCAGAGCTTGAACCGGGCACCGGACGGCACCCTCTATCTGGCGACCAATCCACGGCCCGCACCACCGGCGGTCTGGCTGCGAAACCCCTTGCTCATCCACCCTCTGGGAGCGGGCGGATATGGGGAAGGCCTGGTTGTTCACGATGAGGCGGGCATTCGGGAAGACACGGGGGACAGCATTCCCTTCCTCGATCATGCCGTGGCGTCCACGGTTCAACTGGAGGGACGCCGCCGTCACTTGCTCTGGTATCGGATGTGCGACTTGAAGGAGCGGACGGCCTACGCGTGTCAGTCGGAGCTGGCCCGATTGATTGGAACCCCGAAGCCGCGCTCACCGCACAGCGGGCTCTATTGTGCGGAATTGCACGTTGGGCTTGGGGACGAAATTGGAAAGCAGAGGGAACCATGAGCATTGAATTTTCGGCGGAACGATGGGAACGGGTCAAGGCGGCGAACCGGCTATTTTGGCGGGGGGAACTGGATCGGCCCCTGATTCATATCACGGTGGGCGGGCGGGATCCCGGTCGCCCCGAACCGCGGCTCAAGCCGGGGCGCTGGCATTTTGCGGAAGTCTACCGGTCCGAGGTGCCGGCGGACGAGATTGTGGACCGGTGGGATTACGATCTCTCGTGTTCCCATTATCGGGGCGATGCGTTTCCGTCGGTCTACCCCAATTTCGGGCCTGGCATTATCGCGGCCTTTCTCGGTGCGATCTTCCACCCGGCGCCGGAAGAGTTCACCTGCTGGTTTCATCCGCCCCGCGATCTGCCGATTTCGGACCTTCATTTTATGTGCGATACGGAGCATGTGTTGTTCCGGCGTTTGTGCGATTTGTATCGGGCCGGCGTGGATCGCTGGCAGGGTGCGGTGCAGTTGGGGATGACCGACTTGGGCGGCAACCTGGATATTCTGTCGACGTTCCGTCCCGGCGAGCAACTTCTGTTCGATCTGGTGGATCATCCGGACGAGGTGACGCGGTTGACTTGGGAGGCGCACCAGGCCTGGTTGCAGGCCTATCGCGGATTGGATTCCGTGATCAGACCGGTCAATCCCGGTTACAGCACCTGGGCGGGAATCTTCAGCGAAGAGCCGCACTATATGCTGCAATGCGATTTTTGTTACATGATCGGGCCGGCGATGTTTGAGGAATTTGTCCGCCCCGAACTGGCGGAGACCTGCCGCCTGTTCCCCAACAGTTTCTATCATCTCGACGGGCCGGGCGAACTTCCCCATCTGGACCACCTGTTATCGATTCCGGACCTCAAGGGCATTCAATGGGTGCCGGGATGCCACCGGCCGCAGATTGAATGGGTGGATCTTTACCGGCGGATCCGCAAAGGCGGAAAGTTCATTCAGATCATGGGCGATGTGAATACGCTGGACACGATCGTCAAAGGACTCGGAAGCGGGGCGGGAATTTGGGCCTCGGTTTCGGTGGGAAGCCTGGAAGAAGCGCAGGACGTGTTGCGGCGATATGGGGTGGAATGAAGACACGGAATCGGAAACGACGGACTCGCCCGGAATTTACCTGATTTGTCGAGGCTGGCGCGATACCCGCGGTTCATCAATGGGGCGCAATTCCATGTGTTGACCCTCATGTAATGCAATTATTTGTCCGCTAAAAAGAAATAATAATCATTTATAGGCCTGTTAATTTCGACCGTTTCAGGATAAATTTCACGAGAAATTATGTTTAAATGTCACACCGGGATGATTTGAAAGACCAACTGGAGAAAAGAAGATGAGCAAGATGTCTAAGACGCAACGTATCTCGGGGCTCTGGCATGGCGATCGGTTTTATTTCGGGTTGCACTATGATCTTCATGCCGGGGCCACGGATACGGAACTGGGGACCCGGTGCAGTCCCCGGGAATTGGTTCCTGTGTTGAAAACGATGGGGGTTGATTTTGTTCAGACCGATTGCAAGGGCCACCCTGGTATGACGAGCTGGTTCAGTCAAGTGCCGAATGCCACTGTTTCGCCCGGGGTTGTCAAGGATGCCATGGCCCAATGGCGGGCGGCCACCCGACAACTCAAGCTGCCGTTACATTGCCATTATTCCGGAATTTGGGACAAAGCCGCTGGGGCGAAGCATCCGGCGTGGTGCGCAGTGAAAGCGGATGGACAGAAGGCTGGCGCCCCCTTTGGTGGGACCGACAAAAAAGCTCCAGGGGAAATCATGTGTCCGCGCGGACCTTATCTGGAGAAGTTGATGATCCCTCAACTCCTGGAATTGATCGACCGGTATCAGGTGGACGGTTTCTGGATTGATGGGGACATGTGGGGAATTGCGCCCTGTTATTGCAAGGTCTGTAAGACCGCCTTTCGTAAACAGACCGGATTGAAGACGCCACCAGTCAAGCCAGATGACCCGAACTGGCATCTCTGGTGGAATTTCACGCGGGAGAGCTTTGAAGCTTATGTTACCCGATATTGCACTGCGGTTCATGCGCATAAACCAGGAGTCCTGGTCTGCTCGAACTGGCTTCAAACCTTTAAACATCCCGGCGAACCCAAAGTGCCTACGGACTGGATCAGTGGGGATAATTCCTGGGTGTGGGGGATGGACGGAAGCCGGTGCGAAGCACGGTTCTTATCCACGCGGGGCAAGCCCTGGGACATCATGTTGTGGAATTTTTATTGTTCGCATGGCATGGGCAAGCCGGATTCGCCCTGGACCGCCAAGCCGGTCGAAATGCTTCAGCAGGAGGCGGCGGTTTTGCTGGCGTTTGGCGGCAACGTGCAGGTGTATGAAAATCCCGGCATCCGGACGGGTCAGTTGATCCCCTGGCGAGCCAGGCGCATGCAGGAGATGGGCCGGTTTGTGAAACAACGCAGGGCCGTCTGTCAGGGAACAGAGACGCTTCCCCAGATCGCTGTTTTGCATTCGGAGACTCATTTGCGGCGAACGCCGACGGGGTCCAGCCTGTTGTGGAATACGGATGCCGCCCCTGTTCAAGGCGCTGTCTTCAGCTTGCTCGAGTGTTCCTATGGGGTTGATATTCTCGATGAATGGGCCTTGCTTCCGCGGCTCGATCAATTTCCCCTGATCGTGGCGCCTGAACAGGATTATCTGGCCGAGGCGATGGTGGAGGGGCTCAAGACGTATGTTCAGCGGGGTGGCCGGCTCCTCGTAACCGGGGCCAAGGCGGTGGAGCGATTTGGTGCTGATTTTCTGGGGGTCAAGCCGGAGTCGGTGGAGAGCGATAAAACCTATCACCTGCCGGCGGCCGATGGCCGTGTACCGGTTTGGAGCAAGGAATGGCGACGGGTCAAAACGACAACAGCCATTGGATTTGGCCGGTTGGGCACGACCGATTTGGTGGACGAACGATTGATGTCGGAGCCGGCTTATACGATCAATCGGGTGGGAAAAGGGGCCGTTGCTTATGTCGGGTGCAATCTCTTCCGTGATTTTGCCCAAAACCGATATCCGCTCTGCCGCGCTTTTATCGGGGAAGTCTGTGAGCGACTGGGGCGCGGCCGGTTTACGATACGGGTTCAGGCCCCGGTTTGTGTGGACGTGACCTTGCGGCGGCGGGGGACGGAGATCCAGGTTCATTGTATCAACCGCAGTTCGGGAATTCCCAATCAGCCGAATAATGGGGCAATCGACGAGATTCCGGCGGTTGGACCGATTCGCGTTCGGATGCGATTGGATCGGAAACCCCGATCGGTGACGGTGGCGCTTGAAAAGGCCGGAGTGAAGTGGCGGTATACAAAGGGGTGGTTGATCGCCGAGGTGGATCGGGTTCGGATTCATCATGTGTTGTGTTGGCGAGTTGAAAGGGAGAAGCGTAAACGTTTTGCTAAGGAAACAATTCATGAGCCATTCTTCTAAAGTCCGGATGGAAGTGTTGGTCGACTTTCTTGATGATGCGTTATTGGCGGATCATGTTCTCGGGCCGCGGGATATTGAGGGGATGATGTCGACGCTTGCGGCCGCAGGTGTCAAGCGGGTGGCCTGGGCCTACTACGGGGATGGGCATGGCGGACTGCGGATGCCCCAGGACTTGAAGGATGGAAGGGCCGATTATGGCTTGTGCCGGCGGACCTACCAGGAATTGGGGAATCCGCTTCAATGGGCCGTCGAGGCCGGACATCGGCACGGGCTTGAGGTTTATGCCTACTTCAAACCCTATGAGACGGGGGTCTCCATGGTGATTCCCGAGGGTTCCCCCGAAGCGACCCAGGGGTTGTTGCGGCATCAGGGCGGACGACTCGGCGTGCTGGATCCTTTTGTGCTCGCTCATCCCGACTTGCGGCTTCAGCGTCGGTCCGGGACGGTTGTGGCGAAGGGACCGATCTGTGCCCTGAGATTGACCAAGCGCGATGCCGGTCCAACCCGTGTGACGGGTCCGCATCTTCAAATCTGGACCAGTGAAAACAATTATCGTTACACTCCTCTATCGACCTCTCTCGATGTTGTGGAAAGTGTTGTGCCATCTGCGAACGAAGTGGTTGATCAGGCGGGGACGGTCGTCACCCGGAAAGGGGATCCGGTTCGGACGATCACCATGTCCGGTTTTCGGATCGAATCTCACTATGTTCTGGTGACGACTGATTTCGCCGACGGCCCCGCTGATTTCACGAATAGCGGTACGGGGATGCTCGCTGCGCTGGATGCCCAGGGATGCGAGATCCCCGGCGTGTTTGCAACGGGTGCCGGATGCTGGCTTGCGGGCCGGGTGAATTTCAGGGAATGGGGACTCATCTTCGACTACGGCTGGGGCCGGGCGGTGACGACGCTCGATGTCTCGAACGCGGACGGCCGGAGCGGGTTCATCGCCTTTGCGCGGGGCAAGAATGCTACCCTGCCCGCCGCGCTCTGCGAGACCGAGCCCCTTGTGCAGGAATTCTGGCTCGATGGTCTGCGGGAGATGATAGCGGCGGGTGTGGATGGGGTGGATTTTCGCGAGGAGAACCATTGCACCCATACGGACGAACCGGAGGCGTATGGGTTCAACCCGGTTGTGTTGGCCCAATGCCGTCCGGGTGGAGATCTTCGGCGCGAAGTGGCTCGGGTCCGCGGAGAGGCCTATGCCGGATTTCTG
>CAZCDO010000108.1:6727-13139 GCA_964497135.1 uncultured Verrucomicrobiota bacterium
TGCGCAAGGCCCATGATCTTTTGTCGGCCCGTGGAGTGCGATTGAGGTATCATCTCAACATGGATTGGTTTCGTTCCGATCCGCCGGCCTGCCGCGCGTTGGCTTATCCGGCTAACATCCATTTCGATTGGCGGCGCTGGATTGAAGAAGGGCTCCTGGATGAAGCCGTTTTGCGATCCTTTCATCATCGGAAAGACATGCTGGCCGATTCCTTCGGGGGTGAGCTGGTGGAGGCCTGCCATGGCGCGGGGATTCCGATCTCCTTCAATCACCATATCTTCGATGACAACGGTTGGTACCTGGAGGAAGCCGTTCGGGTTGCGGACGACGGACATTTTGCGGGTCTCATCCTTTATGAGCTGAACACCTTTCTGAGGACAGATATGAATGGAAATGGTCGATTCACCTTGTCTTGTGTGGAAGAGATCTGCCGGATTTTAAGGGAAAGAATTTCATAGATGAGCCCCTTGCAAAACCTCCCGCGGACGACACGGAGGTCGTCCCTCCATTGTTGCAAACAACCCTTTTCCCCGTTTTCTGGAGGGTCGGGCTCCGTCCCGACCGTTCTGGCGGGAATTTTGCAAGATCCTCAGATGAGCAATCCTCCGACCCTTTCGGATATGGTCAGGACAAACGATCTCAAGATTCGATCCTATCTTGAGGGCGGCAATCGGGTTCAATTTTGGCATGCGCAATGCCCCGCGAAGCTCGAGGAATTGCAGGGGCTCGGATTCGACAACTATCCGGTGGCGCACATCCCGGTTGTTGATGCGATTCGCCCGTATTTGTTTTTCTTCGAGCGGATTCTGGGGGCCGAGGTCGAGAGTCCTGGCGGGCACGAAGGGGATTTCTTTCATAGTTGGTGTAAGCCGCTGATTCGGGATGTGTCCGAAATTTCCCGGTTGACGGTTGATCCCACGGCATCCCCCGTCTGGCAGACTTACGAATCAGCCATCCGGGACTATATGTCGAAAACTCCAGCCAACCAGCGGCTCCCTATTGCCTTTCCGGGCCTCAGTCCGCTGGACATGGCGTGTAATCTATGCGGGGCGGAGTCCTTCTTTTTGATGCTCTACGAGGAACCCGAGGCGGCCGAACGTTTGCTCGATGTGATTGTGACCGTCCAGATCGAGGCTCACCGGCGAATCCGGGAACTGGGGGTACGGGTTGTTGCTCCGTATGGATTTCCCGGGGTTTACTGCTGTGATCTTCAACTGCCGTTGCTTTCACCGGAACACGTTGGGCGCCTCATATTGCCGTGCTATAAACGGCTCGGGGAGGCGTGTGGCGGGCTTCTGCTGGCGTTTTTGTGTGCGGATCCCTATATCCTGCGGACGGTGCTCCGATGGGAGTGCCTGATCGGCTGTTCATTCGATAAGCGATTGCCCTTTTCTGCGATCAAGAAGCATCTCGGGCGGAAGTTGTTTGTCATTTCCAGCTATTGTTATGACGATGCGCTGGACAAGCCGACCTTGCGCGGGGGGATCTGGTGGAATCCGATTGTGCAGACCTACAGCCGGGAACTTCAGGAGGTGTATCGCGAGTTCGTCGAGACCGCGAACCTGTTGATTAGCATCGAACGGCCCTTCCTGGCGGAGGTGTTGGAGCAGAGGCGGGTTTTGGAAGAGGGGCAGAGGCGTTCATCCCGCTTCGTCCCGCAAGCAGCGAAACTTCGCAGGACACGGTAGAACGCTGCTATCAACGGAACAAATGTGAAATCTTGACAAAATGCCTGAATATCAGATAATCAGTATATCTGAAATAGGGGTAAACATGATTGCTGAAGTGAGTAAAGTGGGGAAGCGGGGAACGGTGGTTATTCCGGCTGGATTACGCCGTCGGTTTAATGTAACCGAGGGCAGTATGATCATGGCCGAAGAGCGTCCTGATGGCATTCTTTTGCGTCCTGCTGTCGTTCTGCCGATGGAAGCCTACAGTCCCGAGCGCAAGGCGGAATTTCTGCTATCGAATGCCGTCAATGTGGCCGACTATGCGGAGGCGATTAAGGAGGTCCGGGCTTTGGGGGTTGATCCGGCCAAGATCAAGCACCGCAAGCCGGTCGGAGGGTGATTCATGCCGCGGGTGTTTCTGGACGCCAATATTTTATTTTCCGCCGCCTATCGTGAAAAGGCGGGTCTTTTGCGTTTATGGCGATTGACGGGAGTGGAATTGGTTACATCGAGCTATGCCGTGCAGGAGGCGACCGTAAACTTGAGCGAACCCGCACAACGGGAACGGTTGACGAAATTACTTCATGCGCTCGTCGTCCTGCCCCATCCATCCCATTTGCCCGATCTTCCTTCCGATCTGAGCCTACCGGCGAAAGACAGGCCGATCTTTCAATCGGCCATGAACTCCGGTGCCTCAATTTTATTAACCGGAGATGTGACTCATTTTGGACGCTTTTTCGGCAAGACCCTAGCCGGGGTGCGGATCCTGGCCCCAGCCGATTATTTACGGGAATTTGAATGAACGATTCGCAATCCATAACGGCTCTTTCACTTTGGAGAGAGAAGACTAAACCTGGGAGACGATAATAAAATACGATCAAGGCGCGAAGACGCGGGCGCAACGGTTGAAATGGTGGCAGTCGGCGCGATTCGGGATGTTCGTGCACTGGGGGTTGTACGCCATTCCCGGGCGGCATGAATGGGTCATGAATCGTGAACGGATTCCGCTGAAGGAGTATGAGAAGCTGGCCGACCAGTTCCGGCCCCGTCCCCGCGCTGCACGCGAGTGGGCGCGTCTGGCGAAGGAAGCCGGGATGAATTACATGGTGATGACCACCAAGCACCATGAAGGCTATTGCCTATGGGATACGAAGCAGACCGATTACAATGCCGTCCAACGCGGACCGGGGCGCGACCTGGTCCGTGAATACGTGGAGGCGTGCCGGGAATACGGGCTCAAGATCGGGTTCTATTACTCGCTGATGGATTGGCATCATCCGGATGGCGCCCGGTGCGCCCGGGATGAGGCGGCGCGCCGGCGCTTTTGTGATTTCACGTATGGGTGTGTCCGGGAACTGATGTCGAACTACGGTAAGATCGACATCCTCTGGTATGATGTGTCCTGGCCGCTCACTTCGCCCAAGGCGTGGGAGAGCGCGAAGATCAATGCGATGGCGCGCGAGTTACAGCCGCATATCCTGATCAATAATCGCGCCCAACTCGACGAGGATTTTGGCACGCCGGAAGGACACGTGAAAGCCGAGGATGAAGGGCGGGCCTGGGAGGCCTGTATGACCTTCAATGGGTCCTGGGGATATTGTCCGGTCATGCCCGATTGGGAGACCCCACGCACGGTGGCGGTGATGTTGCACGCCTGTTGTGAAGGGGCAGGAAATCTCTTGTTGAACATCGGTCCGAAGCCTGATGGATCGGTTCCGGAAGAAGCGATTGTACGGCTCAAATCCATTGGTCGGTGGACCCGCAAGAATGCCGAGGTTTTGTATGGGGCGCCGGAACGATCGATCGGGCGATTCGAGTGGGGGGCGGCCGGGCGATTCAGCTCCCGCGGCAAGACGGCCTATTTCTGGGCGTTCAACTGGTGGGGCAACGGCGAATTGGTCATTGGCGGATTGCAAGCGAAGGTGAAGCGGGCCTCCTTTGTACACGACGGCAAATCGATCCGGTTTGTGCAGCAAGGGGAACGCGTGGTGCTGATGGGATTGCCGAAAAAATGTCCGGATCGCGAGGCGAATACGGTGATCTTCCGATTGGATTTTGCATCGAAGCCGAGTCAGAAATTGGGCGCCGGCTGTGTGATCGTGTAGCCCCGCTCTGTGAGCGGAGGAGCGGGGGAGGCGTTCATAGCCCTTCGACTGGCTGGTTCGACTCCGCTCACCACGAGTCAGGGCAGGCACGCGGCTACAACGAGCTGTGTAAAAGTTCCGCAGTTTGGGCTGTCGCCAGCCCGCTTGACTCTGCCGCTGTTATCATATATGATAAATGTATGACTGAAGAGTTGACCCTATCCGAACAGTTGAAACGGCGCCGTCAGGTGGTGGGGCTGTCGTTGGCCGAACTTGGACGCCGGGTGGGCACTTCGGCGGCGACGTTATCCCGTTATGAGCATGGCTGGACCCGGTTTGAAACCTATACCCTTCAAAAATTGGCCGCCTCTTTGGAATGTGAATTGCGCATTGAATTCGTGCCCCATCCGAAACCATCGTCCAAAACCATCTCGAAAGCCAGGGCCATCAAGCAATTGAGACGGTTGTTTTGGGATCATCCGCTGGTTGCTCAGGATCTGGATCAATATCCGGTTTGGGTGATGGAACGGGTATTGGATTATGGCGGGTTGGCAGATGTCCGGCTATTGATACATCTTTTCGGCCGGAAACAATTTCTCGAAATAGTGGCCCGGGTTCGCCGCGTTTCGGCGAAAACCATGGCGTTCTGGCGGCAATTTTTAGATCTGGAGGGCTACCCATGCACGAAAAAGTTTTACCGAAACACAGCCTGGAATTATTGAGCCGGCTTGAGGCGGATCCGGCTCCCGTATTGAAGGGGTGGGTTCTCGCGGGGGGGACTGGATTGGCGTTTCGATTGGGCCATCGGGTTTCGGAGGATTTGGACTTTTTTCGGACCGATCTGGAGGATGTGCGGGTCCTTCATGAGGTTTTGGCCCGCCAGGGTCCCTACGAAACCTTGCAGGAGGACCTTCACACCCTGACGGTGATGATCCACAAGACGAAGTTGTCGTTTTTCAGGATTTGCGATCCCTTTCTTTTTCCCGCCACCGCGCATCGGTTCTTTGCCGTGGCGGATCTTCGAGATATTGCGCTGATGAAACTCGCGGCGATCTCGGGTCGGGGAAGCCGGAAGGATTTCATCGATCTCTTCCTGATTCTGCGCGACCGACCGACGTTAAAGGAATATTTCGACTGGCTCCCCCGCAAGTATGGAGCCGATCGCATCAACACCTATCACATTCTCAAGAGCTTGACCTATTTCGATGACGCCGAAGCGGAGCCCCTGCCCAGAATGCGGGTTCCTTTCCAATGGGCCGAGTGCAAAAGCTTTTTTATCCGTACGGCGCATGCGATCATCCTTGAATGACCGAGCTCGAATTTGGGCGGAAGCTACTGGAACCGGCCGAAGGCGCGGACTTGGGTTGGGAGTGTTCCTTGCCGGTCCAATTCGTCATAGGCCAGGTTGAAGGCATCGGTCCAGGCGATGGGGTGGGCGGGGTAGATCCCCGCAAACCAGGTGTGGGGGATGGTCCACCGCGTTTCCGGCCGGACGTTCAGGAAGATGTATTTGAAAAAATCGACGGAATCCGTGAAGCCGATCTGCGGCATGCAGTCGTTGCAGAAGAAGTCCATGGAGACCCGGTTTCCGACTAACTCGCTGACCCGCTGAAGATTGCAGTCCCGAAGCCAGAACTTGTAGTGGGTGATATTCGGATCTCGCAAGGTCGCCGGAACAGACTGTTCGATGGGGCCGGAAACATGGATGTGGAGTTTGCCGACGGCCTTTCCGATTTCCTTGAGATAGGGGGCTTCGAACTCTTCGTAGTGTTCGGCGCTGAACTGGGATCGAATCTCGGAGCAGATGCAGTAGCCGCCGTCCAGCAGGTAGGTATGGTCGGCGATCAACCGGTCGCCGGCGATTTTTTTGCAGGCGAGGATATGCTCGATGATGAGGTCCGTGGCCATGCGCAGGAGCTGGTGGACTTCCCGGGGGTGGGTGTAAAGACTTTCCAGGAAAAGGGTCGAGCCGGTGGCATAATTCACCGTATCGCAAGGACCGGTGGTGACCATGTGGGGAATGTGATACTGGCCGGCCGTGCTGTCCATGAAGTATTGCAGGACTTTCGTGCTTTGCGAGAGCCAGTGGCACTCTTTGACCGGCTTGAGCTTGAGCTGGGCGACCTCGCTCATGGAATGGATGCTGGGCCACGCCTGGGCCGACTGGTGTCCGCCTTCCCCCTCCAGTTCCACCGTCGCGCCAAATGGTTCGGCCAATCGTTGAGAATGACCGTAAAACCCTCGCCGTATGAAGACCACGGGAAAGCTGTCGTGCCGGTGTTTCGATTGGATGAGTTTCCCGGCATTCTCAATCGAATCACGAATTGTGGCATCGTAAGCCGGCACCCGTTCCATGGTTCCTGCCAGGTGGATATCCGGTCCCGGCCCGGTCAGATCGGCCGCATCCGGGAGGGAAAACGCGTAGGGGAAAATTCCGAGCGGGCGCCCCAGTCCCGCCGGAGAGCAGAATTGCGCATGCGTCTTGCGCACATCATTCCATTGCGCGGGAGAGAGGGTTGGAAAGCGGCTATCCGTTGTTGCTGGGGGCATATGGAGGGTCCTCGCTAATCACTTTTCGAAAGGTTCCAATCGTAGCATGATTCGGATAAGCTTGTCCATGGCGGCGTCCAGGGAGCCGCCATTTTCATTATGGTGCCA
>CAZCDO010000109.1:0-13047 GCA_964497135.1 uncultured Verrucomicrobiota bacterium
CCTTTTCGGCTCATGGAACCGTTTCTGAAGTGTCCGTCGTCATGGACAAAATGACCGGCAAATCCCGCGGATTCGGATTCGTCGTCATGCCCAATCAAGCGGAAGGCCAAGCGGCCCTCAATAATTTGAATGATACCGAACTCCAGGGGCGTCGGTTGCGCATCAATGAAGCGCGTCCCCGCGAAGATCGTCCCAGCGGTGGTGGGGGCGGGTATGGCGGCGGCGGTGGTGGTGGCGGTGGCGGATTCCGGCCTCCTCGTGAAGGTGGCGGCGGCGGCCGGCCCTCGCGGGGACCTCGCGAAGGCGGATTCCGTCATGATGATCGCGGCGGGCGCGACTGGTAAGTCGTCCTCGCGATGTGTTTCCAAAAAGGCTGGAGCTTTTGCTCCAGCCTTTTTTTGTGCCCGATCAGGTATCCGGCTCCGCAACCATGCCAGGAGCCCCGAAGGGGGGTTAAATCTTTGCGGAGTCCCGTTCGAAGTCCGCCCCGTCATCCCGTTCGAACGCCAGTGTTTTCCGGGCAATATTGACCAGAATCCCCACGCCGGCCAGGGCGATAATCAGGCTGGATCCGCCGTAACTGATGAACGGCAGGGGAATGCCTTTGGTCGGTCCCGCCCCGGTAACCACACCGATATTGATGCCGGCCTGGATCACATGCATTAAGGTAATGCCCACCGCCAGGAAGCGGCCGAAGGGGTCCGGTGTCTGACGGGCGACAAAAAAACCGCAGGCCATCAATCCCAGAAACAACAGGGCCACCCCCACCGTTGCGATCACTCCCAATTCCTCCCCGATGATCGCCAGAATGAAATCGGTGTGTGCTTCCGGCAAATAAAAATGTTTCTGGATGCTTTCGCCCAAACCCCGGCCGGCAAATCCGCCGAGTGAAAAGGCATCCTTCGACTGCCCCAAATGATAGGCCACGGCGGGATATAAATCGGGCCGCAGAAAAGCCAGAACCCGGCCCAACCGGACCGGATCGTGGATCACGGCCACCACAAAACCGGCAATCCCCAAAGCTCCAATAATACCCAGCAACCAAAGCCGGGTTCCCCCCAGATACAAGAGCAACAGCCCGACCATTCCAATCAAGGCTGTCGTTCCGAAATCCGGCTCCAGAAAAATCAACCCACAAAAAAGGGCCAAGGCCAGCAACGGTAGAAACAGGCCTTCCTTCAAGTTTCGCATCCGCGGCCCCACCAAGGCCATCCAGGCGGAAAACAAAATGACGACCGCCAGTTTGGCGGCCTCGGAGGGTTGCAGACTCACCGGCCCCAAGTGCAACCAGCGCCGACTTCCCCCAATTCGCACCCCAACCCCCGGAATCAGCACAATCGCCAGGAGAAAAATCGACAACAACCCGATGGGAAAAGCCAGCTTGCGCCAGACCTGGTAATCGATCCGGGCGCACAGGGCGCAAACGAACAGGGCAACGCCCAACCAGATCAATTGACGCTTGAGAAAATACTGGGCATCCAGAAAATAGGTCTCACCCCGGACACTGCTGGCGCTGGCCAGAACCACGATTCCCAGCACCAGCAGAATCATCACAATCGCGACGATCAGTCCGGGGACTCGGGCTCGCATCATTGCCCGGCGGACGGAATCTTCAACATCTGACCGGCCTTGACTTCAGCGGAAGACAGATTGTTGGCCTTCATTAACTCATCGACCCGAACCCCGTACATCATGGCGATGTCATTTAAATTCTGATTCGGCTCAACCATGTGAGTCGTCAACGCCGATCCGCCAACCGCAACCGGGAGATCCGTCGCCCCCATCATCGGCGGCTCGACCACTTCGGGCGCTTCCCGCTGAAGGGGTTCGGAATCGGGCGCTTGAACCGTCGGTTCATCCGCCGAACGGGGCGCGGCGCCCTTCGGCAACACCAGCTTCTGACCGACCCGCAACCGGTCGCTCGTCAGGTTATTCACATCCTTTAACGCCCGCACTGACGTTCCCTGCCGATAGGCAATCGAGGACAACATGTCACCGGACTTGACGATATATTCCCCTTCACCGGCAACCGCTTTTGGACGGGATGACTTCGGTGCCGCCTTGACCGCCGGCTTGGCAACCGACTTGCGCGCCACTTCTTTGGCGGACAGGTCCACGTAGTCGGGCAGAAGCAGTTTCTGGCCGGGTTTGATTTTACCCGGATTGGCAATGTGGTTCATCGACACGATATCCTTGACGCTGACATTAAAACGCTTTGCGATCAGGGCCAGACTATCGCCGGATTTAATGACATAATATTTCGGTTCCGCCTTGACCGGGACCTGGGCCACGACCGGCTGTTCGGGAATCGAAGCGGGCAGGGGCTCGGGCAGTTTCACCACCGGCTCCACCACGGGAGTGGTCGGAGGCATCACGGGTTGCTGGGGCGCCCCAACCGATTTGGACCGTGTCGTTCCGCAACCCGGCATCAAAACCAACGCACCGATTCCCACTACATGCACGCCAACGATGATACCGACAACCCATGACTTTTTCATTTCCGGCCTCTACTGTTCAGTTGTTGAATTAAACCCGTAAAACATTGCCCGCGGTCATCGTAACCGCGAAACTGATCGAAACTGGCACATCCGGGAGAGAGCAAAATCGTTTCACCGGTCCGCGCCTCTTGCCATGCTTGTGCAACCGCCTCCTGTAATGTTCCACACCTTCGGCAGACCACCGTCTTGCACCAGGCCTTTTCCAAAACCTCCGCCGACTCGCCAATAAGATAGACTCCCGCCGTTTTCTTTGCCAGCATTATTTTGGGCGTGTTTAAGTCCGTCTCTTTGAGCCGGCCCCCCGCAATCAACCGCACCGGCCCCGGAGCCATTTCCAGCCCTGCCGTCAGTGCCGCCAGCGTCGTCGCCTTGGAATCGTCGACAAAGAAAATCCCGTCGATTTCCGCCACGGGTTGCTGCCGATGCGGCAGGCGCTCAAATCGCTTTGCGGTCGCGCCGATTTCCTCCGCTGAAACTCCGGCGAGCGTCAGCGCGGCCGCCGCCGCCGCCGCCGAGCAACCCAGCACCGGGTTATCAAAGGGGGATTTGCGGAAATCGATGGCGGTCGCCCCCCCCCGCACGATCCCTTCCTGAAATCGCCAGTCGGCGGTCGCCCCCAATCCAAAAGTGATTCGCGTGACGCCCGGCGGGGTCGGAAGAGAGTCGGCCAGGTCGTCGGGGATCAAGGCATAATCCCCCACCCCCAGGGACTGGAACAATCGCATTTTAGCCGCCCGGTAAGCGTCCATCGTTCCATGCCGGTCAAGATGGTTCGGATGCAGATTCAACAACAGGGCAATTCGCGGCCGGAAGGCATTCGTGGTTTCCAACTGGAAGGAACTGACCTCCGCTATCACCCAATCCCACGGCCGGGTATCCATCGCAATTTCACTCAAGGGCGTCCCATAATTCCCCGCCGCAACAGCGCGAAGCCCGGCGCCGTTTAAAGTGTCGGCACAAAACTTCACCAACGTGCTTTTTCCGCTGGAGCCCGTCACCGCCAAAACCGGGGCGTTCAATTCCCGCCAGCCGATCTCCAATTCACCCATCAGGGGAATGCCCGCCTGGACGAGCGGCTGAATCCAAGCCGAATCGGGGGCGATGCCCGGACTGATCACGGCCGCCACCGCATCGCCCGGCAGGGGTGAAGCCGGCCCCAGTTGGACGGGGATCCCCCCGGCCCTCAACGCTTCCGCCGTACCCGTCAAATCCGGGGTAACGCCCGCATCGGCCGCGCGAACGACGTACCCCCGCGCCTGCAAAAGCCGAATCGCGGCCCGTCCACTACGGCCCAACCCCAGCACCAGGACTGCGGCACCCGGCGGAATAATCGACTTTAAATTCACCTATTCCTCAGCGGATTTTCAGAGTCGCCACGCCCAACAGGGCAAATAAAATCGAGAGAATCCAGAATCGGATGGTCACCTGCGTTTCGCTCCACCCGCGCAATTCGAAATGGTGATGGATGGGGGCCATGAGAAAAATTCGTTTGCCCCGCAGTTTAAAGGAGGCCACCTGCAGAATCACGCTCAGGGCCTCCATCACGAAAACGCCACCCACCAGAATCAACGCGATTTCCTGCCGGATCAAAATCGCCACCATGGCGATGCCGCCTCCCAAGGCCAGGCTGCCGGTGTCGCCCATGAAGACCTTCGCCGGATGACAATTAAACCACAGAAAGCCGAGAGACGCACCCAGCAGGCATCCGCAATAAACCGCCAGTTCCCCACTGCCCGCCACGTACGGAACCCGTAGATACTCGGCGAACAGCACATGTCCGGCGGTATACGACATCACCAGGTAGGCCAGCGCCACCGAACCACTGCAACCGATCGCCAAACCATCCAAACCATCTGTCAGATTAACCGCATTGGCAGCTCCCACCAAGACCAACCCGAGCAAGAGATACACCAGGGGAATCGGGAGGCCCGCCGCCGCCGGTGTCTTCAGAAACGGCACCCAAAGTTCTCCAACCCAATCGCGAGTTTCAGGCAAAATCTGCAGCAAACTCACCATCCCCACCGCCCATGTCACCTGTAATAATAATTTCCGCCGCGCACTGATCCCCTTCGCGCTTTTCCCCCGCAGTTTGGCATAATCGTCCAGAAATCCGATCGCCCCCATCGCCAGCATCGTGGCCAGGGTCAGATGGATGAACATGCTTTTGGGGTTCGACCACAACAACGTCGCCCCCGTCACCGCCAGCAGGATCAGCAACCCTCCCATCGTCGGGGTCCCCTGCTTCTTGCCGTGCAGAACATGCAGGCCCGGGGCCTCCTCTTTCCGGATGAATTGGCCGATCCGCAGGTCTTGCAAACGGCGAATCAACCAGGGTCCAACCACCAGACTGATGAGAAATGCGGTCGCGGCCCCACCCAATGCCCGGAAGGTGATATACTTGAAAATCCGCAGGGGAGAATACCATTCCGTCAATTCCGACAAATAATACAACATGTCCGCTCCGACTCCTCTCATCCTTCATTCGCGCGCTGGCATTCCCCGAAAATCAGGCTGGAACGGCCGCGGGCACCCAGTCCCGGGTCCGATAGGCCAGGAGCACCTCTTCGAGCCGAATCCCCCGTGACGCTTTCATCAACACCTGGTCCCCGGGCCGCACCTGTTCCCGTAAAATGGCGGCCGCCTGCTCCGCCTCTTCACACGCAAACAGCGAAGTCGCCTGAAATCCCGCCGCCTCGGCGCCCGCAGCCACGGTTTCACCCAATTCACCCACCGTAATGACACCGGCCCAAGGGTGAGCGGCCAGAAAACGGCCCAGCGCCAGATGTTCTGCTTCCTCGTAACGGCCCAGTTCCAGCATCCCCCCCAACACCAACCAGCGGCGCCCCGATCCCGGGCCCGCCTGAAATGCTTCGATCGCCGCCCGCATGCTCAAGGGATTGGCATTGTAGGCGTCATTGATGAACGTGACCGACCCCACGACCTGCCGTTCCCACCGCATGGGCGCCGATTTAAACCGGCGCAAAACATCCACGATCTCGCGCCAGGCCACCTCGTGCCCCCGCGCAACCGCAATCGCGAGCATCGCATTGGCAATGTGATGACGGCCCATCAAGGGAATGAAAATTTCGTGGCGTTCCTGGGTCCGCCGCTCCAGGATCAGGGCGGTCATCCCGGCCGGACCCATCGCCGATTCCAGACATTGATAGTCGGCTTCCTGTTCCAGCGACACGGTCAACACTCGCCCGGGCGCCTGCGCCGCGAGAATTTCAAAGAAGGGGCAATCGCGATTTAAAACCGCCGTTCCCTCTTCAGGCAAAGACCTCAACACCTCGCTCTTTTCGAACGCAATCCCTTCGATCGAATCGAAAAATTCGATATGGACCGGGCCGATGCCCGTAATCACCCCCCAGTTGGGTAATACGATCTGACAGAGCGGCATCAATTCGCCGGGATGATTCATCCCCACTTCGAACACGCCGGCTTCATCGGAGCGACGCAAACCCAGAACGCTCAAGGGAACGCCTATGGCGTTGTTAAAATTACCCCGGGTTCGCGCGGTGGGCAACCGGGCGCTCAGCAGGTCGGCGATCAAATCCTTCACCGTGGTTTTTCCAACACTGCCAGTCACCGCAATGGACGAAATCGCAACCTGGCGGCGGTAGGCGGCGGCGATCGCCTGGAGCGCGTCGGCCTGATCGTCCACCGCCAATAACGGACGCGTCGGGGATTCGGGCAGGTACGGATTGTCGCGCCGCACCAAGGCGGCGGCGGCCCCCCGTTCAAAGGCCTGGTCCAAAAATTGATGGCCGTCAAACCGTTCCCCCTCCAACGCCACATACAAGGCGCCGGGAGTCAACGCCCGGGTGTCCTGGGTGATGCCCCATACCTCCGCCGGCGAATGCGGAATCCATTCGCCCCGGCTCCACCGCGCCAACTCTTCAGGATTGAATCTGACCATGGTTGTGCTCCTTCTGCCGCTATCTTCCGAAATCCGGGATCGGTGCGGCCGTCGGCCGCCGCCGTTCCCCCCCGGCTTCTCCACGCCCGGGAACCGCTGCCCGATTCCGCGCGGATAGTCCGGCCGCGCAAGCGGCGGGATAGTCCTGCGGATTTTCATCGCAACAACTCCCGTGCCACCTGTCGATCGTCAAACGGGACAATCGTGTTTTCAAATTCCTGGGTGCTCTCATGACCCTTGCCGGCGATCAATACACTGTCTCCCGGCCGGGCCAGCTCGAATCCGCGGGCGATCGCCCGCGCCCGATCCTCGACCACTTCGACCGCCGATCCCGGTTCAAAACCGGCGCGGATCTCGTCGAGGATCGTTTGCGGGTTTTCCTTACGCGGATTGTCGGATGTCAAAATCGAATAATCCGCCAACCGGGACGCCACGGTCCCCATCAAGGGACGTTTGCTCCGATCCCGGTTACCGCCGCATCCAAAAATCGCCAGGAGCCGCCCGGTCGTAATTTCGCGCAGGGTCTGAAGCGCATTCGTCAGGGCGTCATCGGTGTGGGCGTAATCCACAAAAACCCGGTATCCCGTCCGCTCATCCGAAACCAGTTCCAACCGGCCGGGGACTTGGGGCATGTGCGCCAAGCCCTCGATAATCCGGTCGAAGGGCATCCCCAGGACCCCCGCCACCCCCGCCGCCGCCAGCGCGTTCGATACGTTGAACCGGCCCAATAAACCCAGCCGCGCCTCCCCCGTCCCCCACGGTGTGACCAGACGAAACCGGCTTCCCGCGGCGGACAGCCCGATCTCCTCGGCCTGGATGCTCGCGCCGGGTTTCAGCCCGTACGTCACGACGTTCACCGAAGGATCGATGTCGGCACATAGCAGCGATGCGCGGGGATCGTCGGCATTGACCACGGCCGCCGCTTTTTTTCCCTGCCGACCCAGCATGCGAAACAGTTCCCGCTTGGCCTCGAAATACGCCTCCATCGTCTGGTGATAATCGAGGTGATCCCGAGTCAGATTCGTGAACACCCCGACATCGAAGCAGACCTCGTCAACCCGGTGTTGGGTCAGCGCGTGCGAAGATACCTCAAACACCACGGAGGGAATCCCCGCCTGGATCAATTGGTCGAACATCTCCTGTAAATCCAGCGATTCCGGCGTTGTCCGGCTCGCCGGTAAAAGGCGTTCCCCAATGATGTACTGGACCGTCCCGATCAAACCCGGAGCGGGGCCGACCGATCCCAGCAGGGACCGGACCATAAAGGTCGTCGAGGTCTTCCCATTGGTTCCGGTGACGCCGACCGTCTTTAGCCGCCGGCTCGGTTCCTGGTAAAAACGACTGGCCAGACGGGCCAGCGCCCTTCGGCTATCGGCCACCCGAATCAACACGGTTTCCCGGCGAACCCGGACCTCGCGCTCAGCCACCACCGCCACCGCGCCGCGGTTGATGGCCTCTTCGACAAACTCATGCCCATCGGCTAACTGCCCGGCCAGGGCAATAAACACGTAACCCGGCCGAACCCGACGCGAATCGTACGCGAGCCCGGTCACGGCACCATCCACCGCACCCCGGACCGTCGCTCCGTCTAGGGCTTTGACCAATTCGTCCAAAGATATCGTTCTTGCCGCCATATTCATCGGTAATAACCAACTCCATTCCTCACGGTCCCGCAAACCCCACCGGCACTGATGGCGAGAGGTCCAGATACCGTACCGCCTGCTCGGCGATTTCCTTGAAAACCGGGGCCGCTACGATGCCCCCCGTGTGTAAAGGTTGCGGCTCGTCCAATGTCACGATGATGCTGATTTCCGGATCTTCCACCGGCAGAAATCCCACAAACGTGGCCATGTAATCGGTTTCGGAATACCCGCCGGCCATCGGTTTCTGGGCGCTCCCGGTTTTACCGCCCACCCGGTAGCCCTCGATCGCCGCCTTGGTGCCGGTCCCGCCGGCTTCGGTCACACGGGCCATCAGGTCCCGCATCTTTTGGGCCGTATCCCCGCGAATCGGGCGTCCGACAACTTCCGGAGCGCCCTTGTAAAGCACTGTGCCGTCCTTCGCCACCACCCGTCGGATCAAATAGGGCTTCATCAGGAACCCGTCGTTGGCCACGGCATTCACCACCCCCAGCATCTGCAGGGCGGTCACCGCAACACCCTGTCCGATCGCGATCCGCGATGAGCTGATGCCGGACCACCGCTCCAGCGGGGTCAACAATCCCGCCTCTTCGCCGGGCAAATCCAATCCGCTCTTGCGGCCGATACCGAACTCCTTGAGATACCGATAAAACCGCTCATTGCCGAGTTGAATCGCGATTTTCGCCGCACCAATATTGCTGGATTTTTTAAACACATCCGACACCGTGAGTTGGGAATAGGAATGATAATCCCGGAGAATTTTACCCATGTACGACCAACGTCCATTTTCGGTGTTGAACACCGTATTGGTCGTCACAACCCCCTCGTTCAGCGCGGCCGCAATCGCCACCACCTTGAAGGTCGAACCGGGCTCATACACATAACCGATCGCCCGGTTCAACATCTGTTCGGAACGGGCGGTGCGGTACTCATTGAGATCGAAATTCGGCCGGTTGGCCAGGGCGAGAATCTCCCCCGTCCGGATGCGTTGGACGATCGCCCAGGCGCCGCGCGCCCGGTGTTTCTCCATCGCCCGGTCCAAGGCCGTCTCAACCATGTACTGGACATTCTCGTCCAAGGTCAAATAAACATCCGCCCCCTCCTGGGGCTGAATGTCCTGAACCCGCCAACCGTACATCTCCCGACGCCGTCCATCCAGACGGCTTTCCAAAAAACCCTGCGACCCTTTGAGATATTTATCGGCAATCAGTTCCACCCCGGCCGACCCCACCCCTTCCACATTCGAAAAACCCAGAACATGACACATGGTGCCCCCTTGCGGATATCGCCGCAAGGTGGTCTCCCGCGTAAAAATGCCCGGGCTTTTGAGTTCCAAGACCCGACTCACCAAATCATCCGGAACTTGACGGGCCAGATAGGTGAACCGTTTCTCCGGCTGGTTCAACCGGATTCTCAACTCTTCCGGAGCCATCCCGAGCATAGCCCCCAACGAGGTCGCCACCTGCCCGGTTAAGTTACTCTTGATCAACAACGCCGGATCGGCGCACAGATCGCGCATCCCCACATTCAACGCCACAATATTGCCCGCTTTACTGCCCTCGAGAATCCGGCCGCGACCGGTCAGGATCGGCTTGACGATCGTCCCTTTCTCCTCCACCGATTGACGCATCGTTTCATCCGTCAATAGATGCAAATACACCAATCGAACCACTAATCCGGCGAAGGCGAAGGCCAGGACCAGGGCCAGCCATTCCAAGCGGATGTTTCGATCCCGGTCAGTCATTCATTACGACTTTCTGGATTTGCGCATATTGCAGGGGTTGCGTCGGTTCAAGGCGACGCACCCGCCCTGAGGCGGGCGCGCAAATGATGCGGACGATCTGATCCCGGCGGGGCCAGGCCATTACCAGGCCGTGTTCCCGCAGGGCGGCTTCAACCCGCGCCGGGGAACGCAGGAGGGACCAGTCGCCCTCCACTTTTTTAAGCTGGTCCCGCAAAACCACCCGGCGCGCCTCCAACGCCTTGATTTCACGGCCGAGAGCATCGGCACGGGCTTTAAGACAAATATGGAAGAGCGCCAGTAGCGTCACCGCCAAAAGGATCACCGTCAGGGGAACGGGAAAAAGAAATCCCTGTTCGCTTTTTTTACGATTTTTGCGTGCCATGATTCAATCCATCCTTTCCGCTATTCTTAATTTCGCCGAACGCGCGCGGGGATTCTGCCGGCTTTCCTCATCGGTCGGAATCCGTGGTTTCCGCGTCACCAGACGCACCGAAGGTATCTCTCCCACCCAAGCCTGACCACCGGCTTGTAACGACTCCCACCGCCCCGCATGCCGGGCCAAACACTGCTTGACCCGCCGATCCTCCAGGCTGTGGAAGGAAATCACCGCTACCCGCCCGCCGGACTTTAACAAGCGTAACGCGCCTTCCAACCCCCGCTCCAGGGCCGTCAATTCGCCGTTGACGGCGATTCGTAACGCCTGGAAACACTGGGTTGCCGGATGGATCCGACGGCGGCCCCGCTTGGTTCGCACTATCACCTCCACCAGTTGCGCGGTGCTCCGAAACGGCGTCCCCGTCCGCACCCGGCCAATCTCCCGGGCGATCGCCCGCGATTCCGTTTCCTCGCCGTAGCGCCAGAACACATCCGCCAACTCCTCCACCGATAACTCATTCACCAGATCCGCCGCCGTCCGGCCCTGCTCCAAGTTCATCCGCATATCCAGAGGACCGTCCGTTTGAAAACTAAACCCGCGCGCAGGATCGTCCAACTGGTTCGACGACAACCCCAAGTCGAACAGAATGCCGTCCACCGCCGTAAATCCCGCCGCCGTCGCCAGTTCCTCCACCCGTTCAAAGTTGCCGATCGTCAGGCGCCAGGCGCCCGGCCACTCGCGCAACGCTTCCCCCACCGTCACCGCCACCGCCGGATCGCGATCCACCAACAAAATCTCGATCGCCCTCCCCGTCCGCTCCAGCCAACTCCGGGTATGCCCGCCCCCCCCGGCCGTCGCGTCGATGTAACGACCTCCGGCCCGGGGCGCAAGCCCCTCCCAAACCTCATCGACCAGAACGGATTGGTGCATGGGCCGGCCTCCCCGACACCGGAACGCCCGGTTCCTTGACGACGGTGCTGGAAATACGCAGGGGCCGCCGCCCGATCGTGTTCAACTCCAGAATGTCGGAAAACGAATCTTTTTTCTGTTCCGGCACGCTGAGCCAATGCACCCCGGGGCCGCCCGAAAGACAACCCGTCATCCGCATAAAGAAAGACACACCTGACCATTTCATGGCCCCACCTACCTCCACCGCCGCCCAAACCCGGCGGCTTGCTAGAATCCCAATCGGCGCGCCGCATCCCCGGGCTCGCCCTCCTCTGAGGCGCGATTTTTCTCCCAAGCCCGGGGGTTCCATAATTCGATCCGATCAAATGCGCCCACCAGCACCACCTGGTCCGCCAGTTGCGCATGAGCCAGCAAATCGTCCCGGAGTCGAATCCGGCCCTGGCTATCCCAGGCAATCAATTCCGCCTGCGACCCGAGAATCCGATCGGCCACGGCAAAATCGGGATCCGTCACCGAATGCCCGCGATTCGCGTTCAGGCGCCGAATCATCTCGCGTGCCGCCAGTGCGTAAAGACATTGGCCGTGAATCGGGGCCACAAACATACTTTCCGGTTCACCCACCTGCCCGCGCCATTCCAAAGGAATCGTTAAACGCTTCTTGGAGTCGAGCGCATGATTGAAAACACCGATAAAAAGGCCCACCCGCGCCGGAGTAATCTCCGCCGGTTTAACGCCCTGTTCCTGTGTTTCTTCTGTGTTTTTTGGCGACACTTGTAATCACCTTGCAACACCTGTTGCCTTTTGCCTTTAATTTCTAGCACTTGCTCCCACCCACGTCAATCATTTGATTGTAAATTTTTAATTTTTTTTATAAGGGGTGAGGAGAAGGGGGACTGAAAGGGAATCTCCCCCTCTGGGGAGAGAGAAAAAAAAGGGGGGGGGGCGAGGCGCGCTGGCCGAGGCAAAAACCGGGTCAAAACCGCGAACGCGCGGTCGGGGGGTGCCCTATGAGAAGAAACGGAAAGCCGTGCGGCTCCACCTGGAAGAAGGGATTCCAGCCAAGGGGCCGGCCTCCCGGAAGGAGCCGGGGACGCCGGGGGTGCGTGCGGCGATCCGGGAGCAGATCGTCGAGATCAAGCGGCGGAACCAGAAATTCGGGATCAAACGGATCGCGCAGGTGTTGCGGCGGATGTTTCATCTGCCGTCGAGTCCGGAGACGGCAAGAAAGACCCTGCATCAGGCGGAGTTGATTGAACCGGTGCGGCGAAAGCCGCACCGGAACCCATCGAAGCCGCGTTTTTTTGAGCGGACGACACCGAATCAGTATCGCAGTTACCCCCTCCGAAGCCCCCCCAAAAAAATGGGGATTGCCCTCCCAGAACATTTGTGATTATATTTGATTGTTTTTGATTGAAGTCTTTTCGATATGAGCAAAAACGAACAACGCGATCTGGCGCCCGAACGCCTCGAAAAACTCCGGCACATTCTCCGGGAACACCGGATCATCCGCGTCGATGACCTCTGCCGGATCCTCCAGATTTCCGCTGCCACCGCCCGCCGTGATCTCGCCCAGCTCGAGACGCAAGGAGAAGTCCGACGCGTCCACGGCGGCGCCGTCGGACTCGACACCATGCTCGCGGAACCCGTTTTCGACGATAAAACTTCGATCGCCGCCTCCGAAAAACAGGCCATCGCTGAGGCCGCCCTGCAATGGGTCAAGCCCAATGACTCCCTGTTCCTCGATGGCGGCAGTACCGTTCTCGCGCTCGCCGGCCTCCTCGCCGCGCGAACCGACCTGACCGTCGTCACCAACTCCTTGCGCGTCGCCGGCGCCCTCGCCGCCGGCGGGCCCGCGGTCATTCTCGTCGGCGGGGAACTGCGCCGTCTCTCCCAAACCTTTGTCGGCCCCATGACCCGCTTCACCCTCGAACAGATCCATGTCGACACCGCGTTCATCGGCA
>CAZCDO010000110.1:0-12979 GCA_964497135.1 uncultured Verrucomicrobiota bacterium
TTCGCCGATGACGCGGCGGGGAAGCATGAACCCATCGGGATAGACCTTGTTCCGGACCAGGAATTTATCCGCCAGATCCCCGACCGCCTCTCGGACATGAATCCAATCCTCACCCTCGTAGAGATGGACATTGCGCAAGCCGTGCGCCTGGATGACATTGATCTGCTTGTTTTCACGCTCCCCGAGATGGGCATCGATCACCACGGTCCGGTTATGGCAGGCATGGATCAATTCGGACTTATAGCCATCCCGCTTCAGGGCGCGGATGACCCCTTCCAGTTGCCAGGGCGTAGTGGAACTGGCGGGATAAAAAAAGTGCCAGGAGATGTTGATTTTCAGGGCCGTATCGGCATCCGGTGAAATGACCGACTGATAGCCGGCCAGATTCATGAGGCGATGCGTATCGTCCAACACCGTGGCAGGCGATGTTTTTAAAATGGCAACGGTTGTTTTCATGGTTCAATTCTACGAATCCGCCCAAAATTGAGCAAGCATCTTCTCGGCATCTTCTCGTGGAGCATTCAAAAGCGGACAGTTGGCCACCCTCATGTAGGGCGGCTAGAGAACCGGACAACAGGGCGTTATCCTTGTTGGGGCGGTCCTTGAGGATTGGCGTCTTAATTGCTCCTACACGTCATGGTCGTGCGGGACGCCCGACCGAGATCCAATTTGTTTATGGGTTCATTCTGAATAAGTGTGGGTGATTGGCCCCTGGCTGGCCGGCAGGGGAGTTTCTCGCAGAGTACCGCAAGGTTAAGATCCTTGTTCGCAGCGACTCCACCGCCATCAGCCG
Source organism: uncultured Verrucomicrobiota bacterium (assembly GCA_964497135.1). GTDB lineage: Bacteria > Verrucomicrobiota > Kiritimatiellia > CAIKKV01 > CAIJXV01 > CAIJXV01. The sequence continues at coordinate 794 of CAZCDO010000110.1, forward strand.
GCGGAGCAAACTTATGAAACTAAGGTCATTATTGGGGAAATGAGTAGATGTTTGCGGAAGTTTCCGGTGGCTTTTTGCTCCTCCCTCCCCCCGGCGAGGAGGAGGGCCGGAGAGAGGGGGAATCCGCCAGAGCAGGGTATGATTATCAGGCATTTCTTTCTGCAGCGGAGGTCGGCACTCCGTCCCTCCCCAACTGAAATGGGAGGGCTGGGCATGTTGCCCGCCGTTACGGGATATGGCAAAATCAAAAAGATCCCCCTCACCCACTGTCATGCAGAAAGAGCCATAACGAAAATCCTTGCCGCATTGACCACAGGATCATCCGGCCATAGGCAGGGTCCCGCTTTTTCTTCGCAGATTCCTCGTTTTGTGCTAAAGGAAGTCCATGCGCACGATTCTGTTGGGAACGCTCCTGATTCTGGTGGTCTTGTCGGCGGGCTGTAAAACCCGTAGCGGAACCTCTCTGCAGACTTCTCCCACCCCCTCACCCACCGCCTTTCCCGTCATCGCCGATAATCCCCGCATCGCTGTCATCAAAGCCACGGTTTCAGCTGCATCCACGGCCGACCGGTCCTATGCCCAAAGTCTTTCCAGCCGAATCGCCCAATGGATCACGCAAAACGGCGTACCCGTCAAAACCCTCACCGATGACGACGTCATCGCCGGCGGCCTCCGCGGCTTCTCCACCGCCATCCTGGCTTACTCCCCGCGCCCGACTCCGGCGCTTCTCGGCGCCCTCAAACGCCACCGGAACGCCGGAGGCAAACTCATCGTGTTTTACGGGTCCGATCCCGCCCTGGCCGCCCTCATGAATGTGCGACTCGATCGCTACCGTCAGGCCCCACCCCTGGCCCCTTGGTCGGGCTGGACCTTTGGCGCCAATGCCCCGTCCGAAGTCCCCCGCCAAATCGAACAATTTTCCGCCAATATTTTCACCGTTCTCCCCGCCCATCCCCAATCCCGTATCATCGCCCGCTGGAACACCTCCGCCGGCCCAGCCGAATCCCAACCCGCCTGGCTTAAAACTCCCGGCGGATTCTGGATGACCCATATCCTGCAGGACGGCGACGGAGCCGCCAAGAGCCGGATGCTCCTCGCCCTCTGCGGCGAACTCGATCCGTCGGTCTGGCGGCAGGCGGCCTCGGCCGCCCTGAGCCAAACCCGGTCCCTCGCCAGCCGGGCCCGCGATCCCGAACCTCTTCGGGCGCTGGAAAGAATGGAACGATCGGCAACCGCCGGACAATATTCCGCCGTCGTTGACGAAGGACGGCGCCTGCAAGATGCCCTCCTCATCCGCCTGGCGCTCGCCCAAAAACCGCGCCGCCCCGAATTCCGCGGCGTGTGGGACCACTCCGGAACCGGATTGTATCCCGGCGACTGGAACCGGACCGCCAAGATCCTGGCCGATTCGGGTTTTCAGGCCGTCTTCCCTTATTGCGGTTCACCCGCGGAAACACTCTATGCCGCCCCGCTCCTGCCGTCCGCCGATGCATTCCGCAAATACGGAGATCAACTCGATCAAGCCCTCCGCGCCGGCCACAAGAACGGACTCGAAGTCCACGCCTGGATCATCTGTTGGCGCATGGAAAATGCCCCCGCTTCCGTCCGGGACCGGCTCCGCCGTCAAGGCCGGCTTCAAGTGTCCGACACCGGTGTGCCGCTGGACTGGCTGTGTCCCTCCCATGCCGACAATCTCTCGCTAATGCGCGCCCAAATCCGCGATATCGCCACCCGGTATCCGGTTGACGGCATCCATCTCGATTACATTCGCTACAAGGATTCGCATCATTGTTTTTGCACCGGATGCCGGGCGCGATTCGAAGCCTCCATCGGGCATTCCCTCCGCCGTTGGCCGGCCGAAGTTCAGTCCGGCCCCCTCCAGGAACGCTATACCGCCTGGCGCTGTGAACAAATCAATCGGTTAGTGGCCGCCGTGGCGCAAGACATCAAGGGCATCCGTAAAGAGTTAAAATTATCGGCGGCCGTCTGGGGCTATTATCCGCTGTGCATTAAAAGTATCGGACAGGACTGGGGCGCCTGGCTCCGGCTGGGCGATCTCGATTTCGCCTGTCCCATGAATTACACCGCTGATCCCAATCAATTCAACCGCTGGATGAAAACCCAGATGGCCCTGCCCGGCTCGGCGGGCAAAATCATGGCCGGCCTGGGAGTCACGGCCATGGAAAGCCGACTGTCACCCGCCCAGACGATCGAGCAAATTCAAATTCTGCGCCGCTCCGGGGCCTCCGGTTTTCTGCTGTTCGATCTCAACCGCACGCTCGAACGGGAAACACTCCCCTATTTACGAATGGGCATCACGGCTCCGTAATCACCCCGCTCGAGGGAAACCGGCGATTGGCCAATAAACGGGATCTCGCCCAACAAGGCCCGCACCAAGGCATCCTGGGTGAACACGTCGCCGGAATAAGCATTGATGCAGGTGTCCACGCGCTCGAAATATTCATTGAGCACATAAGGGCTGCCCATGGACACAACGATGATCTTCTCTTTGGGCATCGCATTGATCCCCCAGGCCGTTTGGGCCTCATCATCCCAGAGTTGCAGGGGGCCAAAAGGATTATGCGGGGTCTTGATGACCACGGCGATAATCCGGTCATAGACATCAGGGGCATCCGATTCCCAGCCCTGGGTCTCATACAGGATATTTCGGCGAAGCGTCACGTCGAATCCGCGCTGTTCCAGGCGCTGCCGAAGATGCTCGAGCCCTTGGTATCCTCCGTCCCCCCCTTTCCGGCTGACCGGAACCACCCCGACCAGCAGAATTTTACGATCCCGTCCCGCGCGCAGGGGCAGCGCCCGGTTCCGATCCCGCACGAGCGTCAACGCCGTTTCGGCAATGGCGCGAGCCGTCTGGAGCACCGATTCTTTCTCTGCGGCGGCCAGGGACCGAACCAACGGTTCCTCGCACTCCATCAAACCGAATCGTTGCTTCAGAGCCCACACCCGGGAAACGGCATCGTCAAGCCGTTGCAGGGGAATCGCGCCCCGTTGGATGCGTCGCTCGACTTCGTCCATGAACTCATACGAAGGCCATAACAGAATATCCACGCCAGCCAAAAAGCTCTGAATCTCACCTTCGAGCCGATTCGGATACCATCCCCGGAATCCGCCCATGGTCATGGCATCGGACACGATGACCCCTTTGAATCCCATCTCCCCCTTGAGCAGATCGGTCAATAATTCCTTCGACAAGGTGGCGGGCGGAGGAAAGCCGTTGATCCGCTCCTGCTGGTAGGCGGGCAAGGTGATATGGCCCGGCATGATCGCCGCAACGCCCCGGTTGATCAATTCCTGAAAGACCCGCCCATGGCGGCTTCGCCAGTTCTGCAGGGAGAGCGAATTACAGGTGGTGGTGAGATGTTGATCCCGGCTGTCCACGCCATCGCCGGGGAAATGCTTGATCGTCGCCGCCACCCCGTTTTCCTGTAGACCGGCAATCTGGCGCGCCAGCAACTGAATGGCCGTGTCGGGATCGTCTGACACACTGCGAACATTCGTCACGGGGTTCAGGGGATTGATATTGAGATCCGCCACGGGATGGAGAACCCAGCGCACTCCAACGGAACGCGCCTCCCAGGCAACGCTCCGCCCATACGCATAGGCCAACTCGGGCGAGTGGGTCGCACCCAACGCCATTTCCCGGGGAAAGGGCGTCATTCCCGGCAAACTCACGCCGGATTCATAGTCTTCTTGAAACAAGAGGGGCAAAGCGCTGGCCGCCTGATAGTCAACCACGGCAGCCCGGATATGCGCCATTTTCTGGTCATCCGACACGCCGTCAAATAATTTCCATCCCATAAAAAAACCGGTCACGGGATAGCGTTCAAAAAAAGTGGGAAGCGAGCCGCCCCCCAATTGGTGTTCAAGCGGACGATCCGGCAACATCAACATCGTCTGCCCGATTTTCTGTCGCAAGGTGAGATTCTTCCAATCCATCGGTTATATCATCCTTTCAATCGACAGAATGGATTTCATAGGGATTTTCGGCGACGTTCCAGTTCTTCGACATCCACTTTGTCCTTACTGCGCCCGGTTGCAGATTTATTCAAAATCAAGTCGGCGTATCCGATGAATGGCACCTCGATCTCATCGATCCGCACCATCTGTCGCCGCTCATAAGCGGCATCGAAGGCAACCCCGGAAATGGCGTTCATCACCTGAAGCTTCAACGGCTCATGCCCAATCTCCACGATGCTTTTTGGAATGAGAAAAGTTCCGGCATCAATATCATCTTTTGAGAAACCAAATTCATAAAAGGCGGAGGCGACGGCTTCAGCCGTTTGTGGATCCAAGGCAATAAACACATCCAAATCACCCGTAAAACGGGGATACCCGTGAACGGCAACGGCATACCCACCGACCACCAGATGCCGGACCTTATGTTTGGCGAGTAATGCCAAGAAGTCGCGAAAGTCTTTGTGTAGCATAATTCGGCCCCACGAGATCTGCCCGCAAAAACTCGACCGCCTCAATCCGTTTTTGGGGCGTCACCCGAAGCCAATCCGAACCGTCTGTGCGTTCGGATTCGAGCGGCCGAACGCGTGGTTTTCCTCGTTCAAATATAAATTTCATCCCTGCTATAATGCCAGAATCACCCCGAAATTCAAGGGGAATGAGACAGTTAGATCATCCTTTCAATCGAGGCCCGCTTGGCCGTGTAGGCCTTGCCCAAGCCGAGGGCGATTGCCTCGTCGCACAGGGATAGAGCCGCTTCGAATTCGCCGTCATCAAGGGCCTGGGCAATCCCCTGTTCAAATAGACGGATCGAGGGTGTGTAGGCACGGAACCGCTGAAGTAATTCCGAGCGGGCCGCCGGCAGATAGTCGGCCGCCCGGGTCACCGCGGTCCGACAGGTTTCGAGATCGTCGGATCGGACGGCGTCCTCGACGAGCAGGTCGTAGAGAAAGAACTTCACCGCATTCGGGATCGAGTTGCTGCGCGCACTAAAATTGAGAAGGTATTTCTTCCCCTTCTCCGCCCCGCCGAACAGGGCCTCGTTGTGACCGACCAGCAGGTCATCGAGGATTTCAGAAGGTGTCTTACAAATCGGTGTGAGACGATCAGCCATGCCGAGAAGATGCCAGAATCGAGCCGGAATCGCAAGCGTGGCGAAGCCTGCCCGCCCGTTTGCAACCTTTTACCGAAAAATCCATCGCGTTTTCCTCCGGGGGTAATGGTTCAGGTGTTTTCCTCGGCCCAGACACACCAGACTTCCGTGAGATCCGGGGCCTTGCACCCTTCACCCGGAACGCCGCGCGTATAAAGAATGACCGGATTTTCGACGGGTTGAAAGGGGCCGGCGTGGGATATGGTGGGCAACCAATTCGCCACCGAAGGATCGGGCGGACTCAGGGGGGTCACCTCACACGTTCCGGTCCGGGGATCCAGGCGCAGATGAAAGACTTCCAATGCCGGATCGCCCCAGTTCTTGAGATGCCGCCGGGAATCGGGAATGCAGGAGCAAACGACATGCAACCGATCCTGGGTATCGATGGTGAGCGCTCCATCGACCGAACACCAAATGATTGTCATAGCCCTCGCCCACCAGAACGGGTTCGCCCCAAGTCCGAGTGGTGTGATCGTAAGTGCGCGCGCAGACCGTCGCCGGCGCATTCAGAAAGACGACATGGGTTTTGCCGTTGCGGGTAATACTTTTGTTGCTGAAGGCATAACTGGTGGCGCGGGTCGACCCGGCATTGGAAATTTTGACCGGCGTGGAAAAACGAATGGGCATATGGGTCCTTATAGTTATAGCATTAAACTCGAATCGGGGTGGGCAATGCATCCAAGATACGGATGGCCCATTCGATTCGCCGGGCATTGAAGGGGAGCACCAGATAAATCCCGTCGCCTCCCGCGAAGTCCGCGGCCATCTCAAGGGCCAGATCCAGTCCGCATTGGGCCTGATCCTCCACCTTCTCATACCGCTCAAATCGTTCGGCCACCGCATCCGGAATGGTAATCCCCGGAATTTTGCCGGAGCGCAAAAACGACACTTGCCTCCGGCCGGCCAGCGGAAACAGACCGGGTAAAAATCGGATTCCCGGAGCTGCGACGCTCCGAAACGCCTCACTCGCCTTCAAAAAATCGTCGCGGGTGAAAATCGGCTGGGAGAAGACCAGTTCGGCACCGGCCGCCAACTTGCGTTCCAGCCACCGGGTCTGGCCCGCCAGGTTTAAACCCGGAGCAAAGGCGCATCCGGCCACAAAATCCATCGCCTCCCGCAACATTTGTCCATTCAACAACTCCCCGCGTCGGAGCAGAGTGAGCGCCTCCAGAAAATCGACGGAGCTCTTCAAATCGGTTACCCGCGACGCCAGGCGGTCGAAGGGCCCGACGCTGGGGGGATCGCCCGTCACGGCTAAAATCCCGGAAACTCCCAGATCCCAAGCCCCCACCAACTGCGAATACAATTGAACCAGATTGGACTGGGTTGCCGCTTTATGGGCCATGCCGGGAATACCGGTCCGATCCCGGATTAGGGCGGCGGCCACCACGCTGTCCCGTCCGAGATTACCGCCGGGATTATCGGGCACATCGAAAAAGGTCACTCGTCCAGCCAGCGCGGCAGCCTGGTCCAGCGTGGCGGCCAGGGAGGGGTTCAACTCGGCCCGCATTTCAACCGCGACGACAAACCCCGGGGCGCGAAGTGCTTCCCGTAGAATATTCGGCGGAGCGGGTTTCGGAACGATCGGAGCAGGCATTGAAACCTTGCCCGTCGAGACGGAACGGACGGGGGGGACCGGGATTCGGCCGGCGCACTCACCGGCCAGTGCCCGGATGTGGTCTGGTGTGGTGCCGCAACAACCGCCCACCAGAGCCACTCCCTGGTCCAGCCAGCGGCGCATTTCGGTCAAAAACTGTCCGGTCGGCAAATCGTAAACCACCACGCCGCGTTCCACCCCGGGACTCCCGCCGTTGGGTAAAGCCATCAAAGGCAAGTCGGTTCCGGTGCGCAAGAGGGGCAATAACTCGCTGATGTCATAGGGAATCAAACAATTCAGCCCGATTGCGGCCAAATCGAATTCGCCGGCCATGGCGGCCATCTCGTGAATCCGCCGCCGCCCGCCGGCCCGCGTAAACCCCTGTCCCCCCATGCAAAAACAAACCGGCCGACCATAGGAACAGGCCTGCGCCAGAGCCGCACGAGCCTCCCGGATCGAACTGAAGGTCTCGAGGATGAATAGATCGACTCCCGCATCCGCTAGAGAATCCATCTGCCGGGCGAATAAAGCCCGCCAAACCGACTCAGAAGCGCCCTGACCCGAGCCCCAATCCAAGGGTCCCACCGATCCCGCCACCCACCGATCGGGTCCCGCTTCCGCCCGGCACACCGCCACCGCCGCGCGATTGATTTCTTCTGTGCGGTCAGCCAGACCAAACGCTTCGAGCATCCGGGGATTTGCCGCAAAGGTGTCGGTTTCCAACAATTGAGCGCCGGCCGCAATATAGTCCCGATGGACTTCGGCCACCCGCCCCCGGCCCGCCTCATCTAAAACCAACGCCTCAGGACACGGCATCGGATTATCATGTCGCCGCAATAATTCGGTCCCCAACGCCCCATCCCCGATCATCACGCCCCGGCTCAAGGCCATTTTAAAATCACGGTCGTTCATGGTTCTCACCTCGTGTTTCAAAGATACGGTTTTAATCGTTCGGCTGTCAATAAGTCCCGCTAAACTCAGGGCCCGACTTAAGGAATCTTCAGAATACTCCACTACCGTCCCATCCGATCACCTGATATAATTAAGGCGAAAGGCAGGATCAAGTTTTCGTTGGGTCCGGATTATTCAGGCATACCATGTTCAACTCAACCATCGCCATCTGGAAGTCCATCCGAATTTTTCACTCCGCTTTTCAGGAACAGCAGGAGATCGTTACCGATCTGCTGAGGCGGAGCGATTCGCTCATTCGCACCCATCCGGGAACCGCCGCTGAATTCACGGTCAGACTCGATCCCCCACCGCCCCACCTGACCGACCTGTCTCGCAATCTGTTTTCAACCCTATTCCAGTCGGTTTATCATCTGATGGACATAGCGCCCCGCCGACGGCTGCTGTACGGACGGATTAATTATCTTTTCCGCCTCTGGGTCACCAGCGCCGACAATCTGCTGGACAACGAGGATAAGATAACACTCCCCATTCGCATGCCCGGATCATCGCGGGTGATGCGGCAAGTCGTCTCCATCATGGCCGCCGACCGGCTCCTCACGCAAATCCTCGACGAAGCGATCGCGGAATTGAACCTGACCCCGGACGAGGCCAACCGCCTGTCCGTCGGATCGCTCCAAGTCCTCCTGCCGAGCGCCGCACAGGAGGCATCCGAGGAAGGGGGCATCACCGAACGCCCCCCTCCGGAATATGTGCTGAATACCATTCATCGCTTAAAAACAGGTCTCCTCTTCAATCTCCCTTTTTTAGGGCCGGACCTCATCGAAAACCACATCGCCCCCCTTCGCAAGGAATCGTTGAAAACCGCTCTGTTGAATTTCGGGATCGCCTGCCAGATTTTGGATGACATCCGGGATTTGGCGCGCGATTTCAAGGAATGCCGCCACAATTACATTCTCTCCATCCTTCACAGCACCCAACATCCCTATCTTCAGCGACTTCAGGAACGGCAACCGGACATTGACGCCCGCTTGCACTTGGAGATCCCGGAGGTGACTCTTCCCGCCGCACGCCGTGCGATCCGGGACATGGCCCAGACCTTCCGAACCCTCAGTGAGGCCGGACTTGCCATTCCTCCCGCCGAGTCCTTGGCGCTCGCGGAATCGTTCATTCATGTTCTCGATCTGGGGGACCTGCCGTATGCCGTATAATATTTTATCCCATCAGCCAGCCGAAGACCCCGTAACCAGCGGACGAACCTTGGGCCATGTCGCGGCCATCTACGATTATCTGGCACCCTGGATGACTCTGGGCACGGACCGTCTCTACCAACGCCAAATCATTCGCAGTCTTGAATTATCCGGATCCGAACGGGTGCTGGACGTGGGATGCGGAACCGGCACCTTGACCCGAATGATCGCCGATCGGCTGACCGACAACGCTCAGGCCCTCGTGCTCGGCATCGATGCCGCTTCAGCCATGATCGCCGTGGCCCGGCGTAAGGCGCAACACATTCCCCATATCGCATTCGAAACCGCCCTGGCCGAAGCCATCCCTTTCCCGGATGAAACGTTTGACCGGGCCGTTTCCTCGATGTTTTTTCACCATGTGAATTTCGACCTGAAACAGCTAACGCTCAGGGAAATCTGGCGAAATCTGGCCCCTAACGGGCGCGCGGTCATCGTCGATATCGCTCCCCCCACCCATGCCTTCGGTGCCTTTTGCGCCTGGTCCGGGTACTGGCTTTTCAGCCAACCCGAAATCCGCGAAAACATCAAAGGCCAACTCGAAATCGCCATTCAAGCCTCACCCTTTCGTCAATGGCGCAAAGTCGCCCAATATGCCGGATATATCGGCCTCTACGAATTAACAAAATAAACCCCAACCACAGGAGTCCCTCATGAACCGCATCCGAAACCTCGTCGTTCCCCTCGCCGCCCTTTTGCTGGCTTCCGCCGGCACCTCGTCCCTCCAGGCAGGTCCAGCCGAGAAAGCCGCCGCAATCAGTAATTATTTTTCAACTGTATTTCATGATTTGGGCGAATTGGCCGGGAAGGACCCCACCCCGGACTCATTCCGAACCTTGGCCCAACCGTTCGTGACAAAAACCGATGGCGTGTTCGGGGCCACTTGGATTGACACGAATTTCGTCATCCGCCAGGTCTATTTCAAGCGGGATTTTCTAGCCGTCGGGTTTGACCTGAAAAAAGTTTCCGAACTCAGTGCGTTCTGGACCCAAATGCGGGAGAAACCCGCTCCCCAACTCAGTGAGCCCGGACATGGCAATTTGATTCAGCCCCGCTTGATCGCTGTACGATATCCCATCCTCATCAACGGACAGTTCAAGGGGATTGTTTCGGCGATGATTCATACCAAAAGTTTCCTGAAGGCCGTTGGTCTGGATCAATGTCCAGCCTACTCGATCACCTGCCTGGGAAAAGTGGCCGAAACGAAGGGCCATTTACCCCCGAATCCGGATGAAATCCAACTGGACTTGCCGTCCACGAAATGGGTCATTCAATACCAGGAGTAATCGAAATGCATATTTTAATTGCCGGCGCGGGCGGCCAATTGGGACGCCATTTGATCGAACGGCTCCTTCGTCGGGATCTCCACGTCACCGCTTTGGGATACAGCCTGAAGGAATTCACCGGCTGGGTACATCCCCGCCTGCAAACCCGGGCGTGCAATGTCACACAGCCCCACCAACTCAAGGGCCTCTGCGACGGAGTGGATCTCGTCATCTCCTGCCTGGGAATCACCCGGATGCGGAACGATATGACGCATATGGACGTCGATTATCAGGGCAACTTGAATCTTCTTCGGGAAGCCGAACAAGCCGGCGTCAAGAAATTCGCAATCATCACACCCATCGGCGCCGAAGCGGGCGCACGTTTGGGGGTCCCCTTGCTGGAAGCGAAATATCTCTTTAAAAATGAATTGCGCAAGTCCAGGCTGGAATGGTTGATTTTCAGGTCGGGCGGTTTTTACTCGGATTTGGCCGAGATGGGGCGGATGGCGGCAAAAGGCCCCCTTTTTATTGTCGGACCGGGAACCCATTATTCGACTCCCATCGATGTCGGCGAGTTGGCCACTCTGATGGCGGAGGAGGTGCTGGTCCGAAAAAACGAGGTGATCGAACTCGGCGGCCCCGACGATCTTTCTTGGAACGACATCTGCCGGGCTTGTTTCGCTCATCATGGCCGTCCCCCCCGGCTCATCCATGTTCCAGTCGGACTCTGCAGTGCCATTCTGACTTTGATCAAGCCGTTTTCTCCGGCTTATTACGCCATGGGCAAATTAATCCTTTTCATGTCCACCCACGATTTGCCAACTCCGCATCGGGGCACATTGAGGTTTATCGATTATTTAAAGACTAATCAGCCCGGGTTGAAAACCCAATCGCCGCCAGCGTGACCTCAATGGTTCTTTATTTTGCGCGACAACAAAATAAGAAATCTGTAGGATGCCGGCCGGTCGAATGGTTATTCCTCTGCTGGGAAACGTAACCCTCATGCTCTCGAACATCAAATCGAACCTCACCCGGCTCCCGGTTCTGATCCTCTTGGCCGCCCTCGTTTGGGGCGGGGAATATCTGCGCCGTGACCTGTGGGAACCCGATGAGGCCCGTTACGCCTATGTCGCCGCAGAAATGCGCGATACCGGCCATCAATTGGTTCCCCACCGGAATGGTGAAGTCTACGGACACAAACCCCCCTTGATGTTCTGGTTAATGCAGGCGTCCTCCATTTTTACCGGCGGAAAAATCAATGGATTCGCTGCCCGGCTTCCCAGCCTGTTGGGAGGCCTGATAACGCTGTGGTGCCTGACACAACTGGCGCGCCGCTGGTATGGAAATGAGGTGGCGTCCATCGCGGTCCTGGTTTTGATGACCACCTACCTGTTTTGGCACCAGGTCGGCATGGGCCAAATCGATTCATTGCTATGCGGACTTGAAATGCTTGCCTTATTTCTTCTTTTCACCGCGGGCCCGACCGGGTGGCGCGCCAATCTGCGGTTCGCCGGCGCCTATGCTTGCATGGGCTTGGGCATTCTGGCCAAAGGGCCGGTCGCCCTCCTTGTCCCTCTGCTCGTCTACGCCTTCTCCAGTTGGGCCGCCGGAGAAGCGACCGCCCTTAAACGATGGCATTGGCTCTGGGGGCTTTTATTGGCCGCGCTCTTTCCGGCCGCATGGCTTCTGACCATCGCCGCCACCGGCGCACCGGAAGGCTACTTCAAATACCTCATTTTCGACCAAAACATTGGCCGGGCCGCCGGAGAACTCGGTCATCGGCAACCCTTCTTCTATTTCCTGACCTGTTTCCCGGTCGATTTTCTGCCTTGGGCTCTTTTTCTCCCGGCCGCTTTCGCCGCGTGGAAATACCGGAGTTCGGTCCGCTCCCAGGACCGCCGCCTCTTGGCCTGGATCGCCGTCGTCATCGTGTTTTTCTCCCTCAGTCCGAGCAAGCGCAATCTTTATATCCTGCTGGCATATCCAGCCGCAGCCCTATGGATCGCTTCCTCCTGGAACGATTTTAGCAAAATCAACCGG